>NZ_JBFUMR010000009.1:0-133889 GCF_054049275.1 Nocardioides sp. P5_E3
GCACGGCGCGGGCCTGGTCGCGCACCGCCCACCACGCCGCGAGCCCGACGGCGAGCGCCGCGACCACGGCGACGACGGCGAGGTGCACCGGGCCGAGCTGCAGCCCGCCGACCCGCAGCCGGCGCGACGCGTGGCGGCCGGGGACCGACGGCACGACCGGCGCGGGACCAGGTGCCGAGACAGGAGCGGGGAACGGGTCCGGGCGCTCGCGGACGCGCGTGTGCCCGTGGGCCGGGTCGGCCGCGTCGTCCGGCTCACCGCGCACCGCGGCGAGCTCCGCGCTCAGCGTCGCCAGCCGCCGCGACACCGCCTCGGCGTGCTCGGAGGACGACTGGGATCGGCGCATGCCGTCCACGCTAGGAACGCGCGAGCCCCCTTCGACAGGGGCGATCTGCAATCTGTGGACAGGCGGGCGTCAGGGACGCGGGGACACGCAGACCGCGACCATGCCGGGCCCGACGTGGGCGCCGAGCACGGCCCCGAGCTCACCGCACATCACCTCGCGCCCCTCCAGCCCGTCCGCGAGCCGCTCGGCCAGCGCGGCGGCGAGCTCCTCAGCACGACCGGCGTTGGCCAGGTGGGACACGCAGACGTCGACCGGCTCGTCGCCGGCTGCCTCGACGGCGAGCTCGGCGAGCCGGGCCAGCGCCCGTGATGCCGTGCGCACGCGCTCGCGCGGCGCGACGCGGCCCTCGGCGATCTCGAGGAGGGGCTTCACCGACAGCGCGCTGCCGAGGATCGCAGCGGCAGCGCCGATGCGCCCGCCGCGGCGGAGGTACTCCAGCGTGTCGACGTAGAACAGCGAGGTGGCCGCCTGGCCCCGGGCGAGCGCCGCCAGCGCCGCCTCCTCCCCCGTCCCGCCGGCGTCCAGCACGTCGGCCGCGGTGAGGGCTGCGTAGCCGGTCGCGATGCCGACCTGCCCCGAGTCCACGACGTGCACCGGCAGCTCGACCTCGAGCGCGGCCATCTGTGCGGACTCGAAGGTGCCGCTCATCTCGCCGGACAGGTGCACCGACACGATCTCCTCGACCCCGTCGGCCTCGAGCGAGCGGTAGAGGTCGGTGAACAGGGCCGGCGCGGGACGCGAGGTGCTGACCGGCACGAAGTCGCGCAGCGCCTCGGCGACCACGTCGGGGGTGGCACCGTCGGGTCCCTCGTCGAGCACCCGGGCGCCGATCACCACCTGGAGCGGCACGACCCGGATGTCACGTGCCTGCGCCAGCTCGGCGGGCAGGCTCGCGGTCGAGTCGGTGACCACTACCACGCGAGGCATAGCGCGACCCTACTGGTCAGTCGTGTCGGGGCAGGACGTCAGACGACGATGTTGACCAGCTTGGGGGCGCGCACGATCACCTTGCGCACGGTCGCGCCGTCGATCGCCCGCTGCACGCCGTCGTCGGCCATGGCCGCGGCCTCCAGGTCGGCCTCGGAGATGTCCGGGGCCACCTCCAGGCGCGCCTTGACCTTGCCCTTGACCTGCACGACCGCGACGACCGTGTCCTCGACCAGCAGCGCCTCGTCGACGGCCGGCCACCCGGCGTGGACGACCGTGACCGCGTGGTCGGGGTTGTTGCCCATCCGCTCCCACATCTCCTCGGCCGTGTAGGGCGCGACCAGGGACAGCAGGATCGCCACCGCCTCGGTCGCCTCGCGCACCGCGGGGTCGGCGGGGCCGCAGCCGGAGTCGATGGCCTTGCGGGTCGCGTTGACCAGCTCCATCACCCGGGCGACCATCACGTTGAAGCGGTAGCCCTCGACCAGCTCGGCGGCGTCGTGCACCGTCCGCGCCGTCGTACGCCGCAGCGCCAGGTCGCCGCCCGACACGTCCACCCCGGGCTCCGAGGTGACGTCGCCCGACAGCCGCCAGGCCCGCTGCAGGAACCGCAGCGAACCGTCCGGCGACATGTTGGCCCAGTCGATGTCGTCCTCGGGCGGTCCCGCGAAGACCAGCGTCAGGCGCACCGCGTCCACGCCGAAGGCACCGAGCTGGTCCCCCAGGTCGACGCCGTTGCCCAGCGACTTGCTCATCTTCTTGCCCTGGTTGATCACGAAGCCCTGGTTCAGCTGCGCCGACCACGGCTCGCGGAAGTCGACCAGGCCCATGTCGTTCAGGACCTTGGTGAAGAAACGGCCGTACAGCAGGTGCAGCACCGCGTGCTCGACACCACCGACGTACAGGTTCGCCGGCATCCACGCGTTGACCTTGGCGCTGTCGAACGCCCGGTCGGTCTCGTGGGGCGAGCAGTAGCGGAACATGTACCAGGACGAGTCCACGAAGGTGTCCATGGTGTCGGTGTCCCGCATCGCCGGGCCGCCGCACGTCGGGCAGGCCACGTTGACCCACTCGGTCGCGCCGCCCAGCGGCGAGGTGCCCCTGGGCTTCAGGTCGGCGCCCTTCAGCATCGGCAGGGTCACCGGCAGCTGGTCCTCCGGGACCGGGACCTCGCCGTCCACCGGGCAGTGGATGATCGGGATCGGCGGTCCCCAGTAGCGCTGCCGGCTGATCAGCCAGTCGCGCAGGCGGAAGTTGACCGCCCCGGAGCCGCGCCCGTCGGCCTCCAGCCGCTCGACGATCGTGCGGATGCCGGATGCCTTGTCGCCCAGCCCGTCCAGGTCGCCGGAGTTGACGTACGCCCCGTCGCCGGACGTCGCGACGCCGCTCTCCTCGGGGTTGTCCTCCCCGGGCACGTCGATGACGCGGCGCACCGGCAGCCCCATCGCTCGCGCGAAGTCCAGGTCGCGCTGGTCGTGGGCGGGCACGGCCATGATCGCGCCGGTGCCGTAGTCGGCCAGCACGTAGTCGCTCGCCCAGACCGGGATCTCCTCGCCCGAGACCGGGTTGGTGGCCGTGATGCCCAGGTCGACGCCCGTCTTGGGCCGGTCGGTCGCCAGCCGGTCGATGTCGGAGGCCTTGCGGACCTCGACCAGGTAGTCCTCCAGCGCCTGCGCGCGGTCGGGGTGCACGATCTCCGCCGCCAGCGCCGCGTCGGCCGCCACCACCATGAACGTCGCGCCGAACAGCGTGTCGGGACGGGTGGTGTAGACCTCGATGTCGCGCTCACCTGCGGCGGTGTGCAGCGCGAACGTGACGTGCGCGCCCTCCGAGCGGCCGATCCAGTTGCGCTGCGCCGTGACCACGCGGTCGGGCCAGGTGTCCGCCAGCTCGTCCAGGCCGTCCAGCAGCTCCTGGGCGTAGTCGGTGATCTTGAAGTACCACTGGGTCAGGTTCTTCTTGGTCACCTCGGCGCCACAGCGGTCGCAGACGCCGCCGACGACCTGCTCGTTGGCCAGCACGGTCTGGTCGTTGGGGCACCAGTTGACCGGGCTGTTCTTGCGGTAGGCCAGACCCCGCTTGAACAGCTCCAGGAACAGCCACTGCGTCCAGCGGTAGTACTCCGGGTCGCTGGTGTTGAACGTGCGCGACCAGTCGAAGGACGCGGCGTACCTGCGGCACGACTCGATCGACTTGGCGATGTTGGCCCGCGTGTAGGTGTCCGGGTGCTCGTCGTGGCGGATCGCGGCGTTCTCCGCGGGCAGGCCGAAGGAGTCGAAGCCCATCGGGTTCAGCACCTCGTAGCCGCGCTGCCACCAGTAGCGCGCCACCACGTCGTGCAGCGCGAACACCTCGGCGTGGCCCATGTGCAGGTCACCGCTCGGGTACGGGAACATCGTCAGCGCGTAGCGCTTCTCCCGCGGGCTGTCGTCGTCGGCCCGGAACGGGTCGAGCTCCCCCCAGACACGCTGCCACTTCGTCTCCGTGGCGGCGATGTCGTACGTCGCGCGCTCAGCGTCGTGGGCTGCGGTGTCTGCCGTTTCCGGGCTGCTCATGGCGTGTCCTCTGCAGGTGCGGGTGGTGCTGGGGTCGGGGCATGAAAAAACCCCTCGCATGGAGGGGTGGCCGCGTGGTCGGTCCGGTGGGTGTGGGACGCGATCAGCGCGGCTGTCGAAGGAGGAGCTGCTTCTGCATGCAGACATCATACTCGCTCCCATGGCCGCTGACCTGCGCCACCTGCGCACCGACCTGCCTGCCGGGATGGCGGACCGGGTGGAAGCAGTGCTGCCCGGGCCGGACCTGGCGGTCCGGACCCGGGCAGCGTTCGCGTGGCAGGACGAGGTCCTGCGCGAGCTCAGGTGAGCGTCACCTGACGAACTGAGGCGTCATCGGCGGGTTCCACCACTCGCCGTTGTAGGCCTTCACCGCGCCGATCACGTGCAGGATGCCGGCGACGACCAGCGGCACGAGGAAGACCGGCAGGAAGACGACGAAGCCGATGCCCAGCGTGACGATGCCCAGGACCACGTAGAGGACCGCGGCGACGACGAGCCAGATGAACATCGAGATCTGGACGTTGATCGAGTTCGCGGCGTGCGAGCGGACGAACGGGCCGCGGTCCTTGTGGACGACGTAGACCGCGATGGAGGCCAGGAACCCGAGGAAGCCGGCCGAGCAGATCATCGCGACCACGGCACCGGCGTGGCTGATCGCGCCCCAGGTGCGCTCCTCCTGGGCCGACATGGTGGCGGGCGTGCCGCGGTAGGTGGGCTGCGGCTGCTGGCCGTAGCCGCCCTGCTGCTGGCCGCCCGGACCGGACTGGTCGTACGGGCTGGGGTACTGGTCGGACATCTCACTCACTCCTCGGCGGGCCGGGTGCCCGTTCCTTGTCGATGACAAGCCAAGCACGCCGGCGAGCCGGAATCATCCCGTTCCGGGGTCGAGTCAGGGTGAGGTCAGGGTCGATCGCGGGTGGTCTCGCGCACCCCACCGTCCAAGAAGTGTTTGACAGTCGTCACCGGCGTCGGGCACGCTACTCCCCAAGAACTCTTGGAGGGTGGGATGGACGAGACGGACCACGACGCGGTGGCGCGGCTGCGGGCGACGGCGCACCCGGTGCGGCTGCGCATCCTGTCGCTGCTGACCGCCGAGGCGATGAGCGCGGCCGAGGTGGCCCGCACCCTGGAGATCACCCACGCCAACGCGTCGTACCACCTGCGCCTGCTCCACGACGCCGGCGAGCTCGTGGTCGAGAGCGAGGAGAAGATCCGCGGCGGTGTGGCCAAGCGCTACCGGTACGACGCCACGCGCGAGGTCGCCGACCGCTCCAGCCCCGTCGACGACCGGATCGCCTACGCCCGGGCCACCGCGCTCGAGGTGGAGCGACGGCTGCTCGACGCGGGCCCCGGGTCGGGATCGTCGAGCGACCTCGAGGCATGGGTGCCGGTCGAGGTGTGGCGCCGTGCCCTCGACCTGATGCACGAGGCCTCCCACCTCCTCCACGCCGAGGCCCGGCCCGCCGGCACCGCGGAGACCGTGCACGTCAGCGCCACCACCACCGCCTTCACGATGACCGGTGGCCTCGAGGGCGACGCCGCCCGCTGGGTGCCGCGCCGCGACGCGGGTCAGGAGTCGGGCCGATGACCTGGGCCGAGGCCGTCGCCCCGCTGCGCAACCGCAACTTCGCGTGGTACTTCGCCTCGCGCTTCGTCAACACGCTGGGCAACATGATGGCCAGCATCGCGCTGGCCTTCGCGGTGCTCGACATCACCGACTCCCCCATCGCGCTCGGCCAGGTCCTCGCCGCACGCACCATCCCGATGGTCGCGCTCCTGCTCTACGGCGGCGTGATCGCCGACCGCCTGCCCCGCACCCTGGTGCTGCAGGTGTCCAACGTCGGCTCGGCCGTGAGCCAGGGTGCGATCGCCGTGCTGGTGCTGTCCGGGCACGCCGAGATCTGGATGCTGGTCGTGCTCTCCGTCGTCCAGGGGGCCGTCTCCGGCGTCGCCTTCCCTGCCATGGCGAGCGTGCTCCCGCAGCTCGTCGCGCGCTCGGAGCTGCAGCCGGCCAACGCCCTGGTCTCCCTCACCCGCAACGGGATGATGGTGCTCGGCCCCACCATCGGCGCCCTGCTCGTGGTGACCGTCGGCTCCGGCTGGGCGCTCGCCGTCGACGCCGCCGCCTGGCTGCTCTCGGCCGTCCTCCTGCTGCCCGTGACGCTCCCCCCGAAGGAGCCCGGCGCAGAGTCGGCGGACACCATCCGCGAGCTGCGCGAGGGGTGGACGTTCTTCTGGGCCACCCCGTGGCTGTGGCGGGTGGTCGTGGGGTTCGGGGCCCTCAACTTCATCCACGCGGGCGCCTGGTTCACCCTCGGTCCGGCCATCGCGGACGACACGATCGGCCGCCAGGGATGGGGCTTCGTCCTGTCCGCCGAGGCCGCGGGCCTGCTGGTCATGACGGTGATCCTGCTGCGGGTACGCCTGGAGCGACCGCTGCTGCTCGGCATGCTGGGCATGTCCCTCTTCGCACTGCCCGTGCTGCTGCTCGGGACCTCCCCCCACCTGGTCGCGCTCGTCGTCGCGGCCTTCCTCGCCGGCGTCGGGACGGAGGTCTTCGGCATGGGCTGGAACCTCGCGATGCAGGAGAACATCGAGGACGGCATGCTCTCGCGCGCCTACTCCTACGACGCGCTCGGCTCGTTCGTCGCGCTGCCGGTCGGCCAGCTCGCCTTCGGGCCGCTGGCTGCGGCGTTCGGTTTCGAGGAGGTGCTGGTCGTCTCCGGCATCGCCTACGCGGCGATCTGCGCCCTGGTGCTCTGCTCGCGGTCCGTGCGCGACCTGCCGCGCGCACCGGCGACGACCCCCGTGGCCGAGGTGACGACCGGCACGTCCTAGGGTCAGCGAGCATGAGCGTCATGGATCTCTTCCGCCTCGACGGCAAGGTCGTCATCGTCACCGGCGCCTCGAGCGGGCTGGGCGTCGCGTTCGCCCACTGCTTCGCCGAGGCCGGCGCCGACGTGGTGCTGGGTGCGCGTCGTGTGGACAAGCTCGAGCGGGTCGCTGACTCCGTGCGCTCCACCGGCCGCCGCGTGCACACCGTCGCGACCGACGTGGCCGACCCCGAGCAGTGCCAGCAGCTCGTGGACGAGGCGGTCGCCAAGTTCGGCCGCGTCGACGTGCTGGTCAACAACGCCGGCATCGGCACCGCCGTCCCCGCCACGCGCGAGACGCCCGAGCAGTTCCGCTCGGTCATCGACGTCAACCTCAACGGCTGCTACTGGATGGCCCAGGCGTGCGGCCGGGTGATGCAGCCCGGATCGAGCATCATCAACATCTCCTCGATCCTCGGCCTCACCACCGGCGGCCTGCCGCAGGCGGCGTACTCCGCCTCCAAGGCCGGGCTCGGCGGTCTCACCCGCGACCTCGCCCAGCAGTGGATGGGCCGCAAGGGGATCCGCGTCAACGCGCTCGCACCCGGCTTCTTCTCCTCGGAGATGACCGCCACCTACCCCGACGGCTACCTCGACCAGGTGATGACGCGGGTGCCGGCCGGCCGCAAGGGCGACCCCCGCGAGCTGGCGGCGACCGCCGTCTGGCTGGCCTCCGACGCCGCCGGCTACGTCACCGGGCAGATGATCCCGGTCGACGGCGGACTCACCATCGCCTGATGTCCCACGGGGACTACAAGGCGTTCTTCGCCGCGGCCTGCGCGGGGGACGTCGAGCTGGTCCGGCACCACCTCGATGCAGGGGTCGACGTCGACTTCGTGCACCCGGAGCTGCAGTCCACCGCCCTGGTCGCCGCCATCGAGGAGGGCCGCGCGGAGGTCGCGCTGCTGCTCCTCGACCGTGGGGCCTCCCCCACCCTCCGGTCACCGTTGGAGGCCACGACGCCGGTGGAGGCCGCACGGGCGGCCGGTCTGTCCGGGGTGGTCGACCGGCTCAGCTGAGCCAGGGCTCGCCCTCGACGACCCCGTCCGTACGCCGTCCCGCCGCGGCGTCGTCCAGCCAGCGCTCGGCGTCGGGCACGCCGCTGCTCGACCACCCGTCGAGCGCCCGCTGCACCACGCGGTCGCCGTCGCGGACGACGAGGACGCCGCCACCCAGGGCGAGGACGAAGGCATCGTCGATGGTGTCGAGCAGGTCGGCCGACCCGGTGTCGCAGGCGTCGCAGCCGCAGTCGGGCTGGAGGTCGAGCACCTCGACAGGGTCGCCGACCCCGACCTGGACGAAGGTCTCGTCCTGCAGCAGCGCCACCACCACCGGTTGCGTGCCCGGGCGCCCGCGCACGACGGTGGTGCGGCTCGGGGACAGGTGCTGGGCTGCCGCCCACGTGACGGAGCCGGGATCGACCTGCTCGGCCTCGCCCAGCCCGGCCGCGACGATGGCCTCGACCCAGGCGTCCGAACGCGCGGCGAGCAGCCGGTAGCGCTCCGGTTCGGTCACCCGGGAGTACTCCTCCTCCCCGGCCGGACGCCCGCCGGGGTGCGGGTCTGGCCAGTCGGCGAGGTCGCCACGCAGGCGCGCGAACGCCTCGTCCACGGCGGGCAGCAACGCCCTCTCGGGGAACCGGCGCCGGTCCGGGCGGGTCGCGACCTCCACCCGGTCGAGGACGAGCGTGGCAGGCATGCCGTGTGGCGTCGCCAGGACGATGGAGGCCGGTTGCAGCTCGCTGTCGGTCCCGAAGGACACCCAGGCCGCCTCGCCGGCGTGCTCCGGCTCCCCGAGCGGGAGCAGCGTGATCGAGACCGCGTCCCGCTCGAAGAAGGCGCGGCGCGGGAAGTGGCGGTCGCCGGTGAAGCCGAGCGCCAGCAGCAGGGCCGCGACCCGGTCGGGGTCGGGCGGCACGAGCGAGATCCACTCGAGGACCGGGCCGTCAGCGGGGCCGGGCGCCATCGGCGTCGTCCACTCGATCAGGAACGGCAGCGAGCCGTCGTACGGCCCCGGGCCGACGTCGCAGACCCGCCACTCGAGCAGCTCGCCGTCGGGGGTGCGGCGCGACCCGGGCACAGGCGGGTCGGGCTCGAACCCGGCCGCCTCCAACGCGGTACGCGCCTCGTCGAGGTCGTCGACCGCCACGGCCCACGAGATCGGACCGCGCGCCGACCGGATGCGGTCGAGCCACGGGTTGGACTCCTCCGACCCGGCCGCGATCAGCTCGACGTAGGCGGGTGCAGGTCCGCGCACGAGCACGTTCTCGGTGCCGACGGGGTGCGCTCCCCCGCGCTCGGCGGGGATGCCGGCGGCACGCCACCGCGCCGCCGCCTCGTCGAGGTCCTCGACGGCAACGACGAGGTGGTCGAAGCGTGCTCCCATGCCTGACAGGCTAGGAGCCCCGTCCAGCGGGTTTCGCGGCTCAGGCGCCGGTGAGGATCTCCGTCACGGCGGCGACCAGGCCGGCGATGTCCTCGTCGCTGGCGACCAGCGGCGGGGCGAAGCGGACGGTGGAGCCGTGGGTGTCCTTGGCGAGGATGCCGCGCGCCATCAGGGCCTCCGACATCTGACGGCCCGACATGAGGGTCGGGTCGATGTCGATGCCGGCCCACGCGCCGCGGACGCGGACGTCGGAGAGGCCCTTGCCGATGAGCTGGCCGAAGCCGGCCTCGAGCTGGGCGCCGATCTCGGCCGAGCGGGCCTGGAAGGTGCCCTCCTCCAGCATCGTGACGACCTCGGTGCCGATGGCGGCGGCGAGCGGGTTGCCGCCGAAGGTCGAGCCGTGGGAGCCGGGCGTGATGACGTCCATGACCTCGTGGTCGGCCGCGATCGCGGAGACCGGGTAGATGCCGCCGCCGAGCGCCTTGCCCATGATGTAGATGTCGGGGACGACGTCCTCGTGGTCGCAGGCGAACGTCTTCCCCGAGCGCGCCAGGCCGGACTGGATCTCGTCGGCGACCATCAGCACGTTGCGCTCGGTGCAGAGCTCGCGGAGGTCGCGCAGGAAGCCCTCGGGAGGCATGACCACGCCGCCCTCGCCCTGGATCGGCTCGAACAGGACGGCCACGGTGGTCTCGTCGATGGCCGACGCGATGGCCTCGATGTCGCCGTACTTCACGCCGCGGAAGCCGGTGGTGAACGGCGCGTAGCCCGAGGTGGCGACCTCGTCGTCGGAGAAGCTCACGATCGTCGTGGTGCGGCCGTGGAAGTTGCCCTCCATCGTGATGATGGTGGCCTGCCCCGCCGGGACGCCCTTGACCTCGTAGCCCCACTTGCGGCTGACCTTGATGGCGGTCTCGACGGCCTCGGCGCCGGAGTTCATCGGCAGGATCATGTCCTTGCCGGTCAGCCGGCACAGGGCCTCGGCGAAGCCGCTGAGCTTGTCGTTGAAGAACGCGCGGCTGGTCAGCGTCAGCCTGCCCAGCTGCTCGCGCGCGACCGCGACGAGACGCTCGTTGGAGTGGCCGAAGTTGAGCGCCGAGTAGCCCGCGAGGCAGTCGAGGTAGCGATTGCCGTCGACGTCGATGACCCAGGCGCCGTCGCCCTCGGCGAGCACCACGGGCAGCGGGTGGTAGTTGTGTGCGGCGTAGCGCTCGGTGGCCTCGATGTGGGCGGCCGTGGCGGTGCTGGTGGTGAGGTGCGTCGCGGTCATGAGCACATGGTGCCACCGGGTTCGCCCGAACGCCGATTCGCACGGAACCCGCGGATCCGCCGGAACATCCACGTCCACAGCGCCGGAAGGCGGGCGAATCTCCGCCTGCGCGAACGAGAGGTCAGCGGACCGGAGCCTTGATGGGGGAACCTCGGCTCGCCGAGGGCAGGCCACCCTCCTCGATCCCGGCGGAATGGAAGCGGAATGGAAGAAGGCCGGACCCTGACGGATCCGGCCTTCTCGTTGGTGGAGCTGAGGGGACTCGAACCCCTGACCCTCTGCATGCCATCGCCMAGAATTGATGGAGCCGCTACCAGCTGCGCCCGGCGCACCATGACAGAAGGCCGGCGCTCTCGCGCCGGCCTTCTGAGTTGGTGGAGCTGAGGGGACTCGAACCCCTGACCCTCTGCATGCCATGCAGATGCGCTACCAGCTGCGCCACAGCCCCAACATCGTCCTTCCGTGGAGCCGGAAGGACAACGCGGAGAACATTAGCCGACACCCGACCGGCAGGTGAAATCGGGGTCTGGGATCAGGTCAGCCAGCGCCAGAGGAGCCAGATGCCGAGCGCTGCGACGACCAGCCCGGCGAGCACCGGGACGACCATCAGAGCCACCGCGCCGACGACGTACGCCGTGCTCGGCGGCTCTCGGAGAGGCTGGCGCTCGACCTCGCGGAGGAGCAGGCGGAGGTTCTTGCGGTTGGCCCGGTGGGCGACGTCGAGGACGTCGCCGACCCCCGGGACCAGCCCCAGCAGCGCGTCGACGACCAGGTTGAGCCCCATCCACGCCAGCACCGTCATCGGCACCCGCGCCCGGATCGCGTCGCGGACGATGACGCTGGACAGGGCGCTGCCGACCGCGTCGCCGATGCCGGGCACGAGGCCGATCACCGCGTCGAGGCCGAGCCCGAAGCGAGTGCCGGGCACGGTGACGGCGTCGTCCATCACCCTCGCGAGCTGGCGGCTGAGCGCCACGTCGACCTCGCGGGCGCGCTCGGTCACACGACGCGGTTCCAAGCCGCGAGCCGCCACCGTTCCACCCCTCCGGTCCACGCGGAGGTCKAGTGCTCGAGCTCGACCCAGCCGCAGTTGCTCAGCACCCCGAGGGACTCAGCGACGTCGTCGCCCCAGCCGAGGAAGGCAGCCACGACCACGCGCAGGGCGGCGCCGTGCGACACGACGACCCCGGTGTCGCCCTCCCCCAGCCCGTCGGCGTACGACGTCAGGGCGGGCAGGAAGCGCGCCACCACGTCGTCGGGCGTCTCGCGCCCCGGGATGGCCGCGACGTCACCGGCCACGAGCGCCGCGTGCTCCCCGGGATGGGCGGCGGCGTACTGCTCGTCGGTGAGCCCGACGCGGTGCGGCCCGATGTCGAACTCGCGCAGGCGTGGGTCGAGGACCGGCTCGAGACCGGTCTCCGCGGCGAGCGCGGCGGCCGTGCCGGCGGCGCGGGCGAGGTCGGAGGACCACACCCCCACCGGTGACAGCGCGGCGAGGACGGGAGCGACCGCCTTGGCCTGCGCCTCACCGGTCTCGTCGAGGGGTACGTCGGCGTGGCCCTGCGCGCGCCCGGTGTCGTTCCACTCCGTGCGGCCGTGCCGGAGCAGGACGAGGCGCCTCACGTGAGGGTCAGCGGGATGAGCGGGCAGTCGCTCCAGAGTCGCTCGAGGGCGTAGAAGGACCGCTCCTCCTCGTGCTGCACGTGGATCACGATCTCGCCGTAGTCGAGGAGCACCCAGCGCCCCTCCTTGTGACCCTCGCGGCGGATCGGCTTGGCGCCCACCTCGCGGAGCTTCTCCTCCACCTCGTCGACGATCGCGCCAACGGCACGCTCGTTGTTGGAGCTGGCCAGCACGAAGGCGTCGGTGATGGCGAGCTGGTCGCTGACGTCGAAGGCCAGCACCTGGTCGGCCTTCTTGTCGTGCGCGGCCTGGGCCGCGACGGCGACGAGCTCGAGGGCGTGGTCGGTGGCAGTCATGCGGAGTCCTTGCTTGTGCTGGAGCTGGTGCGGTGGGTGGTGCTGGTCGGGTGGCCGGCGTTGGCGCCGGCGGCCGTGTAGAGGTCGTGCTTCGCGATGTACTGCACGACACCGTCGGGCACGAGGTACCAGACGGGCTCGCCACGACGCTTGCGCTCGCGACAGTCGGTGGAGGAGATCGCGAGGGCCGGGATCTCGACCATCGTCACGCGGTCGGAGGGGATCTTGGCGAGCGCCGACGGGTCCATCTCGTAGCCCGGCCGGGTGACGCCGACGAAGTTGGCGAGCTCGAACAGCTCGTCGGCGTCACGCCAGGTGAAGATGTCGGCGAGCGCGTCGGCGCCGGTGATGAAGAACAGCTCGGCGTCGGGCATCTCGGCCTTGAGGTCGCGCAGCGTGTCGATCGTGTACGTCTTGCCCTCGCGGTCGATGTCGACCCGGGAGACGTTGAAGCGCGGGTTGGCGGCGGTGGCGACCACGGTCATCAGGTAGCGGTGCTCGGCCGTCGTGACGTGGCGGTCGCTCTTCTGCCACGGGTCGCCGGTGGGCACGAAGATGACCTCGTCGAGGTCGAACCAGGCCTGCACCTCGGACGCGGCCACGAGGTGGCCGTGGTGGATGGGGTCGAAGGTGCCACCCATCACCCCGACGCGACGCTGCCCCACAGGACCGGTCACCGGATCAGCTGTGCTCGCGCCCGCCACCGAAGGAGACCACGGCCAGCAGGAGGACGAGCAGCAGCCCCAGCGCGATGGCGCCCACGACGTAGGGGTGGACGGCAGGCTCGCTCTCGGCCTCGGCGGCCAGCGTGATGACGGTGCTCAGCATGGCGCTCACCCTACCGGCACCGCTGCACGGTCACCTGACGTGGCCCTCGCCGACCACGACGTACTTGCTCGACGTCATCTCCGGCAGCCCCATCGGGCCGCGCGCGTGGAGCTTCTGGGTGGAGATGCCGATCTCGGCGCCGAAGCCGAACTCGCCGCCGTCGGTGAAGCGGGTGGAGGCGTTGACCATCACGGCCGCGGAGTCCACGGCGGCGACGAAGCGCCGGATGGTCGTCTGGTCACGGGCCAGGATCGCCTCGGTGTGCCCGGACGACCAGCGGCGGATGTGGGCGATCGCGCCCTCGACGTCGGCGACGACGGCGGCGGAGATCTCCAGGCCGAGGAACTCGGCGGCGTGGTCCTCGTCGGTCACGGGCACCACGTCGTCGTACTCAGCGAACGCGCTGTCACCGTGGATGAGCACCCCGGACGCCTGCAGCGCCTCGACCACGGTGGGGAGGAACTCGTCGGCGACGTCCTCGTGCACGAGGAGCGACTCGGCGGCGTTGCAGACGCTGGTGCGGTGGGTCTTCGAGTTGAGCACGATCGCGAGCGCCTGCTCGAGGTCGGCCGAGGCGTCGACGTAGACGTGGCAGTTGCCGACGCCGGTCTCGATGACCGGCACGGTCGACTCCTCGACCACGCTGCGGATCAGCCCCGCTCCCCCGCGCGGGATGAGCACGTCGACGAGGCCACGGGCCCGCATCAGCGCCTTGACGCTGTCGTGGGTGTCCCCCGGCACGAGCTGTACGACGTCCTCCGGCAGGCCGCTGCGCGCCACCGCCCCGCGCATCGCCTCGACGATCGCGGCGTTGCTCGACCGGGCGCTGGAGGAGCCGCGCAGCAGGACGGCGTTCCCGGACTTCAGGCAGATCCCGGCGGCGTCCGCGGTGACGTTGGGGCGCGCCTCGTAGATCATCCCGACCACGCCGAACGGCACCCGCACCTGCCGCAGCTCGAGCCCGTTGGCCAGCGTGCTGCCGCGCAGCACCTCCCCGACGGGGTCGGGCAGGCCGGCGACGTCGCGCAGGCCCTGCGCCATCGCCTCGAGGCGGGACCCGTCGAGCCGCAGGCGGTCGACGATGTTGGCAGGCGTGCCTGCGGCTTCAGCCCGGGCGACGTCCTCGGCGTTGGCCGCCAGGATCGCCGTCGACGAGGCGACCAGCGCGTCGGCCATGGCCCGCAGCGCGGCGTCCTTGGTCGCCCGCGTGGCCGTGGCCAGCTCGTGGCTGGCCGTCCGGGCGCGACCGGCGACGTCGCGCACTGCCTCCTCGCTGCTCATGCTGTCCAGCGTAGGGCGGGCGAGCCTAGGGTGACGTCATGTCTCGCATCACGGGGGTGATCGTCGCACTGGCGACGACAGCGGCAGTCCTGACCGGCTCGACCTCGGGCGCCGCACCGCCACCGGCGCCGGCGTCCGCGCCGGGCGCACCCGGGGTCGCGGACCTGCCGAGGGAGATCGAGGGCGGCGTGGAGCTCACGCTGGCCGACGGCGACCTCCTGCGCCTGTGGGCGGCGGCGGACTACCGGACGGTGTGGTCCCGGCGTCGCGACGCCGCCACCGGCGCCTGGGGTCCCCGCCTGGAGGTGCTGCACCGCAAGAACCTGTTCTGCGGCGACGTGGACGCCCGCACGTCGGGCGGCGCGGTCGCCGCGATGGTGCAGTGCGACTTCTACGGCTACGCGGAGGACCAGGCGCCGGTCGGTTCGCAGGCGCTCTGGTCGCCCGACGCGGTCACCTGGTCGTCGTACGCGCTGGAGGGCGAGGCGTACGACGAGCCCGGCATCTCCCCCAGCGGCGCCAACGCCGTCTGGTTGCAAACCGGCGGCTACGTCACCCGCACCGCGGCCGGGTTCGCGGCCCACGACCTGGACACGCCCGGCCGGGAGTACACCGCCACCGCCACCATCACCGACGACGCCCAGGTCTCGTACCTCTACGGCGCCAACGTGACCCGCCGGCGGTGTGGGATGGTCGTCCTGACCCGCACGGGTGACGCCGCGCCGACGCGCCAGGACGTCGAGATCGACGATGCCTGCCAGGACCGCAACTTCGCCAACGTCGACGCGAACAACGCCGTCTTCGGGGAGTTCGGCTCCCCCGCCTCCGTCGCCGTCATCTCCCGTCCCGACGCCACGTCCCCGTGGGCCGTCACCCGGGTCGCTCCCTCCTCCGCCCCCGGCCTCGTCGTCCATGAGGGGCGCCTGTACACCCAGTACTTCACGGCCCCCGGCGCCCCGCTCGTCGCCCTCGGCTCCCGCCGGGGCCGGCAGGTGCGTGCCCAGGTGTACGACCCGGTCGCCCAGGTGTGGAGTCCTCCGACCACGGTGCTCACGTCACGCAGCCGTTGTCGCTGGGGCAGCAACGGGACCGACCAGCCCCTCGCGGTCCTCGTCGCGGTCGTGAGGTGCGGGGGCAGCAACGTCGCGCTCACCACCCGCGACGGTCTCGCCTGGCAGGCGCTGCGGATGGGTCCGCGCGTGCTCGGGCAGTCCCGGGACGGCCGGTACGTCGCCGTGCCGGGCCCCGCCAGCACCCACGTCATCTCTGCCGGCCGGCACGGCGTCGTCACCCTGCCGCATGGCACCACCGGGCGGTGCGACGTCGCCGTGCCGGCCGGCCCGGACGAGGCCGTCCTGCTCGTCGCGGGACAGCACTCACGGAGGTGGCCGGTGCGCTTGAGTCACCTCTCGGCGGACGGGACCGATCGGCTCGCGCGGTCCAGGGCGCCGACCCCCGGTCGGTGCACGTCGGTCGAGCAGTCCTGGGACCGGCCCACCCGCTTCGAGATGGGCAGCACGCGCATGGACCACGGCCAGACCGTCGAGGTGGTGCGTCGCCGCAGCGGGTGGACGGTGCGGCTCCGCCGCTGGTGACCTGACGACGGACGCACGAACGCCCCCGGCCGGTGGGCCGGGGGCGTTCGTCGTACGACGTGCGGGTCAGCCCTTGCGAGCGGTGATCTGCTCGGTCGCGGCGGGGAGCACGGAGTGCAGGTCGCCGACCACGCCGAAGTCGACGAGCTCGAAGATCGGGGCCTCGGGGTCCTTGTTGACCGCGACGATCGTCTTCGAGGTCTGCATCCCCGCGCGGTGCTGGATCGCACCCGAGATGCCGTTGGCGACGTAGAGCTGCGGCGAGACCGTCTTGCCGGTCTGGCCGACCTGGAACGCGTGCGGCATCCAGCCCGAGTCGACCGCGGCACGCGAGGCGCCCACGGCCGCGCCGAGGGAGTCGGCGAAGCCCTCGACGGGCTCGAAGTTGCCGCCGGTGCCACGACCACCGGAGACCACGATCGCGGCCTCGGTGAGCTCGGGGCGACCGGTCGACTGGCGCGGCTGGGTGGCCACGACCTGCGCGGTCTTGGCGACGTCGGAGATCGTCGCGGCGAACGCCTCCACCGCGCCGGCGCCGTCGGCCTCCTCGGGGGCGGCCGAGTTGGGCTTGACCGTGATGATCGGCGTGCCCTGGGTGACCTTGGCCTGGACGGTGTAGTTGCCGGCGAACACGCTCTGCGTGGTCACACCACCGTCGGCGACGTCGACGGCGTCCGTGATCAGGCCCGAGCCCAGCTTGATCGCCAGGCGACCGGCAACCTCCTTGTTCTCGAACGTCGAGGGCAGCAGGATCGCGGCCGGCGAGCTCTTCTCGGCCAGCTGCTGCAGTGCCTCGGCCTTCGGCGCGACGAGGTAGCCCTTGATCTGGGCGTCGTCGACGACGTAGACCTTCGCGGCGCCGTACTTCTTGACCTTCTCGGCCACGGCATCGCCCTGCTCGGGCGAGCCGAAGAACACCGCGGACGGCTCGCCGAGACGGCGGGCGATCGTGAGCAGCTCGTAGGTGGGCTTCTTGACCTCGCCGTCGGCGTGGTCGACTACAACAAGAACCTCAGACATGTCGACAAGCTCCTCAGATGAACTTCTTGGACGCGAGGAACTCGACCAGCGCACCGGCGCCCGAGCCGTCCTCGTCGGTGACGATCTCGCCGGCGGTGCGCGGCGGGCGGGCGGTGGTGTCCTCGACCTGCGAGTAGGCCACCGGCAGGCCGACCTGGTCGGCGTCGAGGCCCAGGTCGCTCAGCGACCACGTCTCGAGCGGCTTCTTCTTCGCCGCCATGATGCCCTTGAACGACGGGTAGCGGGCCTCGCCCGACTGGTCGGTCACCGACAGCACGATCGGCAGGGTCGCGCCGATGACCTCGGTCGAGCCCTCGTTGTCACGCTTGATCCGGATCTGGTCGCCCTGCGACTCCACGACGGAGGCCAGGGTCACCTGCGGCATGCCGAGGCGCTCGGCCAGCATCGCCGGGACGACCGAGCCCGAGGCGTCGGTGGACGCCATCCCGCAGATCACCAGGTCGGCGCCAGCGTCGGCCTTGATCTTCTCGACCGCCTTGGCGAGCACCAGGGAGGTGCCGAGGTAGTCGGAGCCGGCGATGGCGTCGTCGACGACGTGGACGCCGGAGTCGGCACCCATCTGCAGCGACTTGCGCACCGCGTCGACCGCCTTCTCCGGACCCACGGTCAGCGCGGTGACGGTGATCTCCTCACCCTCACGCTTCTCCCGGAACTGGAGCGCCTGCTCCACGGCGTACTCGTCGAGCTCGGACAGCAGGCCGTCGACGCCAACGCGGTCGACAGTGAAGTCGTCCTCGAACTTGCGGTCGGCCGTCGCGTCCGGCACGTACTTCACACAGACAACAATGTTCATGGTGGTGTGGCCTCGCGGCCCCTCCTGTGCACTCGGATGTGGCTATGAGGTTACTGGTCGGTCAGGGTCGACCGGAATGGCGTTCCGGGTGCGGTCGCTCACAGTGACGCTGTCACGGTCAGCGGGCGCCCGGCCCGGCGTCAGGGCTTGATGACGCGGTAGAGCACGCGACCGGCCACCAGCCAGGCGATGGCGGCGAGACCCCAGTTGAAGAGTGCGTTCTTGACCTCGGCGCCCTCGCCGCGGAACTGCTTGATCCCGTCCCGGCGGGAGAACACGTCGAGGTCCGCCCACGAGGCGGCCGTGAGGACCGCGTCGACGAGCTCGTTGGACCTGTTGGCGTCCAGCGCGATCAGCAGCGCCCCCGCTGCGAGCACCAGCGCCGCGAGCGCGCACGCCAGCCACACCAGCTGGGCGAGCGTCGCTCGGATCTTCGTTGCCACGTGGTGGTCTTCCTCTCGGTCCGGGGCCGCTCAGCGGCCCACGAAGGTTGCCTTGCCCGGTCCGTTCTCAACGAACGAGGTGATGCCGCGGGTACGGTCCTCGGTCGCAAAGACTGCGGCGAACTGCTGGCGCTCGATCTCCAGGCCGGTGTCGAGGTCGACCTCGCTGCCCCGGTCGATGCACTCCTTGGCGGCCCGGACGGCCAGCGCGGCAGCGCCGCTGAACTGGGCGGCGTACGCCACCGACTCCTCGAGCACCTTGTCCGCCGGGACCACCCGGTCGACCATCCCGATCCGCAGCGCCTCGTCGGCCTGGACGAAACGGCCGGTGAAGATGATGTCCTTGGCCCGCGACGTGCCGACCAGCCGGGCCAGGCGCTGCGTGCCGCCGGCCCCGGGGATGATGCCGAGCAGCACCTCGGGCTGGCCGAGGACGGCGTCCTCGGCGGCGAAGCGCAGGTCGGCGGCGAGGGCGAGCTCGCAGCCGCCGCCCAGGGCGTAGCCGTTGACCGCGGCGACGACCGGCTTGGGGATCCGCGCGATCGCGGTCGTGGCCGAGCTCACCGAGGCAGAGACCTTGACCATGTCGGAGTAGCTCAGGTCGGCCATCTCCTTCACGTCGTTGCCTGCGGCGAAGACGCGCTCGCCGCCCCAGATCACCACGGAACGCACGTCGTCGCGGTCGGTCAGCTCGGCGGCGGCCTCCCGGAGGTCGGCCTGGACCTGGACGCTGATCGCGTTCATCTTCGGCCGGTCCAGCCGCAGGACCGCGACCCCGTCGGTCACGTCGATCGAGACGAACTCCATGGTGGCTCCTTGTCGCGGTGGGACGGCGTCGTGGGTGGCGTCGTGGTGGGGCGCGGTGCGAGGCGCATTGTGCCGTGCCGGGACTGTGCCACCACAATGGCTCGCGTGACACCGCCCCCCGAGACGAGCACTGTCTGGAACCACGACGGCGAGACCATGGCGGTCTGGCCGGGTCGCAACCACCCCTTGGGCGCGACGTGGTCCCGGGAGTCGACCAACTTCGCGGTGTACGCCCCCGAGGCACGAGCGATGTGGGTGTGCCTCTTCGACGAGGACGGCGTCGAGACGCGCCACCGGCTGACCGAGCTCTCGCTGGGTGTGTGGCACGGAGCGCTGCCGGGCGTGGCGCGCGGCGCGCGCTACGGCTATCGCGCCGACGGGCCGTGGGACCCCGGGGCCGGACTGCGGTTCAACCCCGCCAAGCTGCTGCTCGACCCCTACGGCCGGGCCGTGTCCGGCGACCTCGTCGTCGACAAGGCCATCTTCGGCTACGTGAAGGACGACCCCAAGACCCGCAGCGACCTCGACTCGGCGCCCTACGTCCCCCGCAGCGTCGTCGTCCACGACGACTTCCAGTGGGGCCCGGACACCTCGCCGCACCGCCGCTGGCGCGACACCGTGATCTACGAGATGCACGTCAAGGGCATGACCGCACTCCACGACCGGGTGCCCGAGGAGCTCCGGGGCACGTACGCCGGACTGGCAGCGCCGGCCGTGACCAACTACCTCAAGGACCTCGGCGTGACGGCGGTGGAGCTGCTGCCCGTGCACCAGTTCTTCTCCGAGCCGGCCCTGGCCGAGCGGGGCCTGGTCAACTACTGGGGCTACAACTCGCTGTGCTACTTCGCCCCGCACAACGCGTACTCCGCCGCGGGCGACCGCGGCCAGCAGGTCACCGAGTTCAAGCAGATGGTCAAGGACTTCCACCTCGCCGGGCTCGAGGTCATCCTCGACGTGGTCTACAACCACACCGCCGAGTCGGGCCCCCGCGGGCCGACGCTCAGCTTCCGCGGCCTCGACGACCGGGGCTACTACCAGCGCGTGGTGCCGCCGCCGGCGAAGCCCGGCCAGGATCCCGAGCCGGTGCGCTACTGGGACGTCACCGGTTGCGGCAACACCGTCGACGCCACCCACACGCAGAGCCTGCGGATGATCCTCGACTCGCTGCGCTACTGGGTCACCGAGATGCACGTCGACGGCTTCCGCTTCGACCTGATGAGCGCGCTGACCCGCACCGAGCAGGTCGTCGACATGGGCTCGCACCTGCTCACCGCGATCGGTCAGGACCCCGTGCTCCGGCACGTGAAGCTGGTCGCCGAGCCGTGGGACGCGTCGATGGACGGATACCGGGTCGGGGAGTTCCCACCGCCGTGGGTCGAGTGGAACGACCAGTTCCGCGACACGGTCCGCGACTTCTGGCGCGGGCACTCCGGCGGCGTCCGGACCGTCGCGACCCGGCTGTCCGGGTCGAGCGACCTCTACGCCGACGACGGCCGCTCGCCCTACGCCTCGATCAACTTCGTCACCGCCCACGACGGCTTCACGCTGCGCGACCTCGTGTCCTACAACGACAAGCACAACGACGCCAACGGCGAGGACAACCGCGACGGCACCGACAACAACCGGTCGTGGAACTGCGGTGTCGAGGGCGAGACCGACGACCCGGAGATCATCGCGCTGCGTCGTCGCCAGGCGGCCAACCTGATGGCGACGCTGTGCTTCTCCAGCGGCGTCCCGATGCTCACGGCCGGCGACGAGCGCGGACGCACGCAGGGTGGCAACAACAACGCCTACGGCCAGGACAACGAGACCTCGTGGATCGACTGGCGCCCCGACGACGCGTGGCTCGACCTCTACGAGATCACCAAGACCGCGCTGCGGCTGCGTCGCGAGCACCCGGTGCTGCGGCAGCGGCACTGGTTCGCCGGGCGGCCGACGATCAAGGGCGGCATCAAGGACCTCGTCTGGGTGCACCCGGGCGGCCACGAGATGACCGTCGACGACTGGAACGACGACAGCATCCGCACGATCGGCATGTTCCTCAACGGCGCTCCCCTGCGCTCCCCCGGCCCGCACGGCGAGCAGGTGCGCGACCGGTCGTTCATGATCTGGCTCAACTCCGGCGTCGACGACGTCGAGCTGGTGCTGCCGGCCAACCAGTGGGTCCACCACGGCGAGGTCGTCCTGTCGACCAACGCCGACCTCGCCGTCGGCACCCCGGTGGTCGCGGGAGGGACGATGGAGCTGCAGGCGCGCTCGGTGCTGGTGCTGCGCCAGACCTGATCGCGCCCGGGCTCAGGCCGGGGCGCCCACCCACTCCATCGGGTCACCGGCGTCGAGGTCGGTGATGCCGAGGGTCTCGAAGGCACCCAGCACGACGAGGCGTCGTACGGCGGCGAAGGTGAGCACGTGCGCCACCATCCCGCCGTAGGTGAAGACCCGCGGCGACTCGCAGGTGACGTCGACGAAGGTGTCGTCGAGGCGGCCCTCCTCGATCGTCGTACGCACCTGCTCGAGGAAGGCAGGGCCCTCCTCGGCGAGCTCGCGCCGCAGCGTGCTGAGCGACTTGCCGCGCTCCTGGTCCCAGTCGTAGGACCGCTGGTCGACGGCGGCGTTCCACTGGGCCAGCTGCCCGACGAGCCGGCCGAGCACGGAGCGGATGGTCATGTCGTCGTCGATGGTGCCGATGGGCACCTCGATCGGGGCGTCGAGCTGCTCGTCGGTGAGCCGGGTCGCCCGGTCGATCATCTCGCCGGTCAGCCAGACGTGGTGCTCGATCATGCGCGTCATGAGGTCCATCGGGGTCACCTTTCGGGAGGTCGGCAGCCGCAGGCTGCCGGGCGGGTGGAAGTGCACGCCGCTCGGACCCTCGATCTGGGTGCGGGTGGGGTGCTGACGCCAGCGGCTCGGCGCGGTGCCGTACTCCCGCGCGAACGCCCGGGTGAACGCCTCGTGCGAGCCGTAGCCGGCCTCGAACGCGAGGTCGACCACCTGCTCGTCGCACGTCAGCAGGCGGTACGCCGCGCGCTCCAGCAGCAGCCTCCGGCGCATCCGCTCCGGCGGCTCACCGCCCGCCGCCGACACGACGCGGGCGAGGTGGAAGCGGGAGAGGTGGAGCCGACGGGTACGTTCGTCGCCGCCCAGGTCGAGGGTCTCGGCCAGGGTGGCGAGGAACTCGGCGAAGGTGTCGGCCGCTGTCGTCATGGCCACCACCCTCGTCCGCGGCCGGGCCGCGCACTTGATCGCACGTGCGCAGTCTGCACCCGCTCAGGCGGGCCGTGCCTCCGTTCGTGCCTCCGAGGTCGACTCCGTCGCCGCCTTCGCCGCCCCGATGACCTCGGTGAGGCGGTCGCGGAGGTCCAGCAGCTCGTCGAGCTCCATGCCCAGCCGCTGGAGGATCGTGCCGGGCACCTCGAGCGCCTGCGTCCGCAGGTCGCGGCCCCGGCCGGTCAGGGCCACCGCGAGGCTGCGCTCGTCCGCGGGGTTGCGGTCCCGCCGCACCAGGCCGGCCGCCTCGAGCCGCCGGAGCAGCCGCGAGAGCGTGGCCGGGTCGAGCTCGAGCCGCCGGCTGAGCTCGGTCACGGACAACGGCTCCCCGCCCCACAGCGCCAGCATCACGAGGTACTGCGGGTGGGTGAGCCCCATCGGCTCGAGCACCGGCCGGTAGACCGAGATGACCGTGCGGGACGCGACCGCGAGGGCGAAGCAGACCTGACGCTCGAGGGCGAGAGGATCGTCGAGGTCGTCGATTCGGCGGGGCGCGGACATTCCGTTAGCCTAGCAATCGTTGTCACAGCAAACGATTCGTGAGAGAGGCTCGCATGGCCGGCAGCGTTCCCGCTCGACGTACGGAGAAGGGTCGCGGTCACCTGCTCGACCTCGACGCCCCGCGCCGGATCGTCCAGGACCCCGAGAAGGACGCCCGTGACCTCGCCCGCGTGCAGCGCTGGGTGATGTCGACGCTGGCCGTCACCACGATCCTGCACCTCGTCGTCGGCCTCGTCGTCGCAGCCGTGATGCTGGACGACTCCCCCACGTCGTCCAAGATCGGCCTCAACGTCATCGCCGGCATCTTCGGTGCCTTCGCCGTCGCCGTCGGCCGCGCGATCCACGGCAAGAGCATCGTCTCCCCCTGGCTGCTGCTCGCCGTCGTCCCGACCGCCGTCGGGCTCTGGCTGACCTTCGGCTGATCGGTCCGATCCACGGGCCGGCCTGCGCTGACCGCGCCCGTAGACACGCGGACCGAACCTGCCGCTCGACGTCCCGACCACGCTCAGCCCCGCCGCTTCGTCCTGGGTTCGGTCTGCGTGTCTCCGGTCAGAGCCCGAGCACCTGCACGGCAACGAGGTACGTCCCGCGCACGCCGTCGGGGTCGTGGAGGGCCGGGTCGTCCGCGGCCACCGCGGCCGCGCGGGCACGCACGGCTGCGCCCGGGTCGACGGCCGTGAGGTCGGCGGCGAGGGCAGCGACGACCTGCGGCAGGTCGTGCTCGTCGAGGTGGTCCAGGGCGAGGCTGTCGTGCAGCATGCCCGCCGCCTCCGCCATCAGCTCGCGGGCGGTCTCCGCGTCCACGTCGGGTCGCGACGAGGCGGCGGCGTCCGCAGCCGCGAGGAAGGGCTCGAGGATGCCGGGCGGAGCGGTCGAGGGCATGGAGCGATCGTCCTCGCGACCGCCGCACCCGGCAACGCCTTTACCGGTGGCCCGCCGCCGACGTACGTAATAACCCGGATGCGAAGTGGGCACGGGGAGGCGCACGCTGGAGGGACACACGACCCGACCAGCACCGAAAGGAGACTCACCATGTGGGACACCGTCCAGACCAGCAGGACCCACCTCAGCCACGACCTGCCGTGCCCGGGGTGCGGCCACGCCGCGCACACCTACCTGCCGTGCAGCGACTCCTGTCGGTGCCGGCGACCGAACCCGCTCGCGACGAGCTCGGCCGCCTGACGGTCAGGCCGGCTCGGCCACCAGACCGAGCTCGGCGACGGAGGCCAGCGACTCGTTGCGCGGGACGACGCGGACCGTGTAGCCGAACGGGCCGGACACCGCGAGCGGCACGGCGGCGTCGAAGCGGTGGCGGTTGCCGTCGTAGGACTCCCCCACCAGCATCGGGGTCGCCGAGGTCGCGGTGAGGACGTCGTCGGAGCCGATCCGCCCGTGGACGACCTGCACCTCGACGTCGTCGGCCGAGAGCGAGCCGAGCGCCACCCAGGCGCGGACGGCGAGCGTCGCGCCCACGACGGCCTGGTCGCCCACGCCCTCGGAGTCGACGTGCTCGACGCGGACGCCCGGCCACGCGGCGCGGACGTCGTGCTTCCAGCCCGACAGGGCGCGGGCGCCGACGTAGTCGGAGTTGAGCGTGCGCGCGGTGTGCGCGGCCGGGGCGTACAGCTCCCGGACGTAGTCGCGGACCTGGCGGGTGGCGAGCACCTTGGGGCCGAGCGACTTCAGCGTGTGGCGGACCATCTCCAGCCAGCGCGGGGGCACGCCCTCGTCGTTGGTCTCGTAGAAGCGCGGCACGACCTCGCCCTCGAGCAGGTCGTAGAGCGCGTTGGCCTCGAGGTCGTCACGCCGGTCAGGGTCGTCGATGCCGTCGGCCGACGGGATCGCCCAGCCGTTGTTGCCGTCGTACCACTCGTCCCACCAGCCGTCCAGGATCGAGAGGTTCAGGCCGCCGTTGAGCGCCGCCTTCATGCCGGAGGTGCCGCACGCCTCGTAGGGGCGCAACGGGTTGTTGAGCCAGACGTCGCAGCCGGGGTAGAGCGGCTGCGCCATCGCGATGTCGTAGTTGGGCAGGAACGCGATGCGGTGCCGGACCTCCGGGTCGTCGGCGAAGCGCACCATCTCCTGGATGAGCCGCTTGCCGGTCTCGTCAGCCGGGTGGGCCTTGCCGGCGATGACCAGCTGGATGGGCCGCTCCGGGTCGAGCAGCAGCTTCTTGAGGCGGGCGGGGTCGCGCAGCATCAGCGTGAGGCGCTTGTACGTCGGCACGCGCCGCGCGAAGCCGATGGTCAGCACGTTGGGGTCGAGCGCGTTGTCGATCCACGTCGTCTCGGCAGCGGCGTAGCCCCGCTTGGTCGCCGAGCGGCGCATCCGGTCGCGGGCGTCGTCGACGAAGCGGGTGCGCAGCGTGCGCTTGAGGTCCCAGATCTCGCGGTCGCTGATCTGGTCGACGAGCGGCCACAGGGCGTCGGTGTCGTCACCGTCGATGTCACCGCCGCGGCTGGCGGCGAGCTCGATGACCTCGCGCGCGATCCAGGTCGGGCCGTGGACGCCGTTGGTGATCGACGTGATCGGCACCTCGGCCTCGTCGAACGCCGGCCACAGGCCGTTGAACATGCCGCGCGACACGTGGCCGTGCAGCTCGGAGACGCCGTTGGCGCGCTGGGCGAGGCGGAACCCCATCACCGCCATGTTGAAGACGCCGGCCTCGCCACCGTCGTAGTCCTCGGCGCCGAGCGCGAGGATCCGGTCGACCGGGACACCCGGCGTCGGTGAGTTGCCGCCGAAATACTGGGAGACGAGCTCACGCGGGAAACGGTCGATGCCCGCGGGCACCGGCGTGTGCGTGGTGAACACCGTGCCGGCGCGGGTGACCTCGAGCGCGGTGTCGAAGTCCACGTGCGGCCCGGCCTCGTCGACCGTGAGCTCACGGATGCGCTCGATGCCGAGGAAGCCCGCGTGGCCCTCGTTGGCGTGGAAGACCTCCGGCGCCGGGGCACCGGTGATGCGCGACCACACCCGCAGGGCGCGTACGCCGCCCACACCGAGGAGCAGCTCCTGGCGCAGCCGGTGCTCGGAGTTGCCGCCGTAGAGCCGGTCGGTCACGTCGCGGTAGTGGGCGCTGTTCTCCTCGACGTCGGTGTCGAGGAGCAGCAGCGGCACGCGACCGACGTGGGCGACGAGGATCCGGGCCACCAGGTCGGGGCCGTCGGGGAGGGCGATGGAGACGGTCGCCCGGCTGCCGTCGGCCTCGCGCAGCACGGTCAGCGGCAGCTCGTCGGGGTCGAGGACGGGGTAGCTCTCCTGCTGCCAGCCGTCGCGGTCGAGCGCCTGCTTGAAGTAGCCGTGGCGGTAGAACAGGCCCACGCCCACCAGCGGGATGCCGAGGTCCGAGGACGCCTTGAGATGGTCGCCGGCCAGGATGCCGAGGCCGCCGGAGTACTGCGGCAGCACCGAGGTGATGCCGAACTCGGACGAGAAGTACGCGATGGCGCGCGGGGCGTCGTCGCCGGCCTTGCGGGCGTACCACCGGTCCTCGGTGAGGTAGCGCTGCAGGTCGGCGTGCGCGGCGCCGAGGCGCGCGCGGAAGTCGCCGTCCTCGACCAGCTCGTCGAGCCGTTCGCGGCCCACGGCACCGAGGAAGCGCACCGGGTCGCCTTTGACCTGGCGCCAGAGCTCGGCGTCGATCGAGGAGAACACGTCCTGGGTGGGTGGGTGCCAGGACCAGCGCAGGTTGCCGGCCAGGGCAGCCAGCGCCCCCAAGGGCTCGGGGAGGACAGGACGGACGGTGAATCGTCGGAACGCTCGCACGGACCAGCACGCTAGGCCATTTCTTGGAACGATCCAAGAGCGCCCCCCACCCCTGCGCTTCACAGCTGCGCATAACCCGAGGACCCACCACGCCGTTGTTGCGGCATGACCATCCCCCGACCCCGCCTCGGTCGCGCCTCCCTCGCCGTCGCGACGCTGCTCGCGATCTCCACGCTCAGCACCATCCCCCCGGTCGCGTCCTCGGCCACCGCCGGGACCGGGACGAGCACCCCGGGCCCCACTCCGCCGGACGTCCGCACCCTCGGCGACCCCGTCGCCGGCCCCCGGGACGTGGACACCCGCGGCTCGGCCGTCCCGACCCCGCTCCAGCGCCAGGCCGTCGCGGCGCTCGGCGACGTGACCACGCGCTGGGGCTCCCTCGGCACCCCCGCGTCGATCCTCCCGGCGGACGGCAGCCTCGGCGCCGCGGACGGCACGCCCGTGGTGGCCGCACGCGACTGGCTGCGCGACCACGCGGCCGCGTTCGGCATGTCGCCCGCCGACGTCGACGACCTGGCGCTCGTCAGCTCCCAGCAGCTCGCGGGCTCGGCCGCCCGCGCCGTGCTCCTCCGCCAGGACTTCGACGGGACGGCCCCCGCGCTGGGCGGGCTGGTGACGGTCGGTGTGGCGGACGGCCAGGTGGCCTACGTCTCGTCCTCGCTGGCGCGCCCGACGACCGCGATGCCGGCCGCCACCCTCACCCCGCTCCAGGGCTGGCTGAGGGCGGCTGAGGACCTGTCTGTCGGCATCCCGGCCGACACGGTCGGCGACGTCGTCCGCTCCGTGAGTGGTGGATGGACCCGGCTCAGCGTTCCCGGCTTCGCCCAGGAGCAGCAGGTGCGACTCCGCGCCCTGCCGATGGCCGACGGCACCGTCCGCCCGGTCCTCGAGGCCAACGTCGTGGACGTGGCCGGCGGCTCCACCCTGGCCTTCACCTCACTGGTCGACGGCATCACGGGCAAGGTCCTCGTGCGCCACAACAAGACCAACAACTTCGCCTACAACGACGTGTTCACGGGCGCCGTCACCCCGACGGCGTGCGGACCCAAGCAGCCCTTCGACCTCGAGGACGACCTGACCCGCTCGATCACCGCGGTCGCCACGGGTCTGCCCACCGACGACTTCGTCGTGAAGATCTTCCGCGGTGACGAGGTCCTCGTCTCGGGCGACCTGGCGACCAACCCCGAGGTGGCGACGTACTCCGCCGCCGCCATCCCCGCCGGCACCTACGCCGCACAGGTCTGCCCGTTCGACGCCGCGTCCGTGGTCGCCGGCCAGTACGCCCTCGCGGTCAGCGCCAGCGACACCGCCGCGCCCGGCGCCGGCGACCTCGCCGCCAACCCGCGCTGGCGCTGGTTCACCGCCAACCCGACCCTCGACTCCCCCACCGAGACGCCGGACAACTCGATCGTCGGGTGCTGGAACGCCGAGGCCGGCTGCACCGCCCCGCCGACCCCGCTGCGCAACGTCGCCGCCTTCGGGCCGTGGGACACCGTCAGCGCCCTGCCCACCTTCACGACCGTCGGCAACAACGCCAACACCCACGAGGCGTGGGCCAGCCCGCTCACCCCCGGCGGGCTGCTCCAGGCGCCCGTCTCCGCTGATCGCCACTACACCGCGGACTTCGAGGACCGCTGGAACAACAGCCGCTGCGACGTCGGCCAGCTCGTGCCCGGAGGCAACGACATCGACGCGTCGGTGGGCAACCTCTTCGCCGCCCACAACCGCATGCACGACTACTCCTACTACCTCGGCTTCACCGAGGACAACTACAACCTGCAGCTCGACAACGGCAGCCGGGGCGGGGTCGCCGGCGACCAGGAGGTGGGCAACGCCCAGGCCGGCGCCATCACCGGCGGCAGCCCGAGCTTCCTCGGGCGCGACAACGCCAACCAGGTCACGCTGCAGGACGGCACCCCGGGCATCACCAACCAGTACCTCTTCGAGCCGATCGCCGGCGCGTTCTACGCACCCTGCACCGACGGTGGCCTCGACATGGGCATCGTCGGCCACGAGTACACCCACGCCATCAGCAACCGCATGGTCGGCGGACCCGACGAGGGCCTGACGTCGGAGCACGGTGGCGCGATGGGCGAGTCGTGGGGCGACCTGGTCGCCGGCGAGTACCAGTTCTCGCACGGCTACAGCAACGGCGGGAACGTGTGGGCCGTCGGCGCCTACGCCACCGGCAACACCGAGACCGCGATCCGCGACTACGCCATCGACCGCAACCCGCTCAACTTCTCCGACTACGGCTTCGACTCCACCGGTCCGGAGGTCCACGCCGACGGCGAGATCTGGAACGGGACCATGTGGGAGGTCCGCCAGGCCCTCGTGGAGAAGTACGACGCCCGGTTCCCGTACGACGACGCGCAGCTGCAGCTCGCGTGCGCGCAGGCGACGCCGACCGCCACGCCGCGCCCCGTCGAGACCTGCCCGGGCAACCGGCGCTGGGTGCAGCTGATGTTCGACGCGTTCCTGCTCCAGCAGGGCGCGACCTCGATGCTGGACGCCCGCGACGCCATGATCGCCGCCGACCAGATGCGGTTCGGCGGCGCGGACGCGGACGTCATGTGGGCGGCCTTCGCCCGCCGCGGCATGGGGGCGGGCGCCGCCGTGGCCGACGCCGACGACAGCGAGCCGACGCCGAGCTTCGCGACCCCGACCGGCCCGACCTCGACGGTCACGTTCGCCACCACCGGCAAGGCGAAGATCTACGTCGGTGACTACGAGGCGCGGGTGACCCCGGTCGCCGACACCGACCCCGGGACGGCTCTGGGTGCCAGCGCCGCCTTCACACCCGGCACCTACGACATGGTGGCCGTCTCGCCCGACCGCGGCTTCACGCGCTGGACGATGACGGTCCTGGCTGACGGTGGGCCACGCACCGAGACCGTGGGCGACGTGGTCAACCTCGCATCCTCGGCCGCGGGCGCCACCGTCATCGGCTCCACCGAGGGCTCGCTCAACCCGGACGCGCTCATCGACGGCACCGAGGCGACCACCTGGGGCGGGGTGACCGAGGCCCAGGTCGACGAGTCGCACCCGTCGGTGTCGGTCGACCTCGCCGGTGAGGTCAGCACGGTGAAGCGGGTGCAGGTGAGCGCCCACCTCACCCCGGCACCGGCCTCGCCGACGGACATCCCGCTGGCGCAGGATGACCCGGACTCCGGCTCGCGCTTCACCGCGCTGCGACAGTTCGCCCTCGAGGCCTGCACCGCGAGCTGTGCCTCGCCCGACGCCACGTGGACGCGGTTCTACACCTCGCCGGCGGACGCCTTCCCGAGCGGCCTGCCCCGGCCGGTCGCACCGACGCTCAACCTTCGTGGGTTCGACGTGCCCGACACCCCGGCTGCCGCCGTACGCCTGGTCACGCTGGAGAACCAGTGCACCGGCCAGGAGGCCTACGCCGGCGACCAGACCGCGGCCTCCGAACAGGCGGTCAACCCGCTGGAGACCGACTGCAAGACGGGCTCGGACCGCGGCACGATCGTGCACGCCTCGGAGCTCCAGGTCTTCGCGGAGGACGCCGGGCTGCCCGAGCAGCCGGCGGGCACGACGACCGGCTCCACGCCCGGCACCACGACCGGCACCACGACCGGGAGCCCCGGCGGGACCGCGACCGGGACCACGACCCCCGACTCCCCCGGGACGGGAGCTGGGACGACCGGCGGAGCCGCTGTCGAGACCCGTACCCGGATGGTCGTCAAGCGAGCCTTCCAGACCCGACACAAGCCCGCTCCGGTGCTGTTCCTGACCGTGCGTTCGGCCGGCGATCGCGAGGCCGGCCGGTTCGTGGTCCGGCTCGCCGGCCGGACGTGGAAGGTCGTCGCCACCGACGACGGGACCGCGCGTGTGGGGGTGCCGAAGAAGGCACTGCGCCCCGGTCGCACCACCGTGCGGGCGAGGTTCGTGCCGGCAGACGCCACGGCGTTCGCCCCGTCGCGCAGCAGGCTGCGCACCATCAGGGTGGCCATGGTGCGCTGACCGGCCGCGGCCCGCGCGGGATCGACCGCGGTCGGGACGTCCCAAGGGGTGGCCTCGGCCGTGGTCGGCTTGCGTGCGAGGTTCGGGTTCGCAAGTGTGGGGCCATGGTTGGACGGATACCCGTGATGGATGTCTCTCCCGTGGTCGACCTGGGTCGCCAGTCGGCCAAGGCCACCGTCGGGGAGCCGCTGCCCGTGCGCGCTTCGGTCTTCCGCGAGGGCCACGACCAGCTCGCCGCGGAGGTGGTCGCCACGGATCCGCAGGGACGGACCCGCGAGCCCGTGCGGATGCGACCCGACGGCGAGGCGCCCAACCGCTACGTCGCCCACGTGACGCCCGACGTCGAGGGCGAGTGGACCTTCGAGATCCACTCGTGGTCCGACCCGGTCGCGACCTGGGAGCACGACGCGGGCATCAAGGTCCCCGCCGGGGTCGACGTGGAGCTCATGTTCACCGAGGCGCGGCTCCTGCTGGAGCGCGTGGCCGCAGGGACGGGCAAGGACGCGCTCGACAAGCCGTCCGCCGCCGTCGTCTCGGGCGCGATCGCGGCAGCGACCGACACCGAGCGTCCCGCCGGCGCGCGCCTCGCCGCCCTCCAGGACCCCGGGCTCGAGGCCGTCCTCCTCGCGCACCCGCTGCGCGAGCTGCTCACCGTCACGGGGCCGTTCCGGTTCCGCGCCGACCGCACCCGCGCGCTCTTCGGCAGCTGGTACGAGTTCTTCCCGCGCTCGGAGGGCGCGACGCGCGACGCGAAGACCGGCAAGATCACCAGCGGCAACTTCCGCACGGCGACCAAGCGCCTCGACCGGGTCGCGGAGATGGGCTTCGACGTCCTCTACCTCCCGCCGATCCACCCGATCGGCGAGGTCAACCGCAAGGGCCCCAACAACACCCTGACCCCGGGCCCCGAGGACACCGGATCGCCGTGGGCGATCGGCAGCAAGGACGGCGGCCACGACGCGATCCACCCCGAGCTCGGGACGTTCGAGGACTTCGACGCCTTCGTGGCGCGTGCTCGTGAGCTCGACATCGAGGTGGCCCTCGACCTCGCGCTCCAGGCGGCGCCCGACCACCCGTGGGTGACCACGCACCCGCAGTTCTTCACGACGCGGGCGGACGGGACGATCGCGTACGCCGAGAACCCGCCGAAGAAGTACCAGGACATCTACCCGATGAACTTCGACAACGACCCGGCCGGCATCTGCCGCGAGGTGCTGCGGGTCGTGAAGCTCTGGATGTCTCACGGCGTGCGGATCTTCCGCGTCGACAACCCGCACACCAAGCCGCTGGCCTTCTGGGAGTGGCTGCTGGCGGAGGTACGCCGTACGGACCCCGACGTGCTCTTCCTGTCCGAGGCGTTCACCCGGCCGGCGATGATGCACGGCCTCGGCGCGGTCGGCTACCACCAGAGCTACACCTACTTCACCTGGCGCACCGGCAAGCGCGAGATCGAGGACTACCTCCTCGAGGTCTCGAGCGAGTCCGACCACCTGATGCGACCGAACTTCTTCGTCAACACCCCCGACATCCTCCACGCCTACCTGCAGTACGGCGGACCGGCGGCGTTCAAGGTGCGCGCGGCCCTCGCCGCCACCGGGTCGCCCAGCTGGGGCGTCTACGCCGGCTACGAGCTGTTCGAGCACGTCGCGGTGAAGCCCGGGTCGGAGGAGTACCTCGACTCGGAGAAGTTCCAGATCCGCATCCGTGACTGGGAGAAGCGCGACGCCGAGGGCACCACGCTCGCTCCCTACCTGACGCGGCTCAACCAGATCCGTCGCCAGCACCCGGCCCTCCAGCTGCTGCGCAACGTGACGATCCACTCGAGCGACGACGACCACGTGCTGGTCTTCTCGAAGACGCACGGCGACGACGTGGTCATCAGCGTCATCAACCTCGACCCGCACGGCACGCGCGAGACGATGATCCACCTCGAGATGCCGGCCCTCGGCCTGGAGTGGCACGACTCCTTCGTCGCCCATGACGAGATCACCGGGGAGGACTGGAGCTGGACCGCGCACAACTACGTCCGGCTCGATCCCGGCTACGAACCTGCCCACGTGATCGCCGTCAGGAGGACCCGTTGACCGACCACCCCACCTCGTCCCAGATGCCGACGGACGCGACCCGCGCGACCGCCGTGCTCAACGCGGAGCCCGACTGGTTCCGCACGGCGGTCTTCTACGAGGTGCTGGTGCGGTCGTTCCGCGACTCCAACGGCGACGGCACCGGCGACTTCAAGGGTCTGATCGAGAAGCTCGACTACCTCGAGTGGCTGGGCGTGGACTGCCTGTGGGTCCCGCCGTTCTTCACCTCGCCCCTGCGCGACGGCGGCTACGACGTCGCCGACTACAACAACATCCTCCCCGAGTGCGGCACGGTCGAGGACTTCCACGAGTTCCTCGACGCCTGCCACCAGCGCGGCATCCGCGTGATCATCGACTTCGTCATGAACCACACGAGCGACGCCCACCCGTGGTTCCAGGCCAGCCGCAGCGACCCCGAGGGGCCCTACGGCGACTTCTACGTCTGGTCCGACACAGACGAGCTCTACCAGGACGCCCGCGTCATCTTCGTCGACACCGAGCCGTCCAACTGGACGTGGGACCCGGTGCGCCAGCAGTACTTCTGGCACCGGTTCTTCCACCACCAGCCGGACCTCAACTTCGACAACCCCAAGGTCCACGACGCGATGCTGGAGGCGATGGCCTTCTGGCTCGACATGGGCCTCGACGGGTTCCGGCTCGACGCGGTGCCGTACCTCTACGAGCGCCCCGGCACCAACGGCGAGAACCTCCCCGAGACGCACGACTTCCTGAAGAAGTGCCGTCGCTTCGTCGACGAGAACTACCCCGGGCGCGTGCTGCTCTGCGAGGCCAACCAGTGGCCGGCCGACGTCGTGGAGTACTTCGGTCCCGAGGAGACCGAGGACGGCCGGTGGATCGGCACCGAGTGCCACATGGCCTTCCACTTCCCCGTCATGCCACGCATCTTCATGGCGGTGCGCCGCGAGTCGCGCTTCCCGATCTCGGAGATCCTCGAGCAGACCCCGTCGATCCCCGACGGCTGCCAGTGGGGCATCTTCCTGCGCAACCACGACGAGCTCACCCTCGAGATGGTGACCGACGAGGACCGCGACTACATGTGGTCGGAGTATGCCCACGACCCGCGGATGAAGGCCAACATCGGCATCCGCCGCCGGCTCGCGCCGCTGCTCGACAACGACGTCAACCGGATGGAGCTCTTCACCGCGCTCCTCCTGTCGCTGCCCGGCTCACCCGTCCTCTACTACGGCGACGAGATCGGGATGGGCGACAACATCTGGCTCGGTGACCGCGACGGCGTGCGTACGCCGATGCAGTGGACGCCCGACCGCAACGCGGGGTTCTCCGCCGCCACGCCCGGCAAGCTCCACCTGCCGGCGATCCAGGACCCGGTCTACGGCTACCAGTCGGTCAACGTCGAGGCGCAGCTGGAGAACACCTCCTCGCTGCTGCACTGGACCCGTCGTCTGGTCCACGCGCGGCGCCGCCACCCGGCCTTCGGGCTCGGTGACTTCGTCGACCTCGGCGGCTCGAACCCGAGCGTCCTGTCCTACATCCGCGAGCACCGCGGGGACGACGACCGCGACGTGATCCTCTGCGTCAACAACCTGTCCCGCTTCCCGCAGCCGGTCGAGCTCGACCTGCGGCAGTGGGAGGGCATGGTCCCCGTCGAGCTGCTGGGCGGCGTGCCGTTCCCGGCCGTCGGCGAGCTGCCCTACCTGCTCACCCTGGGTGGCTACGGCTTCCTCTGGCTGAGGCTGACCGAACCGACGGGCGCGGGGGTGGAGGGATCGTGAACGACGACCTGACCAGCTGGATCACCGAGGCCCGGTGGTTCGGCGGCAAGGGGCGCGACTGGACGCTGACGGCCGTGCGCCGCGTCGGTGAGCTCCCCGACGCCCCCGAGGGCCTGCGGGTCGCGATCCAGCTCGCCGAGGTGACGTACGACGACGGGTCCACCGACCTCTACCAGCTGCCGCTGGCGTTCTACGCCGAGCCGCAGGAGCGGATCTCGCACGCGCTCATCGGCGAGTGGGACGACGACCAGCTCGGGCGCGCGCACGTCTACGACGCCCTGCACGACCGCCAGGCGATGGCGCTGTGGCTGGCGGCGTTCGCCCGGCACGGCGTCGAGCCGAGGCCGCCGTCCGACGTGCGCGGCGACCTCATGTTCCACCGGCTGCCGGGCCACGACCTCGACATCGAGGCCCACTCGACGCTCTTCTCCGGCGAGCAGTCCAACTCGTCGGTCGCGTTCGGCGAGGACGCGCTGATGAAGGTCTTCCGCAAGGTGACCCCGGGGGTCAACCCCGACATCGCGATCCACCAGGTCCTCACCGAGGCCGGTTCGACGCACGTCGCCGCGCTCTACGGGTGGCTCGACCTCGTCGACGACGACACCAACACGACCATCCAGCTCGCGATGCTCCAGCAGTTCCTCCGCACCGCGAGCGACGGCTGGGACCTGGCGCTGGCCAGCGTGCGCAACCTGTTCGCCGAGGCCGACCTGCACGCCGACGAGGTCGGCGGCGACTTCGCCGGCGAGGCCGCGCGGCTCGGGATCGCGCTGGCCGAGGTGCACGGCGACCTGGCCGAGCACTTCCCGGTCGAGCGGCGCGAGGCCGACGCCCTGGGCGAGCTGGCCGGGGCGATGGAGGGCCGGCTCGTCGCCGCGCTCGACGTCGTACCCGACCTGGCAGCCCACGAGAGCAGGCTGCGCGAGACGTTCGCCCGGTTGCGCGAGCTCGACGCCGTGGAGGTGCAGCAGGTCCACGGCGACCTGCACCTGGGCCAGACCCTGCGCACCGTCAAGGGCTGGAAGATCGTCGACTTCGAGGGTGAGCCGGCCAAGCCGCTCGCCGAGCGGCTCAGGCCCGACTCGGTGTGGCGCGACGTGGCGGGCATGCTCCGCTCCTTCGACTACGCCCCGCGCGTGGTCGCCATGACCGGTGGCGCCGACGCCGGGGGCGAGGCCGAGCAGCGGGACTACCGGGCGTCCGAGTGGGCCGCGCGCAACCGCGCCTCATTCCTCGCCGCCTACACCGAGAAGCGCGGCGAGGAGATCGACGGCGCAAACGGGGTACTGCTCGATGCCTACCTCGCGGACAAGGTCGTCTACGAGGCGGTCTACGAAGCACGCAATCGTCCGGGATGGCTCGCCATCCCTCTCGCCGCGCTGGAGGAGACATCATGACCGACCCCACGAGCAAGCCCACGACCAAGCCCACGAGCACCCCAGAGGCAACACCCGCGGCCGCGCCGCGGGACACCCACGCTCCCGGCGAGCTCGACCTGCACCTGATCGGGGAGGGCCGGCACGAGGAGCTCTGGCGGGTGCTCGGCGCGCAGGCCGGCGAGGACGGCACGTCGTTCCGCGTCTGGGCCCCGAACGCCATGGAGGTCCAGGTCGCCGGCGAGTGGGCCGGTTGGGACGGCTCGGCGCACCCGATGACGCGCCTCGACGGGTCCGGCGTCTGGCACGTCCACGTCGAGGACGCCGGCGTCGGGTCGCAGTACAAGTTCCGCATCCGCGGCGCCGACGGCCAGTGGGTCGACCGCGCCGACCCCCTGGCCCAGTACGCCGAGAAGCCGCCGAGCTCCGCCTCGAAGGTGTGGCAGTCGCAGCACCAGTGGAACGACGAGGCGTGGCTGGAGAAGCGCCGCACGAGCCAGCCCGTCGACGAGGCGATGTCGACCTACGAGGTGCACCTCGCCTCGTGGCGCAGGCACTACTCGGGCGAGCTCTACTCGTGGGACGAGATCGCCGACGCACTGGTCCCCTACGTCTCCGACCTCGGCTTCACCCACGTCGAGCTCATGCCCGTGATGCAGCACCCGTTCGGCGGCTCGTGGGGCTACCACGTCACCTCCTACTTCGCCCCCGACTCGCGCTTCGGCGACCCCGACGGGCTCAAGCGCCTCATCGACCGGCTCCACCAGGCCGGCGTCGGCGTGATCCTCGACTGGGTCCCCGGGCACTTCGCCACCGACGAGTGGGCCCTGGCCCGCTTCGACGGCACCCCGCTCTACGAGGACCCCAACCCCCAGCGCGGCTGGCACAAGGAGTGGGGCTCCCACATCTTCAACTTCGGCCGCAACGAGGTGCGCAACTTCCTCTACGCCAACGCGGTCTACTGGCTCGAGGAGTACCACGCCGACGGCCTGCGCGTGGACGGCGTCGCCTCGATGCTCTACCTCGACTACGCCCGCGAGCACGGCGAGTGGTCGCCCAACAAGGACGGCGGCCGGGAGAACCTCGAGGCGGTGCAGTTCCTCCAGGAGATGAACGCCACCGTCTACAAGCGAGTGCCCGGCATCGTGACGATCGCCGAGGAGTCGACCGCCTGGCCGGGCGTCACCGGGCCCACGAGCGACGGCGGCCTCGGCTTCGGGTTCAAGTGGAACATGGGCTGGATGCACGACTCGCTCAACTACGTCTCCAAGGACCCGCTCTACCGCAGCCACCACCACGGCCAGATGACCTTCTCGCTCGTCTACGCCTTCGCGGAGAACTACGTCCTGCCGATCAGCCACGACGAGGTCGTGCACGGCAAGGGCTCGCTGCTGCGCAAGATGCCCGGTGACCGCTGGCAACAGCTGGCCAACCTGCGCGCCTACCTCGCCTACATGTGGGCCCACCCCGGCAAGCAGCTGCTCTTCATGGGCTGCGAGTTCGGCCAGGAGTCCGAGTGGGCTGAGAGCCGCGAGCTGGACTGGTGGCTCCTCGAGCACCCCGAGCACGCCGGTGTCCACGCGATGGTGCGCGACATGAACCGCGCGTACGCCGAGAGCGGCGCGCTGTGGGGCCGCGACAACGAGCCGTCGGGCTTCCAGTGGGTCGACGCCAACGACGCGGGCGCCAACACGTTCTCGTTCGTACGCCGCTCCCCCGGCGCGCCCGACCTCGTGTGCGTGGCCAACTTCGCGGGCACCCCGCACGAGGGCTACCGCCTCGGCCTGCCGTCGGCGGGACGGTGGACGGAGATCCTCAACACGGACGCGGAGTCCTACCACGGCTCGGGCGTCGGCAACCTCGGTGCCGTCACCGCCACCGAGGGCGAGCACCACGGTCAGCCCGCCCACGCTGACATCGTGGTGCCGCCCCTGGCGACGGTGTGGTTCCGCAAGGAGGACGGACCCGCCTGATCAGGTCAGGTGGATCATCCTGAGCATCCCCATCAGGGCGTGCGGCATGCCGCCCATCTTGGGGTCGGGGAAGAAGCACATGACGACGTACTGGCCCGCGGGCAGGTCGTAGTCCACCGTCATGCTGCGGCCGGGGCTCAGCGTCCCGGTCTCCATGCTGGCCGGCAGGATCCAGGACGGGGGCGGTCCGTCCCCCTCCTCGCTCTGCAGGGCCTCCAGCACCTGGTCGGTGGTGGTGCCCTCCGCGACCTGCTGCAGTGACACGAAGTGCGGCTGGTCCGCCTTGTTCTTGAACTGGAACCGACCCTTCATGGGCAGCTGGGAGGCTCCTCCCCACGACGGCCCGTTCTTCGCGATGATGGAGCCGTCGGTGCTCGGCGTCTTGGAGGAGCGCTTGGGGCCGTCGACGACGAGCGTCTTGCCGGTCACCACGCCGCGCTCACCGAGCGAGAACGGCGTGTAGGCCGCCGGCTTGGGGAACACGATGGTGCCGGTGCCGCCGCCGGACAGGCCACCGACGATGGTGGAGTTCTTGAGCGCACGCGTGAGCGCCTTGAGGTCGTTCTTGGCGCCGAACTTGTTGACGTCCGCGGTGAAGTCGGCGATGTCGTAGCCCTTCTTGAACGTCACGAACTCGACGATCCCGCGGCCCCTGACCTCGAGGTGCACACGCCCGGCGTGCAGGTCGTCCGCACCCTTGACGGCGATCGTCTTCTTGGTCAGCAGCGCGGTGAGGTGCGGCGTGGCCGCTCGTGCACTGGTGGGGGAGGTGCCGGCGGCGCCGGCAGTCGTGGGTGCAAGGAGTACGGGCGAGCTCGCGAGCGCTGTGGCGCACACGACGGCTACCACCCTCCGCAGTCCGGTGGGCACGTGCATGGTGGTCCTACCCTTCTGGAAAGTGTGAGCGGTGCCGTCGGCACCACCTTCCAGTAGTGGCACGGACCAGCGGGCCCGTCATCCCCGATTTTCGGGACATCCGGGCGAGGTCCAGACCACCGCGGACGAGGGGTGCCGACCCTCCGTCGCTCATGCACACTCGGGACGATGACGGGGATCCTGCGTCGTAGGCAGACGGCCTGGCTGGTCGTCGTCGTGGCGTGCGCCCTCGCTCTCGTGGCCATCGACCCCGGGCCCGGGCCGGACGGACGCAGGGCCTCGGCCGAGCCGGTGCGCAACGCCACGATCGTCATCGAGGAGGGCGGCGCCCGGACCGGCTTCGCCACGCCCGACGTGACCGTCGGTGGCGGCGGCACCGTCACCGTGGTCAACCTCGACTCCATGGACCACACCGTCACGTCGGTCGCCCGCGGCGCCGACGGGACGCCCCTGTTCGACGTACGCGTCCCCGCGGGCACGTCCGCGACCGTCCCCGGGGTCGAGTCGCTGTCGGCCGGCGCGTGGGCCTTCTACTGCAAGTTCCACCCCAACATGCGCGGCGTCGTCAACGTCGAGGGGGTCGCCGGCGGCGTCGAGCCCGTCGACACGCGTTTCGAGCAGCCGCTCGTGGTCCCCAGCACCCGCCACGGCGCCGACATCAGGCTGGTCATGCGCCGCGCGGAGGTGCGGACCCTCCCCCACGGGCCGCGCACGTCGATGTGGACCTACGACGGCAGCTATCCCGGGCCCACCATCAGGCGGCGTGGCGGGCGCGACACCGAGGTGACCGTCGTCAACCGGCTCCCCCGCGGCGCCGGGTCCATGTCGACGCACCTGCACGGCGACCACCACGCCTCGGCGGATGACGGCCAGCCGACGACGAACCTGATCGCGCGCGGCAGCGAGCGGACCTACGACTACCCGCTGGTGGTCGACGGCCGTCCCGAGCCCGGCTCGTTCTTCTGGTACCACGACCACCGGATGGACCGCACCGCCCGCAACAACTGGCGCGGCCTGCAGGGCATGTTCATCGTCACCGACCCGCCCCGGCGTGGCTTGAGCCTGCCAACGGGCAACCGCGACGTGCCGCTGATGGTCTCGGAGCGCTCGTTCACCAGCGGCAACCAGCTGACCGACCCGTTCGCCGACGGCCCGAAGATGGTGGGCCACCACGGCGACATGTCGTGGACGGGTGCCAACGCGCCGCCGGACGACGCGACGATCGGCGACAAGGTCCTGGTCAACGGCCGCTACGCGCCGTACCTCGACGTGTCGGCGACCCGCTACCGCCTGCGGCTGCTGAACTCCTCGCCCTTCTCGAGCTACAACTTCACGCTGTCCGACGGCCGGCCGTTCCTGCAGATCGGCACCGGCAGCGGCCTGCTCCCCAAGGCCGTCGTCCGGTCCGGCGTGCTGCTCGGACCGGCGCAGCGCGCGGACGTGATCGTCGACTTCAGCGGCGCCACGGGCCAGCGCCTCGTGCTCGCGTCGGTGCCGGCCGCGAGCGGGACCTCAGGGGACGACGCGCGCGAGACCGCCGTCATGGAGTTCCGGGTGGGCGCGCCGGCCCGGGACGCCTCGCGGCTGCCGTCACGCCTGCCGTCGCCGAAGCTGGTCTCGCCCGTCCCGGCGAAGGTGTCGCAGACGTGGACGTTCGGGCTCGAGGAGTCCTCCCACCACGGCAGCGCCTGGACGATCAACGGCCGCGCGTTCGACCCGCGCCGGGTCGACCACCGCGCCCGCCTCGACACCGTCGAGCGGTGGCGCTTCCGCAACACCAGCGACGTCACGCACTACGTCCACATCCACGCCGAGCAGTGGCGCACCCTGCGTCGCGACGGCAAGCGCCCGCCCCCGTGGGAGCGGGGCCTGGAGGACACCTGGCGGCTCGAGCCCGGTGAGGAGGTCGAGGTCGCTGCCCGCTTCTCCGACTACACCGGCCCCTTCATGATCCACTGCCACATGCTCGACCACGAGGACCACGGGATGATGGCCCGCTTCGACGTCGTCCGTTGATGTGACACAGCGCCAGCCAGCTCTCGTCACGGATCTGTCCCGGTTGTGACACTGCCCCACGGCTGTGCATCCGACCCAGCCCGTGCCACAACACCGTCGACTGTGGAGGACGGGTCGCACATCCTCGCGTCGGTTGCTGCAATGGGCGCGTGCCCAAGATCGTCGACTACGCAGGACGGTTCGCCTTCTTCGAGCTGGCGAGCTTCACGCTCGTGCGAGACCACGGAGTGGACCGACTCAGCCGTCACGCCCTGGCGAAGGTGCTCGCCACCTCCATCAGCACGGTCCGGCGGCTGCTCAACCCAGAGGCCGACCTCCGTCGGCTCGCGCTCAACGAAGTGGCCGTCCGTGCCGGAGCAGGTCGCCGAGGAGCTGGTGTGGTGGCGGCTCGCCGTCGCGGCGCCCACGACGGCGTCCCTGCGCCGGGCCACTGGAGGGCGAGCTGGACGCGGTGGTCGCCGAGCGCCAGGCACGCGAGGAAGACCTGGCCGATCGGCTCGAGACCGTCGTGCGAATCACATCGCCCGAGCTGGACGGGCCTGCAGTCGCCCACCACACACAGGTGCTCCACGCACTCGTGGACGGACTCGGCGTGGCGGTGAGCCTGGGGCGCCTGCGCCCTGACGAAGCAGGGGCCCTCGCGCGGGCCCACGTCGCGACGCTGGGGCTGGCTGCCCCTCGCTAGGGTGAGCGGGTGTCCTCCTCCATCCGCGTGATCACGGTGACCGACGGCGTGGCGAGGATCGACTGGGACGATCGAGCGACCACCGATGACTTGAGGCGCGAGGTGGCGTCCGCGCTCGTCGAGCACGTGCGCGTGGAGGCATTGGTCGGGCTCGAGGACCGCGAGGCGCAACGCTCAGCCACGTGGGCCGGCCTCCTCAAGGAAGGTGTCAGCCGGGGGCTGACCCTCGACGGCGAGGTGACCGACCGGGTCGTGTACGCCCGGGTGCGCGACGACCGTCCGGTCGACCACCCCGAGGGCTTCCGGTCCCTCCTCAACTCCTTCCTCCCCCGCAAGCGGGCGATCTCCCAGATGCTCGTGCGCGACCCCGAGGGACGCGTGTTGCTGTGCCAGCTGACCTACAAGCGCGACTGGGACCTCCCCGGCGGCGTGGTCGAGGTCGGCGAGTCGCCGCGGCTGGCGGTGCGGCGCGAGGTCGAGGAGGAGCTCGGCCTCGACATCGAGCCCGGCGAGCTGGTGCTCACCGACTGGCTCCCCGCGTGGGGTGGCTGGGACGACGCGGTGTGCCTGGTCTTCGACGGGGGCACCCACGACCCCGAGGTGCTCGCGCGCGTGGTCATGCAGGAGCGCGAGATCCGCGACGTGCGCTTCTGCACGCTGGAGGAGGTCGACGAGCTGGCCGCCGACTTCACCTCCCGGAGGGTGCGGGCCGCGGTCGCGGGCGACCAGCCGTATACGGAGTCCGGTCGCTGAGGCAGGATGCCTTCATGACCTGGGTGTACGACTTCGCAGAGGGAAGCAAGGACAAGAAGGACCTCCTGGGCGGCAAGGGCGCCAACCTGGCCGAGATGACCAACCTCGGCCTGCCGGTCCCGCCTGGCTTCACGATCTCCACCGAGACCTGCCGCGCCTACCTCGCCGAGGGAGGCGAGCCCGAGGGGCTGGCCGAGGAGGTCACCGAGCACCTCGCGGCGCTCGAGGAGGCGATGGGCAAGAAGCTCGGCGACGCCGACGACCCGCTCCTGGTGTCGGTGCGCTCGGGCGCGAAGTTCTCCATGCCGGGGATGATGGAGACGGTCCTCAACGTCGGGCTGAACGACACCTCGGTCGGCGGCCTGGCGGCCCGCAGCGAGTCCGAGCGCTTCGCGCAGGACTCCTACCGCCGGCTGCTCCAGATGTTCGGCGGCACGGTGCTGCACGTCGACTCCGAGCTCTTCTCCGAGGCGCTCGACGAGGTGAAGAAGGCGAAGGGCACGGAGAACGACCTCGACCTCGACGCCGACGACCTGCGCGGGGTCGTGGAGACCTTCAAGGACATCATCAAGGCCGAGACCGGCCACGACTTCCCGCAGGACCCGCGCGAGCAGATGGACCTCGCGATCCGCGCCGTCTTCGACTCGTGGAACACCGACCGCGCGCGGCTCTACCGCCGCCAGGAGCGGATCCCCGAGGACCTCGGCACCGCGGTCAACGTGCAGGCCATGGTCTTCGGCAACTTCGGCATGGACTCGGGCTCCGGCGTCGCCTTCACCCGTGACCCCGCCAGCGGCGCGCAGGGCGAGTACGGCGACTACCTCCAGAACGCCCAGGGCGAGGACGTCGTCGCCGGCATCCGCAACACCGTGTCCCTGGCCGACATGGCCGAGATCGACCGGGCGTCCCACGACGACCTGATGCAGATCATGACGCGGCTCGAGCGCCACTACCGCGACATGTGCGACATCGAGTTCACCGTCGAGCGCGGCAAGCTGTGGATGCTGCAGACGCGCGTCGGCAAGCGGACCCCCGAGGCGGCGTTCCGCATCGCGGTCCACATGGTCGACGAGGGCATGATCCAGATGGACGAGGCCGTGCTCCGCGTGACCGGCGACCAGCTGGCCCAGCTGATGTTCCCGCGCTTCGACGAGTCCGCCGACCGCACGCTCCTCGCGAAGGGCATGAACGCCTCCCCGGGCGCCGCCGTCGGCAAGGCCGTCTTCGACTCCGACACCGCCGTGGAGTGGGCCGATCGCGGCGAGGACGTCATCCTCGTCCGCAAGGAGACCAACCCCGACGACCTGCGCGGCATGGTGGCCGCCCGCGGCATCCTCACCAGCCGCGGCGGCAAGACCTCGCACGCAGCGGTCGTGGCGCGCGGCATGGGTCGTACGTGCGTGTGCGGCGCCGAGTCGCTCGACGTCGACACCAAGGCCGGGGAGTTCCGCGTCCGCGACGGCGAGACGATCCGCGAGGGCGACGTCATCTCCATCGACGGCACCACCGGCGAGGTGTTCGCCGGCGCCGTGCCGGTCGCCGACTCGGTGGTCGTGCGCCACTTCGAGGGCGAGAAGCTGGACGACGACCTCGCCCAGGCGGTCGCCCGGATCATGGCCCACGCCGACGGCGCCCGCCGGCTGCGGGTCCGCAGCAACGCCGACACCCCGGACGACGCCGCCCGGGCCCGCCGCTTCGGCGCCCAGGGCATCGGGCTGTGCCGCACCGAGCACATGTTCCTCGGGGAGCGTCGCGAGCTGGTGGAGAAGCTCATCGTCGCCGAGGACGAGTCAGGCGTGGAGGCCGCGCTCGACGAGCTCCTCCCGCTGCAGCGCCAGGACTTCACCGAGATCCTCGAGGCCATGGACGGCCTGCCCGTGACGATCCGGCTGCTCGACCCACCGCTGCACGAGTTCCTGCCCGACCTCACCGAGCTCAGCGTCGAGGTCGCCCTCGCCGAGGAGCGCGGAGAGGTCGACGAACGCGCGAAGCAGCTGCTCACGCACGTCCGCCGGCTCCACGAGCAGAACCCGATGCTGGGCCTCCGCGGCGTGCGCCTGGGCATCCAGATCCCCGGCCTGTTCCGCATGCAGGCGCGTTCGATCGCCGAGGCCGCCGCGGACCGGATGGCCGCCCACGGCACGCCGCGGCCGGAGATCATGGTGCCGCTGGTGGCGAGCGTCCGCGAGCTCGAGATCGTCCGGGCCGAGATCGACCAGCAGATCGCCGAGGTCGAGGAGGAGCGCGGGGTCAAGCTCGACATCGCCATCGGCACGATGATCGAGCTGCCGCGAGCTGCCTTCCTGGCCAACCGCATCGCCAAGTCCGCCGACTTCTTCTCCTTCGGCACCAACGACCTGACCCAGATGGCGTGGGGCTTCTCCCGCGACGACGTCGAGGCGTCGTTCTTCTCGCGCTACTTCGAGCACGGGATCTTCGACGTCTCGCCGTTCGAGTCGCTCGACCAGCTCGGCGTCGGCGGCATGGTCGAGATGGGGACGAAGAAGGGTCGCAAGACCAAGCCCGACCTCAAGGTCGGTGTGTGCGGCGAGCACGGCGGCGACCCGCTGTCGGTCCACTTCTTCGACCAGGTGGGCCTCAACTACGTCTCGTGCTCGCCCTTCCGCGTGCCGGTCGCCCGGCTCGAGGCCGGACGCTCGGTCCTCGGGAAGCGGGACTCAGAAGAGCGCTGAGGCCAGGTTGCGACGGCCCGCCAGCACGCGCGGGTCGTCGTTGCCGACTGCCGCGAAGAGGCCGAGGAGGTGGTCGCGCGCCTTCTCCCGGTCCTTGTCGGAGGTGCGGGCGACCAGGTTGACCAGTCGGGTGAAGGCGTCCTCGACGTGCCCGCCGAGCATGTCGAGGTCGGCGACCAGAGTCTGCGCGTCGACGTCGTCGGGGCTGTCAGCCGCCGCGGCCCGGGCGGCGTTGAGGTCGACGCCCTGGGTGCGCTGCATGACCTTCGCGATCGCGAGACCGCCGGCGGCCTCCACGTCGGCCGGGTTGGCGTCCAGCAGCTTCTGGTACTCCACGACCGCGGCGTCGATGTCGCCGGCGGCGAGCGCGTCCTCGGCCGGGGCGTAGCGCGGGTCGACGACCTCCTCCTCACCCTCGGTCGCGGGTGCGCCGCCTGACCGGGGCTGGTGCCGGCCGGTGATGCCCTGGGCGGTGAGCTGCTGACCCAGCTGGCTGAACAGCGTGGAGAGCTCCTCGGGCGACAGCGCCCCGGGGATCGGCTGGCTGACCGGGCGGCCGTCGAGGACCACCATCGTCAGCGGCACCTGAGGGATCTGCATGGCCTGGGCGATCTCGGGGTGGGCGTCGACGTCCACCAGCGCGGCCAGCAGCCGGCCCTCCAGCCGCTCGGCCTCGGCGGCCACGTCGGCGGCGTACTGCTCGCTGCCCGGCGCCTGGGCCGCGGAGTGGAAGACGATGACGACGGGCGCCGTCGTCGACTCCTGCAGCACCTGCTGGAAGTTCTCCTGCGTGATCGCGACGGAGTACGCCCCTCCGGCGGACCCGGCCCCGGACCCGGCGCCGGCGGTCGGGGCCGCCTGCTGCGGCGCCGGCGGCCGGCCGAGCCCGGAGAGGTCGATGGCACCTGGGCGGCTGAAGGGCTGCTGCGTCATGGGCCAATCCTAGGGAGGTGGGCCTCGAACGGGCGCGGGGGTCGGTAGCCTCGGCGTATGGGATCCCGGGGAGCCGCGCTGATGACGCGGCACCGGCGCAACGTCGGCCTCCTCGTCCGGTTCGGCGTCGTGGGCGCCTCGGGCGTGCTGGTCAACCTGCTGACCCTGGTGGTGCTGCGCCGCTACGGCCCGCACTTCGACGACGCGGTCCTCGCCCTCGGCTCGTCCGGGTTCAACCTGCGCTGGTACCACGTCTACTCGACGATCGCCTTCCTGGTCGCCAACCTCACGAACTTCCAGCTCAACCGCACGTGGACGTTCAAGAGCAACCTCGCCGCACCCTGGTGGCGCGAGTACTGGCCCTTCCTCGCGGTGGGCCTGGTGGGTCAGGTCATCGGACTGGCCCTGCTCACGCTGCTCATGCACCCCGACTCCGTCATCAGCCTGCCGCGCGACGTCTTCGACGACTCCTCCGGGCTCCGCAACCGGCTCTACTGGTCGCAGCTCATCGTGATCACGGTGGTGACCCCCTTGTCGTTCCTGCTGAACAAGCTGTGGACGTTCGCCGCCGTCCGCACCGCGCGGCTGGACCTGCTCGAGGAGCACCGGGACGACGGCGTACGCGTCGAGTGAGCCCCGTCCAGCCCTGTCGCCCGACAGCTACTGCGTGGTAGAACATGCCGGGGTCTCTAGGGGAGGGCACGTCTCGATGACGACAGCGGGGTCGTACGACTTCAACGGCTACCAGGTGCTGGTGGTCGGCGGCACACGCGGCGAAGGACACCGCATCGCCTCGGCCTTCTCGGCCTCCGGCGCGTCGGTGACGGTCACGGGCACGATGATGCTGCGCTCGCTCTACGACAACGACCTCTCGGCCTTCGCCTACGAGTCGGTCAACCTCGCGCGGCAGGACTCGATCGACCACCTCGCCGGCACGATCGGCCACATCGACGTGCTGGTGCTGGCGGCGTCCTGCAACCTGCCCTACGGCCTGCCGCCCGACGAGCAGGCCTTCATCACCGAGGCCGCCCGCTCCGGGCTGCTCGGTCCCACGTTCCTGACGACCCGGCTCCGGCTCAAGCTCAGCCAGAGCCCCGCCCTCGGCGGCGGCTGCGTCGTCAACACCGGCGCCGTGACCAGCTGGCTGCAGCTGGCCAGCACCCCCGAGGCGGCCCAGCGCGAGCTGGCCGAGTCGACCGCGCGCGCCGGCCGCAACTGGGCCGGCCTGGGCGTGCGGGTCAACTCCGTGCTCCAGGAGGGACGCACCGTGCTCCCCCGCCAGTACGCGCCCAGCGTCGCGCCGGTGGGCGGCAGCCGGGTCGCCGGCGGCACCCTGGTCCGCAGCCAGCCCCGGGTCGGCGACGCCGTCACCGACGCCGCGCTGTTCCTCGCGAGCAGCGCCGCCGCCCGCATCACCGGGCAGACCCTCCGCATCAGCTGACGGCGGACCGCTCGGGCACCACGCGCTCGGGGCAACATCTCCGAATCGCCTCGCGGAGCCGTGCGCCGCGGTTACATTTCACCCACACGGAAGCCACACGGAACCAACAGGACCCGTCGCCGTCTCGGGTCGGCCGCTCCCCCGTTCCCTCGGAAGGACGTCCCTTGACCGCAGAACTGGTCACCCCGCACCCGCTCGCGCGGGCCGGCTCCTGGACCGGACGTGCCTCCCGGCGGGGCCGTGAGCCGCTCCTCGAGCAGTCGCCGGGGCCCGACTCTCCCGTCGGAGCCCTGTGGGCCTCCCTCGTCGAGGTGCTGGGGGCCATCGACGGTCCGTCGTCCGCGCTGCTCGCGACGGCGAACGGCGACACCGTGGCGGTCCACGGCCTGGCGCAGGCGGACGTCGCCCGGGTGGCGCGTCAGAGCAGGGCAGCCTTCGCGGCCCGCCCCCCGGGCGGGCCGGACCCGGACCGGGCCGTCGACACGGCGGAGCTCACGCTCGGACTGCGCCACACGGTGATCGCGTCGGTGCCCTCGCCCGCGAGCGAGCGCCACCTCCTCACCGTGACTGCCCAGGGCGTCAGCGTGCAGGTGCTGGAGGCATGGACCCGCCAGCTCGCCGACGACATCCACCAGGCGTTGTCGACGACGGCCTAGCCGGACGTCCGTCCGTCGGCCAGGAGCTCGTCGGCCGCGGCGTAGGGGTCCACCGCGCCCGCCACCACGCGCTGGGCGAGCGCGTCGAGGTCGGCGCCCGCGTCGGCACGCCCCCACCGCTCGCGCAGCGCCGCGAGGGCGATCGCCTCCACCTCGCGCCGCGCCCGGACCGTACGACGCCGGGCGAGCTCGCCCGACTCCCGCAGCCACGCCGCGTGCCGGTCGACCTCGGCGAGCAGCTCGTCGATGCCCTGTCCCGTGCTGGCGACCGTCTGGAGCACCGGCGGACGCCAGGCTCCGTCGCGGCGCTCGGCCATCGTGAGCATGGTGCGGAGCTCGCGCCGGGTGCGGTCGGCGCCCTCGCGGTCGGCCTTGTTGACGGCGTACACGTCACCGATCTCCAGGATCCCCGCCTTCGCGGCCTGGATGCCGTCCCCCATGCCGGGTGCGAGCAGCACGAGCGTGGTGTCGGCGAGGCCCGCCACCTCGACCTCGCTCTGACCGACGCCGACGGTCTCCACGACCACCACGTCGCAGCCGGCGGCGTCGAGGACGCGGACCGCCTGCGGGGTCGACCACGCCAGGCCGCCGAGGTGGCCGCGAGCACCCATCGAGCGGATGTAGACGTCGCGGTCGAGCGCGTGGTCGCCCATCCGCACCCGGTCACCGAGGAGCGCACCGCCAGAGAAGGGCGAGGAGGGGTCGATGGCCAGGACGCCGACGCGCTTGCCGGCGCGCCGCATCCCGGCGACGAGGGCGTTGGTGGAGGTGGACTTGCCGACGCCCGGGGCGCCGGTGATGCCCAGGACGTGTGCCCGACCGGCGTCGGGACCGAGGGCGGACATCACCTCGCGCAGGAGCGGCGAGGCGTCCTCCACCAGCGTGATGAGCCGCGCGACCGCGGCCGGGTCACCCTCGCGGGCACGCGCGACGAGGTCGGGGACCGCCTGGGCTCCCCGCCTCGTCACGCCGCGCGACACGCGCTCCTCACGCAGAGGGCACGCGGACGATCAGGGCGTCGCCCTGGCCGCCACCGCCGCAGAGCGCAGCGGCACCGACGCCGCCACCGCGGCGCTGGAGCTCGAGGGCGAGCGTGAGCACGACCCGCGTGCCGGACATGCCAACGGGGTGTCCGAGGGCGATCGCCCCGCCGTTGACGTTGACCTTGGCGTCCTCGATGCCGAGCTCGCGGGCGGAGGCGATGCCGACGGCGGCGAACGCCTCGTTGAACTCGACGAGGTCGAGGTCGGAGGGCGAGATGCCCTCCTTCTCGCACGCCTTCGCGGTCGCGGCGGCGGGCTGGAGCTGGAGCGTCGAGTCGGGGCCGGCCACCTGGCCGTGCGCACCGATCTCGGCGAGCCAGGTCAGGCCGAGCTCCTCGGCCTTGGCCTTGCTCATCACGACCACCGCAGCGGCGCCGTCGGAGATCTGCGAGGCCGAGCCGGCGGTGACGGTGCCGTCCTTGCTGAAGGCGGGGCGGAGCTTGCCGAGCGACTCGACGGTGGTGTCGCCACGGACGCCCTCGTCCTCGGAGACCACGACGGGGTCCCCCTTGCGCTGCGGGATCTCCACCGGCACGACCTCGTCGGCGAAGACGCCGTTCTTCCAGGCGACCGCGGCCTTCTGGTGCGAGTACGCCGCGAAGGTGTCCTGCTCCTCGCGCGTCAGGTTGGCTCCGGCCGCGTTGCACTCCTCGGTGAGCAGGCCCATCGCCTGCGAGGTGAACTGGTCGAAGAGCGCGTCGTAGGCCATCGAGTCGACCAGCTTCACGTCACCGAACTTCACGCCCTCGCGCGACTTCGGGAGGAAGTGCGGGGCCTGGGTCATCGACTCCATGCCACCGGCGACCACGATCTCGCACTCTCCGGCCCGCACCAGCTGGTCGGCGAGCGCGATGGCGTTGAGGCCGGACAGGCACACCTTGTTGATGGTGATCGAGGGCACCGACATCGGCACGCCACCCTTCACCGCGGCCGTGCGGGCGGGGTTCTGGCCCGCGCCGGCCTGGATGACCTGGCCCATGATCACGTAGTCGACCTGGTCGCCGCTGACGCCGGCCTTCTCCAGGGCGCCCTTGATCGCGACGCCGCCGAGGTCGGCAGCCGACTGGTCCTTGAGCCCGCCGAGCAGGCGGCCGATCGGGGTGCGAGCCCCGGCAACGATGACGGATCCAGACATGACGGGTGCCTCCAGCGATCGGGTCGAGGTTCGGGGGTCGTGCTCCTTCGGACACTACCCACCGCGGCACGCCCGCCGGGAGGGTGTCCCCGCCGCCCGGAGTGAGGCGCTCGTCACAGCACGGACCGGGACCCGACGCTCCGTCATCAAATTGTGGGAGGCCGTACGTTCCCTCACCCCTGGGGGTGGGCGGACGCGGTGGGCTTGCTCCGCCAGCGGTACTCGGGACTCGCACCCACCCCGTCACGAGGAGTGCCCGATGAACCGGTTCCGCCGAAGCCTCACCTCCGTCGTCGCCCTGGCCACGACCGCGACCATCGCCGTGGCGCTCGCCGCTCCGCCGGCGCGCGCCCGGACCGGAGGCGTCGGGGGGCTCTGGCTCCTCGACGAGGGTTCCGGCCAGGTCGCCAACGACCTCTCCTACAACGGCAACCGCGGCATGCTGGGGACGACCGCGGGCGTCGATGCCAACGACCCCACGTGGGTCTCCCTGCCGAAGCTGCTCCTCCTCAAGCGCGCCGCCCTGCGGTTCTCGGGCGCGCAGAGCGTGCGGATGCCTGACGCCCCGTCGCTGGAGCCGGACGGCGTGACCGTCCTGGCTCGCGTGCGCAGCACCGGCGCCGGCGCCTTCCGCTACGTGATGTCCAAGGGTGCCTTCCAGTGCGAGAACGCGTCGTACGGCCTCTTCACCGACGCCGACGGCGGTCTGGTGTTCTACGTCTCCGACGGCACGGACGTCTACCGCTCCGCCGATGCGGGTGCCGGCCTCTGGGACGGTGAGTGGCACACGGTGATGGGTGCCTTCGACGGCACGTCGATCCGCCTCTACGTCGACGGCCGCCAGATCGGCACTCCCGTCCCCGCGGCGGTGAGCGTCTACTACGGGATGCCGACCGGCGACGACTTCTACGTCGGCGACTACGGCGGCCCGTGCGCCAGCCCGCTCGGCTTCGTCGGCGACATCGACGCGGCGGCCGTGCTCGGCCGCTACGACAGGACCGCCACGCTGGGATAGGCCATGGAGAGCCGCTCGGCCCCGGGAGTGGCGACGGTCACACCCCCTCGCCCCCGGGCCCGGCGTCGTACAGCATGACCCCATGACCCCCGAGCTGAGCGACGTCCGGCACCTCTTCACCGCCATCGACCACGTCGGCATCGCCGTGCCCGACCTCGACGAGGCCATGGCCTTCTACCGGGAGGCCTACGGCATGGAGGTCCTCCACGAGGAGGTCAACGAGGAGCAGGGCGTCCGCGAGGCGATGGTCGGGGTGGGCGACTCCGGCTCGTGCATCCAGCTGCTGGCGCCGCTCTCCCCCGAGTCGACGATCGCCAAGTTCCTCGAGCGCAACGGCCAGGGGATCCAGCAGCTCGCCTTCCGGGTCGATGACGTGGAGCACGTGGCCGACGTGCTGCGCGGACGCGGCCTGCGCCTGCTGTACGACGCCCCCCGGCGCGGCACCTCTGACAGCCGCGTCAACTTCATCCACCCCAAGGACGCCGGCGGCGTGCTGGTCGAGCTCGTCGAGCCCGCCGCCCGCCCGCACTGACGCCTGCGCCCGAGCGACGTACGTCACACCTCCGACCGCTCGAGGTTACTCGCCGGTATCTTGACCGCCATTCGTGCCCCCGATGCCTCACCCGATGCCTCACCAGGAGACACCCGTGCAGAACATCCTCGACGCCATCCAGTCCGGCAACGCCACAGCGGAGGACTTCGCGAGCCTCGAGCTCCCGGAGTCCTACCGCGCCGCCTTCGTGAAGAAGGAGGAGGTGGACATGTTCGAGGGCCTCACCGCCAAGGAGAAGGACCCCCGCAAGTCCCTCCACGTCGAGGACGTGCCGCTGCCCGAGCTCGGGCCCGGTGAGGCGTTCGTGGCGGTGATGGCGAGCGCCATCAACTACAACACCGTGTGGACCTCGATCTTCGAGCCGGTCTCGACCTTCGGCTTCCTCGAGCGCTACGGCCGTAACAGCGAGCTGACCAAGCGCCACGACCTGCCGTACCACGTGGTCGGCTCCGACCTGGCCGGCGTCGTGCTCAAGACCGGGCCGGGCGTCACGAAGTGGAGGCCCGGCGACCGCGTCGTGGCGCACTGCCTGTCCGTCGAGCTCGAGGGCCCTGACGGCCACAACGACACGATGCTCGACACCGAGCAGCGGATCTGGGGCTTCGAGACCAACTTCGGCGGCCTCGCGGACGTGGCGATGGTCAAGGCCAACCAGCTCATGCCCAAGCCCGAGCACCTGACCTGGGAGGAGGCCGCCTCCCCCGGCCTCGTCAACTGCACGGCCTACCGCCAGCTCGTCAGCAAGAACGGCGGCGACATGAAGCAGGGCGACAACGTCCTCGTCTGGGGCGCCTCCGGCGGCCTCGGCGGCTTCGCCACGCAGTACGCCCTCAACGGCGGCGCGACGCCCGTGTGCGTGGTCTCCAACGAGGAGAAGGCGAAGATCGCCCGCAGCATGGGAGCGGAGCTGATCATCAACCGCTCCGAGGAGGGCTACAAGTTCTGGAACGACGAGGGCACCCAGCAGGACCCGCGGGAGTGGAAGCGCTTCGGCGCCCGGATCCGCGAGCTCACCGGCGGCGAGGACATCGACATCGTCTTCGAGCACCCCGGCCGCGAGACCTTCGGTGCCTCCGTCTTCGTCACCCGCAAGGGCGGCACCATCACGACGTGCGCCTCGACGTCGGGCTACATGCACGAGTACGACAACCGCTACCTGTGGATGAACCTCAAGCGCATCATCTCCAGCCACTTCGCGAACTACCGTGAGTCGTGGGAGGCCAACCGCCTCATCGCCAAGGGCAAGATCCACCCGACCCTCTCGAGGACCTACACCCTCGACGAGGTCGGCCAGGCCTCCCTCGACGTCCACCGGAACGCCCACCAGGGCAAGGTCGGCGTCCTCTGCCTCGCCCCTGAGGAGGGGCTGGGCGTGCTCGACCAGGAGATGCGGGCCGAGCACGAGACCGCGATCAACAGGTTCCGCGGCGTCTGATCCCGCCTGAGGTCTCGGAACTGAGATCGGGCCTGAGACCTTTCACACCCCGGTTCGCGCGACTCGCACGAAGTCGCCCGCGAGCCGGGGTGTGTCTTTTGGAGGGCATCGGAGAGACTGGCTCCGACGCAGTCCGTACGAGTTGAGAGAGGGTGCCTCACCATGGCTTCCGACCAGGGCCTGTCCATCTTCGACGAGCCGGAGTCCGCCGACGACAAGGCCGCTCCGAGCGGCTCGACCGCGCGTGAGACCGCCGGCGAGGAGACCCAGGTGCTGCCGGTCACCCCGAAGGACGAACCGCCGGCAGCGGCGAAGAACTCTGCCGCGAAGAAGGCTCCCGAGCCGAGCGCGGCGGCCGAGCCGACCCCTCCGCCGACCCCTCAGCCGGCTGCCCAGCCGTCTGCCCGGACGACGCCCCCGCCCGCCGCTCCCGCGGCCGAGGCGACCCGGCGCTCACCGGTGGTCCCCCCGGCCGCACCGCGCCCCGCGGTGCCCGCCCAGGCGAGCAATCCCCTCCCCGTGGTGCGCCGCGGCGGCTACGACAAGGCAGCGGTCGACCAGCGCGTCCACCAGCTCCACAGCGAGAAGTCCGGCCTGGCGACCAGCCTCGCCAGCAGCGAGGAGCGAGTCATCGAGCTTGAGTCCGAGCTCGAGCGGCTGCGCCAGGAGGTCTCCGAGAACACCAACCCGACCTACGCCGGCCTCGGCGGTCGCGCCACCTCCATGCTCAAGATGGCCGAGGACGAGGCGGCCGACGTGCGCACCGCCGCCCGCCGCGAGGCCGACGAGATCCGCACCCAGGCCGAGCGCGACGCCCACAGCATCCGTGCCGACGCCGCTCGCGAGGCCGACGACATGCGCATGGTCCAGCTCAAGGAGCTCGACGAGATGCGCTCGCGGCTGACCGCCGACGCCGAGACCGAGCGCAGCCTCGCCAAGGCCGAGGCCGAGGACCTGCTCGCCTCCGCGCGCCGCGAGTCCGACCAGGTCCGGCTCGCCGCGCAGCAGGAGACCAACGAGATGCGCGTGACCGCCACCCGTGAGGCGGAGCAGGCGCGCGCCGCAGCGGACCGCGAGGTCCAGGAGGCCCGCCGCACGCTGGCCGTCGAGAAGGAGCGGCTCGCCCGCGAGGCGACCGAGCACCACAGCAACGCCACCTCCGAGACCCAGCGGCTGGTGGCCGAGGCCGAGGCACGGGCGAACGCTGCCGAGCAGCGCGCGCGTGAGGCCACGTCCCAGGCCAACACCCACCGCCAGCAGGCCCAGTCCGAGTCCGAGGGTCTGCTCACGCGGGCCCGGCGCGAGGCCGAGCAGATCGTCGCCTCGGCCCGCACGCAGGCCGACTCGATCGGGGCGACGCGGGTCGCCGAGGCGGAGCGCGAGCTGGCCAACATCCAGGCCGAGGTCGACCGCGCCGCGAAGCGTCGTGACGCCATCACCGCCCAGCTGGGTGCCCTGCGCGACGTCGTCGCGGGCTTCGGCGAGGACGAGTCCTGAGCTGGCGCGTCCGGCTCCGGGAGCTCGTCACCTCCGGCCCCGGCAGCACCGAGGAGCGACCCTCCGAGTCGAGCGCCGCCGTTGCGCTGCGCGACGCCGCTGACGACCCGGCCGAGCTCCCCGAAGTGCTCGGGGAGGTCGCCGACCAGGTGTCCGACGACGCCGACCGGGCCGAGGCCGCCGCCGAGTCGGCCCAGGAGTCGGCCCAGGAGTCGGCCCAGGCGTCGGCCCTCGGGGCCGCCGCCATCGCCGAGCACATCGACGACGCGACCGACCTCGTGCTCGACGAGGACGCCCCGGCTCCCTACGTCCCGGCCGAGCCCTCACCCACGCCGCTGCTGCTGCGCCACTCCCCGTTCAAGATCGGCTTCTTCGGCGCGCTCGGGGCCGTGGCCGCGATCTTCCTGACCGAGCAGCTGCTCAGCATCTCCTCGGTGCTGGTCCTGCTCGTCATGTCGATGTTCCTCGCGATCGGGCTCAACCCGGTCGTGGAGTTCTTCATGCGCCGCGGGATCCGGCGCGGCCTGTCGGTGCTGCTCGTGCTCGTCGCGGTCATGGCCGTGTTGGCGCTGTTCGTCGTCGCCGTGGCCCCCGTGATCAGCGACCAGATCGCGCTGATCACCCGCAACGCCCCTGACTGGCTCGACGAGCTGCAGGCCAACCGCCAGGTGCAGAAGCTCGACGACCAGTTCGACGTCATCGCCAAGGCCCAGGAGTACATCCAGAACGGCGACTTCGGGCAGAAGGTCTTCGGCGGAGCACTGGGCGTCGGCCTGCGGGTGCTCTCCGCGGTGACCAACAGCCTCATCGTCATCGTGCTGATGATCTACTTCCTCGCCTCGCTGCCGAGCATCAAGCACGCCGCCTACTCGTTGGCCCCCGCCTCGCGCCGTCCCCGCGTCAGCGAGCTCGGCGACCGGATCATCCGGTCGACGGGCGCCTACGTCGCCGGCGCGTTCGTCGTCGCGATCTGCGCCGGCATCAGCACGCTGATCTTCTCGTTCGTGGTCGGCCTCAGCGAGTACGCCTTCGCGCTGGCGTTCGTCGTCGGGCTCTTCTCGCTGATCCCGGTCGTCGGCGCCTTCGTGTCAGGGGCGCTCATGACGCTCCTCGCGCTGACCCTCTCCCCGACCGTCGCGCTGGTGACGCTCATCTACTACGTCGCCTACCAGCAGTTCGAGTCCTACGTGATCTACCCGCGCATCATGAGGAAGTCGGTCGACCTGCCGGGCTCCGTGACGGTCGTCGCCGCCCTCGTCGGCGGCTCGCTCATGGGCATCATCGGGGCCCTGCTCGCGGTCCCGGTCGCCGCGGCACTGCTCCTGCTGCACCGCGAGGTGTTCCTCAGGCGGCAGGACGCCCACTGAGGTCGGGCTCCGGGTCGCGCTCGGGGTCGTGCCCCGACTCCGGCAGGGGCTCGACCAGGAGCGGGGCCCGTGACTCGCCCAGCTTGACCACGACGACACCGGCCAGCACCAGCAGGCCGCCGGCCAGCTGCACGGGGCGGGGCAGCTCGCCGAGCAGCAGCCACGCCCAGATGACGGCGGCGAGGACCTCGCCGAGCGCGACGAAGGACGCCAACCGGCTGCCGAGCCGACGTCCGGCCGCGATCCCGGTCACGTAGGAGAAGGCCGCGGTCACGAGGCCGAGCGCGACCACCGGGATCCACCACGCGACGGCCCGCCCGTCGTAGACCGCGTCGGCGGTCGAGGCGTGGAACGGCAGCGCGCCGCTGAGGCCCGCGAGGAGCAGCACGGCACCGCCGACCACGAGGCCGCCGGCCGCGAGCGTGATGCCCGGGAGCCCGTTGTCCTCGTCGGCGGAGATGATGAAGTAGGTCGCGGCACCGACCATGGCGCCGAGGGCCCACAGCACGCCGACGACGCTGAGCTCCGCGCCCGAGACGACGTCGAGCACGAGCACCAGACCGCCGGCGGCGATGGCGGCGCCCAGCAGCGTGGTGCCCGAGGGACGGTGCCCGTGGCGGAGCCACAGCCACACGACGACGGCGACAGGGGCGGTGTACTCCAGCAGCAGCGCGACGCTGACCTGCATGTAGGTGACGGCGTAGAAGTAGCAGAGCTGGGCGCCAGCGACGGCCGCGATGCCGTAGACCGTGATCAGCCCGGCGTTGGTGCGCAGCAGGTGCCAGCGCCCGCGCACCGCGAGGATCCCCGGGACGACCAGCACGGCGGCCGCGATCGCGATCCGCAGCGCCACCGTCGCCCCGGCGCTCCAGCCGGTGTCGAGCAGGCCGCGGGCCAGCACGCCGGACAGCCCGAAGGACGCGGCCGACGCGACCGCCAGGGCCAGACCGGTCGTGGTCCGCGACCGCGCGGTGTCATGAGTCAAAGCCGTCACGGTCATGACGTTAGGCGCGCCTCCTGTAATGTGTCAACATGCTTTTCACGGATGACACGGACGCGTCGCTGCAGGCAGCCGTCGCGCTGGTCAACTCCACCGACGAGCCGGGGGCGCCCCTCGGATCGGTCGACGACCTGTCGTCGTTCCTCGCCTCGTGGCCCTACACGGGTCGGCACGACGCGACCGCCGGCGAGCTGGAGTCCGTACGCCGGTTGCGTCCCGCCCTGAGGTCCCTGCTGCTGGCCGATCGCGACGAGGCGGCGGGCATCGTCAACGACATGCTCGCCCGCGCCAAGGCACTCCCCCAGCTCCAGCGCCACGACCACTGGGACTGGCACCTCCACGCCGTCGACCCCGACCGCCCGCTCGACGAGCGGGTCGTGGTGGAGACGGCGATGGCGATGGTCGACGTGATCCGCGCCGACGAGATGTCGCGCCTCGACACGTGCGCGGCCGACGACTGCGACGACGTCGTGCTCGACCTGTCGCGCAACCGCTCCCGGCGCTACTGCTCCACCACGTGCGGCAACCGGGAGGCCGTTGCGGCCTACCGGGCGCGCCAGCGGACCTGAGGACCGCCCCCCTCAGGGCAGGAAGCGCCTCAGCACCTCGAGGAACACGTCCGGCTGCTCGGAGTGGACCCAGTGGCCCGCCCCCTTCACGAGCACTCGCCGGTTGCGCGGGAACCGGCGGTCCATCTCACCGGCGTGGTCGTCGGAGATGTAGTCGGAGCGGGCACCTCCGACCCACAGCACCGGGCCGTCGTACGAGGCGTCACCGAGCCGCTCACCGGGCCAGCCGACCAGCTCAGCCATGTGCGCGCCGAGCAGGTCGAGGTTCATCTGCCAGTGCCAGCCGTCGTCGGTGCGCCTGAGGTTCTGCAGCAGGAAGCTGCGCACCACGCGGTTGGGCACCGCCTCCTCCAGGGCCGACTCCGCCTGGCCGCGGCTCTCCAGGGCCTCGAGGTCCAGGGCCCGCATCGTCTCGATGTAGCCCACGAACTCCCGCCCGCTGTCGTACGCCACGGGGGCGATGTCGACCACGGCCAGCCGCTCGACCAGCTCCGGGTGCCGCAGGGCGAGGCACATCGCGATCTTGCCGCCCATGGAGTGCCCGACGAGGGCGACCGGCTCGTCGCCGATCTCGGCGGCGACCAGGTCGGCCAGCTCAAGGAAGTCGAAGGTCTCGGTCCAGGGCGAGCGGCCGTGGTTGGGCATGTCGAGCAGCAGCACCCGGTGGTCCGTGCTGAGGGCCTTGGCGGCCTGCGTCCAGTTCTTGCCCTGGCCGAAGAGTCCGTGGCAGAAGACGACGCGGGGACCGGAGTCGCCGAGCTCGGTGCGGTGCAGGCTCACCCGGCCATCCTCCCGCAGCCGGGTCAGGTCGCGGCCACCGACCCGTCGTGGGCCGGCTGGTCCTCCGCGGTGAGCGGCTGGGCGATGTCCTCGAGCGACTGGCCCTCCGCCTTGACGCCCAGGAAGATCTCGATGACGCCGCCGGCGATCATCAGCGCCGCCCCGATGAAGTAGCCGAGGGCGATCCCGGTGATGTCGCCGTCCTTGCTGGCCGAGTCGATGAGGCGCCCGAACAGCAGCGGTCCTGTGATGCCGCCGGCCGCGGTCCCGATGGCGTAGAAGAACGCGATGCACAGCGCGCGCGTCTCCATCGGGAAGATCTCCGAGGCGGTGAGGTACGCCGCGCTGGCCCCGGCGGAGGCGAAGAAGAAGACGACGGCGCCGAAGATCGTCAGCGTGACGGCCGTCAGCCCGCCGAGCATGGTCCCCGCGACCGCGAGGAGGACGCCGGACACGATGTAGGTGCCGGCGATCATGCGGACCCGGCCGATGGAGTCGAAGAGCGGACTCAGCAGCAGGGCGCCCAGGAAGTTGCTGGCCGCGAAGATCGCGAGGTACCACCCGGTCTGCTTGACGCCGAGGAACGTGCTGAGGGTGTCGCCGTAGGTGAAGAAGAAGGCGTTGTAGAGGAACGCCTGGCCGACGAACAGCGAGAAGCACAGGACCGTGCGCCGCGGGTACATCGTGATGACCGTCTTGGCGATGAGCGCCAGGCTGATCGTCCTGCGCTGGCGGATCGTGATCGTCTGGTCGACGCCGTGGAGCTCCTTGCCCGACTCGCGCGAGACCTCCCGCTCGATGTCGTCCACGATGCGCTCGGCCTCCTCCTCACGCTCGTGGATGAACAGCCAGCGCGGGCTCTCCGGCACGTGGCGGCGCACGACCAGGATGCCGACGGCCAGGATCGCGCCGAGCGCGAACGCGGCACGCCACCCCCAGCTCGGGTCGACGACGTTGGGGTCGAGCAGCGGGATGGTCAGCAGCGACCCCAGTGCGGCGCCGACCCAGAACGAGCCGTTGATGGCCACGTCGACCCGGCCGCGGTACTTCGCCGGGATCAGCTCGTCGATCGCGGAGTTGATGGCGGCGTACTCCCCGCCGATGCCGGCGCCGGTGAGGAACCGGCAGGCGAAGTACCACGCCGGGTTCATCGAGAACGCGGTCAGCACGGTGGCGACGGTGTAGACGCCGAGCGTGATGAGGAACAGCTTCTTGCGGCCGAACCGGTCGGTGAGCTGGCCGAAGAACAGGGCGCCGATGCACGCGCCGGCGACGTACATCGCACCGGCCATGCCGATGTCGGCGCTCGACAGCCCGAGCCCGGTGTCCTCCGGCTTGAGGGCCTCCGACATCGAGCCGACGATGGTCACCTCGAGGCCGTCGAGGATCCAGACGGCGCCGAGGCCGATGACGACCATCCAGTGCCAGCGCGCCCACGGGAGGCGGTCCATGCGAGCGGGGATGTCCGTGGTGATGGTGCCTGTCTCGACTCCGGCCATGTCTCGGCACGCTAGGACCGAGGTGCTCGGCTCAGCACACCCCTGGGAAGGGCCTTTTCGCGCGGCCCTCCCTGCGGGTGGACGGCTCAGAAGTCGAAGCCGTCGAACCCGTCGAACATGCCGCCGATGCCGTCGCCGATACCGCCGAACATGTCGCCGATGCCCTCACCGATCGCCCCGATGCCCTCACCGAGGCCGTCGAAGCCGCCACCGAAGAGCATCCCCATGAACATCCAGTCCATCGGCGAGAAAGCGCCGAAGTAGCCCTGCGCGTAGGGCTGGTAGGCCCGGCCGCCCTGCCAGTAGGGCACGCGGCGCGAGCCGACCATGACCTTGCGGATGTCGGGCTCGGCGCCGGCACGCACGCGCTCGACGTCGAGCGCGCACGCCGGGACCTCGCGCTGCGCGCCGCCCGGCGGGGTCCACGGGACGTCGGCGACGGACATGCCGTGGCGCGGGTCGAAGAAGCACGGGGGGCGGCGCTGCGGCAGCGGCTCCCCCGCCACCCGGGCGCGCACGCACGCCATCGCGTAGCGGCCGTCCTCGAGGATCTCGGTGACGTGCTTGACCTCCTCGGGCTTGGTGAGCGCCGCAGCGGCCACCTTGGCCGACTCGTAGGAGTCGAGGGCGCGCTGGTAGTCGGCGTTAGCGCCTGCGTCGAGCGGGTGGCCGGCCAGCTCGATGTCGAGATCCTGCAGCTCCACACCGAGGGCGGTCACGTCCTCCTCGGCGAGCTTCTTGACCGGGGCGACCTCGGACTCGGCGCGCACCAGCTCACGCCTCTTGCCCGTCTTGCCGGCCGTGATGGCGACCGCCACGAGCCCGCCGATGACGACCAGCAGGAGCACGAGTTCCATGGGCCCAGAGTACGCATCGGCGGAAAGGTCCGGCCGGCTCGGGACCTGCAAGAGCAGGCCGCCCATCGACCCCCGACGATGTGCGACCTGCTCCGACAAGCGGCCGGTGGGCAGCGGGGCCATCCCCTCGCGCGGCCTCGATGCCCTCGGCGTACGAGAAGACTCCCGCGAACCCAGCTGTCCCGGCATCCGTAGTCCTACGTAACTCAGGTGCGTAGGAGCGATAGGTTCGTGTCGTGCTGTCCCCCTGTCTCGGTCGTGAGGACGTGCAGCGAGCGCTGCACGAGGCGCTGGAGGAGTCGAGGTGGGTCACCGTCGTGGGCCCGCCCGGCAGCGGCAAGACGCTGCTCGTGCGCCACGTCGCCGCCGCCGCGACCACGGCCGCCTCGTGGGTCGACGCCCGCAGCCTGCGCACGATCGACGACGTGCTCGTCGCGGCCCTGGAGAGCCTCGAGTCGGAGACGGCGCCGGGCGACTCGCTGACGGGTGCCCTCGGCCGCGCGGTCGACGGGCGTGAGTGCCTGCTCGTCCTCGACGGCCTCGACCTCGACACGACGGAGGCCGGTCCGGTCCTCCAGTCGGTGCTCGAGGCGACCACCGACGCCCGCGTGGTGGTGACGGCGCTGACGACCGCCGGCCAGCCGGCCGAGTCCGTCGTCCGCGTCGGACCGCTGCCGGTGCCGGCCCAGCGCGCCCCTCTGGAGGGTCCCGCCGTCGAGCTGTTCCTCCGCCGCATCCGCGCGGCCGGTGGACAGCAGGTCGACCTGGCCGAGCAGGCGCACGAGGTACGCCGCCTGCTGCGCGCCACCGGTGGTCTGCCGCTGCTGATCGAGCAGGTCGCCGTGCAGTCGGCGCTCGTCGGGCTCAGCAACGCGATGTCCGCGGTCAGCCTCGACCAGGCGGTGGACTCGGCCCACGACCTCCTCGACGAGGCCAGCGCCGCCGCCCTGCGCCGCATCGGGCTGCTCGACTTCCACGTCGGCCTCGGGGTGCTGGCGCACGTGCTGGACGCGTCCGTCCCGGAGACCGCCGAGCTCGCCGGCAACCTGGTGCGCCGCAGCCTGCTCGAGGTCGACGCCCAGGGCCACTTCGACATGCTGTCGCCGATCCGCGGCCGAGCGCGCGCCCTGGCCCGCCCCGACGACGTGGCCGCGGTCCGTGCCGGGCTGCTCGCCTGGGCCGAGACGCACGCGCCGGCCCACGACAACTACGGCGCGGCCGACGCCGAGTGGCTCGGCGACCTGCCCGCCATGCGCCACGCGGTCCTGACGGCCTGCGCGGAGCCCGAGACGCGCGCGGACGGCTACTCGGTGGCCAACCGCATCTTCTCCTCCCTCTACACCTCCATGCGCGCGCGCGAGGCCGTCGAGATCCTCGAGGGCGCCCTCGCCAGCGGGGACGGACCGCCCGCCATGGGCGCCCAGATCGCACGACGGGCCGGCATCGCTGCCTCCGAGATGCGCGGGACCTACGAGGGGCTCTGGCTCCTCGCGCGCTCCGACGAGCACGCCTCCTCCGCGCCCATCCCCGAGGAGCAGCTCTCCAAGACCGCGTCCATCCGGGCCGAGATGCACCTCGACGCCGGCGACCTGACCAGCGCCGAGTCCGAGGCCCGGCGTGCGATCGAGCTCGACCCGGACGGCTCGATCACCCGCCAGGCCACCCGCACGCTGGCCGACCTCTACGCCTCGCAGGGTCGTTTCGCCGAGGCCACGGAGGCCGCCGCCGCCGCGATGCCCGCGCGCATCACCGGGGACGAGCGTTGGATCGACCTGTCGCTGCGCACCGTGCTGGCGCGGATCGCCCTCGAGCAGGGCCGCATCGCCGAGGCCGTCGCCGGCACCCGGGCCGTCGTCGTCGAGGCCCGTGAGCTCGCGGAGGACCGGGTCGGGCTGCTCGCCGAGACGCTCCTGCGCAACCTCGACCCGACCTGGGTGCCCACCGACGTCGTACGGGAGACGCTGCCGTGGGCCGTCCGCCTCCCCGTGCTCGCGCAGGACGGGCGCGACCTGCTGGCCAGGGGCGACGCGAAGCGCGCAGCAGGACTGGCCGCCGACGTGGTGGCCCTGGCCGACTCCGCGCGCCTGGGCCGCGACGGGGTCGATGCCCGCCTGCTCCTCGGCCGCGCGCTGGTGGACCTCGGCGACCTCGACCAGGCCACGACGACCTACCTCACCGCACTCGACCACTGCCGCACCATGCGCCTGCCGCTGCGCGCCGCCGACGTGCTCGACGGGCTCGCCGGGGTCGCGCGCGTCCGCGACCTCTCCGAGGCGCGGTCGCTGGCCGCGGCTGCCTTCGCACTCCGCACGCCGCGCAAGGCGGCGCGCTGGGGCTACTCCGCCGACTACGACGTCGTGCCGGCCGCGCGGGCACCCGAGGAGTGGCTCGACGGTGACGACCTGTCCGCCGAGTCGGTCGCGCTCGTCACGGCCGTCTTCAACCGGACCGCATCCGCACGACCGTCGGTGCTCGACGCGCTCACGGCCGCCGAGCGCCAGGTCGCCGAGCGGGTGGCGCACGGGCTGACCAGCCGCCAGATCGCCGAGGAGCTCTACGTCTCCCCGCGCACCGTCGACGCGCACCTCACCCACATCTACCGCAAGCTCGACATCAACACGCGCGCCCGCCTCGCGGCGCTCGTCGTCGACAACCGCTGACCGCTCACCGTCCGGAGCCGCTGCCGGACGGGGCGTGTCCGGCTCGCAGCGATGGCCGATGTCGGTGGCGCGCGGCAGGATGGCCGGCATGAGCCGGACCATCCAGGTGACCTTCGACGCCCACGACCCCGAGTCGCTCTCCCGCTTCTGGGCCGACGCGATGGGCTACGTCAACCCGCCGCCACCGGGGCGTGAGCTCGCGCCGGGCCAGGACCCCTTCGACGCGTGGCACGACTTCCTCCGCGAGGTCGGCGTGCCGGAGTCGCAGTGGAACTCTGCGTCCGCGGCTCAGGACCCCGACGGCGACGGGCCCCGGCTGTTCTTCCAGCAGGTGCCCGAGGGCAAGACGGCGAAGAACCGCGTCCACCTCGACCTCAGGGCCGCGCCCGGGCTCGACGGCGACGAGCGGATGGCGGCGCTGGAGGCCGAGAGCGACCGCCTCGTCGCCCTCGGTGCGACCCGGGTCGAGCGGCACGAGCCCGCCCCGCCGATGACCGCGGGCCACATCGTCATGACCGACCCGGAGGGCAACGAGTTCTGCTTGGACTAGCGCGCGCTGTAGTCGCGGAAGCCGCGACCGGTCTTGCGGCCGAGGTAGCCGGCCGTGACGAGGTGCTCGAGCAGCGGGGCCGGCGCGAAGCCCGGCTCGCGGAACTCGAGGTAGAGCTCGCGCTGGATCGCCAGCGAGACGTCGTTGCCCACCACGTCGAGCAGCTCGAAGGGCCCCATCGGGAGCGCACAACCCTGCTTCATCGCCGTGTCGATGTCGTCGGCGGTCGCGTAGTGCGCCTCGAGCATCCTCACCGCGTCGTTGAGGTAGGGGAAGAGCAGCGCGTTGACGATGAAGCCCGAACGGTCGCCGCACCGCACCGCCACCTTGCCGACCTCCTCGCACAGCGCGAGGACGGTCTCGGTGACCGCCTCGTCGGTGGCGACGGTGGACACGACCTCGACGAGCTTCATGACCGCGGCGGGGTTGAAGAAGTGCATGCCGATGACGTCCTGCGGACGCTTGGTCACCCTCGCCATCGAGATGATCGGCAGCGAGGACGTGGTCGTCGCCAGGATGGCGCCGGGCTTGCAGATCTCGTCGAGGTTCTCGAAGAGCGTCGTCTTGACGGCGAGGTCCTCGGCGATCGCCTCGACGACGAGGTCGACGTCCTTGAGGTCGTCGAGCGACGTGGTGCCGCGCACCCGGCCGAGCACCTCGGTCTTCTGCTCCTCGGTGGCGCGGCCGCGCTGGATCTGCTTGTCGAAGTTCTTCGTGATGGCGGCGACGACGCCGGCGACCTTGTCCTGGCCGCGACCGGTGAAGAGCACGTCGTAACCGGCCTTGGCGAAGACCTCGACGATGCCGCAGGCCATCGTGCCGGTGCCGACGACGCCGACGAGCCGGACGTCGTGGCGCAGCTGCGGCTTGTCGTCGGCGCTCGGGGTGTGCGCGTCGTCGACCACCACCGGGCTGTCCGGCGCCTCGTAGGTGTAGAAGCCACGTCCCGACTTGCGGCCGAGCAGGCCCGCGGTGACGTACTGCTTGAGGATCGGCGCCGGCGCGTGCAGCCGGTCGCGGCCCTGCTTGTACATCGTGTCGAGGATCTCGTAGGCCGTGTCGAGGCCGATCAGGTCGAGCAGCGCCAGCGGTCCCATCGGGTAGCCGCAGCCGAAGCGCATGGCGGCGTCGATGTCCTCGCGCGAGGCGTACTTGCCCTCGTACATCGCGACCGCGTGGTTGAGGTAGCCGAAGAGGAGGGTGTTGGCGATGAAGCCGGCCTTGTCGCCGCAGACGACCGGGTTCTTGCCCAGGTCGCGCAGCAGCGTCACCACGTCGGTGAGGACGTCGGGCTCGGTGACGACCGTGCGGATGACCTCGACGAGGTTCTGCACGGGCGCCGGGTTGAAGAAGTGGACGCCCACCACCCGGCCGGGGCTCGAGTTGGCGGTGGAGATCTCGGTGACGCTGAGCGAGGACGTGTTGGTCGCCAGGACGGCGTCCGGGCGGACGATGCCGTCCAGCATCCGGAAGATCGACTTCTTGACCTCGAGCGACTCGACGACGGCCTCGACCACGAGGTCGGCGTCGGCGAGGTCCTGCATCTCGGTCGTCAGCGTGATGCGGCCGAGCAGCTCGTCGGCCGCCTCCTGCGTCATCTTCTCGCGCTTGACCGCCCGTCCCGTGGAGTGCTCGAGGTGCTCGCGCCCGCGCTGGACGGCCGCGTCGCTGACCTCGACCCCGATGACCGAGTAGCCGTTGCGCGCGAACACCTCGGCGATGCCGGCGCCCATGGTGCCGAGGCCGATGACGCCGACGGTGGTGAACGTAGCTGTAGCCGTGTCAGTCATGGACGCATGCTCCCACGCCGTTCAGCCGAGCCGAGTGTGGCAACCGTCACTCCTCCGGTCGGTCCGGGCGTACGACGCGCACCTCGTCGCCCGGTCGGACCGGGCCCGGACGCACCACCTTGGCGCACAGCCCGCGCAGCCGGCGCGGCTTGCCCTCGGGCCCGTTGACGAAGGCCAGCGCGTCCTTGCCGAAGCGGGCGATGAACTTGCCGCACCCGGTGTGCGGCTGGTCGGTGACCACGATGACCGCGCCGTCGGGCCCGCCGATGTGGAGCTCGCTCCAGGCGGGCAGGTTGTCGTGGGACAGGTCGAGGTCGACGAACATCTGGTCGCCGGCGAGCGGCTCGCGCTCGGGGTCCTGGGCGAGGAGCTCGACGAGGCGGTGGTTCATCAGGTTGAGCTGCATGTCGGGGTGGGGCGAGCCGTCCGGCATGCGACGACTCCCCCGCTCGATCCACGTGTCGCCGACGAGGCCCTCGGTGACGTCGAGGTGGCCGACGTCCAGCACCTCGCGCTGTCCTGGACCCGGCCGGCGTACGACGGAGCGGAGCGTCCCGACGTCGCGCGGGCTCGCGTCGATCATCGGCAGGAAGTCGGCGATCTCCTCGGTGGTCCGGTGGGCACGGAGGACCCGCCGCATCCAGATCCTCCGGCCATGGCGCTCCAGCCCGAGCCGCTCCTCGTTGCTCGAGATCGCGAGCTGGGTCGCCGTCCGCGGCTCGTCGTCGCCGACCTCGACGAAGCCGTGACGGGCGTAGAACGGTGCGTTCCACGCGATGTCGGCGTACGTCGTCAACGTCAGCGACCCGTGCCCCTTGACTGTCGCGCGCTCGGCCGCCGCCTCCAGCAGCGCGGCGCCCACCCCGCGGCGGGCGTGCTCGGGGTGCACCGAGATCTGGTCGAGGTGCGCGTGCGACTCCAGGTCGCGCACGTGGGTGAAGCCGATGGCCGGGTCCCCCGCCACCAGGATGAAGCCCGGCTCGGCCGCCCGGTCGTGCCCGCTGACGGCCGGAGAGGCCAGCGCGTCGCCGGTGAGGTCCCCGAGCACCTCCTCGAACATCGCGAGCCCGGAGTCCTCCAGAGCCGCGAGCTGCGCGAGGTCGCGTTGCCGCGCGGGGCGCACTGCGTGGTCGGTCACGGGGTCACTGTAGATTCGCCCGTCGTGAGGATCGTCGTCGCACGCTGCCAGGTGGACTACGCCGGACGTCTCTCGGCCCACCTCCCGCTCGCCACCCGCGTCCTGATGCTCAAGTCGGACGGGTCGGTGCTGATCCACTCCGACGGCGGCTCCTACAAGCCGCTCAACTGGATGTCGCCCCCGTGCACCGTCCGCGAGGGCGTCTCCGAGGACGGCCAGGCCGAGTGGCTGGTGACCGCGACCAAGTCCGACGACACCCTGCGGATCCTGATCGACGAGGTGCTGCACGACTCCTCGCACGAACTCGGCGTCGACCCGGGCCTGCAGAAGGACGGCGTCGAGAAGCACCTCCAGGAGCTGCTCGCCGAGCACCCCGCCACCCTCGCCGACGGCCTCACCCTGGTCCGCCGTGAGTTCATGACGGCCATCGGCCCGGTCGACCTCATGTGCCGCGACGCCGACGGCCTGTCCGTCGCGGTCGAGATCAAGCGGCGTGGCGAGATCGACGGCGTCGAGCAGCTCACCCGCTACCTCGAGCTCCTCAACCGCGACCCGATGCTCACCAGCAAGGGACCCGTGCGCGGCATCTACGCCGCCCAGGAGATCAAGCCCCAGGCCCGCGTGCTCGCCACCGACCGCGGCATCGCCTGCGCCCTCGTCGACTACGACGCGCTCCGCGGCATGGACGACGCCGAGCACCGGCTCTTCTAGCCCGCGCGCCGGGCCGGTCACGTCGCTACCCTCGCATGGTGACACCGAGTCCGCCTGAGCGCATCTTCCACATCGCCACCGCCGCGGACTGGCGGCGGACGCTGGAGAGCGGGACCTACACCACCTCGACCATCGGGCGCAGCCTCGAGGAGGAGGGGTTCATCCACGCCAGTCGGCGTGACCAGGTGCAGGGCGTGTTCGACCGCTACTACCGCGGCGCCGGCGAGCACCTCGTGCTGCTCACCATCGACCCGTCGCGGCTGACGCACGCGGAGGTGCGGGTGGAGCCCGTCGGCGACGACACCTATCCCCACGTGTACGGGCCGATCGACCGCGGAGCGGTCGTCGAGGTGACGCCGCTCGACCGTCGTGGCCGCAGCGAGACGCTCATGTCGCTGTGGACGAAGGGGATGGCCGTACGCATGGGGCTGGCGCTGGTGGCGATGGTCGCCCTGGCCGTCCTGCTGTGGGCCGTCGGCGTGACGCGCTGAGCGCCACCACGATCATCGCCTCAGTCGAGCGGCCGGCCAGCCCAGGAGCGGGCCACCCAGCCGTCGGCGTCGGCCTCGAGCGCGACCACGCCGCAGTTGGGCAGCGGGATGTCGCGCGTGTGGTCGGGCGCGAGGTTGCCGGCCAGCAGCGGAAGCACCATGGACATCACGCCGCCGTGGCTGACCACCAGCACCGACTCGCCCCGGTGCGCGTCGGCGACCTCCTCGAGGACGGCCTCGTAGCGGGCCACCACCTCGAGCCCGCTCTCGCCCCCGGGGATGCGGGCGGACAGGTCGCCGCCGAGCCAGGCGGCGAACGTCGATGCGAAGGGGTCGGGATCACCCGTCGTCCCGGCGGCGTCGCCGACGCCGAACTCGCGCAGGCCGGTGCGGACGGTGACGTCGACGCCGGTCCTGGCGGCGACGATCTCCCCGGTCTGCACGGCACGCGAGAGGTCGCTGGTCCACACCCGCGAGATCCGCTCACCCTCGACCTGGCCGGCCAGCTCGCGCGACTGCTGACGGCCGAGCGGGCTCAACCAGCCGCCCGCGTCGCTGAGGAGCTCGCTCTCGTAGTCGGCCGCACCGTGACGCGCCACGAAGATCCGCGCGGCGCACTGGAGGTCACCCATCGATCAGGCCCACCACGTCGTCGGCACAGCCCCAGCTCACGGTCACACCGCAGCCGCCGTGGCCGTAGCAGTGGACGACGTCGCCGACCCGCTCGAGGCGCACCGAGGGACGGCTGGGCCGCAGCCCGACCTTGTGACGCAGCACGCGGGCGCCGGCCAGGCGCGGCTCGATCCGCGCTGCCCGCTCGAGGATCGAGGCGGCCACCGCCGGCTCCGGGGTCCGACTCCACTCCCCCTCGATCGCCGTCCCGCCCAGCACGACGTCGTGGGCACGTGGCACCACGTACGACGGGGTCTCGGCGTCGATCCACCAGTGGTCGATCCCCACCTGCTCCACGAGCACGACCTGGCCACGCACGGGCGACACCGTGCGATCGCCGCCCAGCAGGCGCGCTCCGATGCCGCTGGCGTTGACGACCAGGGCGTCGCCGGTGGGCAGCGCGGACAGGTTCATCCGGGTGACGGTGCCGCCGAGCTCATCGACCCGGGCGGCGAGCCAGCGGAGGTAGACCGGCATCTCGACCACCGGTGTACGCATCGTCAAGCCGGACGCATACCCCTCGGGCAGGCTGGTCTCGCGGTCGGGCCCGGCGCCGGGCGGCAGGGCGTCGCGCCACCACACGTCGCCGGACGGCTCGCGGAAGAGCTCGGTGCCGGTGCGCATGACCACGCCGGCCGACTCGTCGTCGCACAGCTCCGCAAAGGCGTCGTACGCCGCCCGCGCCCACCTGGCGACGTGCTCCTGCGGTCTGGAGTAGGGCGACCAGACAGCCGCCGCGACCGACGACGTCGTCTCCAGCGGCAGGTCGCGCCCGACCACGTCGACGCGGTGTCCCGCCTCGAGCAGCCGCACGGCGCAGGACAGCCCGATCACGCCGGCCCCCACCACGATCACGCGTCGCATGGCGGCAGTCTGTCAGCCCCCGGCGCCGGCCTGGCGCGGCGCGGTCGGGTCCTCGCCCTCGCCGCCGTGCTCACGGGCGACGTACTCCTCGATGTCCTCGATGTCGTCGCGGTTGCGGGTCGCGACCGCCAGCAGGTCGCTCATGGTCGCGACCTCCTCGACCTGCTCCTTGATGAACCACTGCATGAACTGCTCGGAGGCGAAGTCACTCTCCTCGCGCGCGATGCGCAGCAGGCCGTTGACCTGGTCGGTAACCGCGCGCTCCTGGGCGAGGGCCAGCTCGACCGGGGCGACGAGGTCGGCGAAGGTCGAGGTCGGCGCGTCGACGGCCGGGATGACGACCTCGGAGTCGGTGTCGACGAGGTACTGGACCATCATCATGGCGTGCCCGCGCTCCTCGAGCGCCTGCTCGTAGAAGAACGCCGCCATGCGGGGCATGGTCAGCGCGTCGTAGTAGATGGCGCAGGCGAGGTACTGGTTGTGGGCGGCGAGCTCGTTGCCGATCTGGGCGTTGAGCTGCGCGACGAAGCGGGTGGCGGGCACAGGGGCTCCTCTGTCGGGGGGACGGGTCGGGCTCGGGTCAGGCTGCCTTGGCAAGCTTCTTCTTGGTGACCTTCTTGCCGTCGAGCCGCACCAGCTTGCGCTTGTGGACGGTGTAGCCGACGGGCAGGGTGCCCTCCTTGAGCATGCGCAGGGGGCACCGCTGGCAGCGCTTCTTCGACACGCAGCACTCGGTCTTGGGGAGCTTGCGCATCGTCAGCTGGACCGAGGTGTCGACCTTGGCCCGTGCCTTCTTGTCCTTCTTGTCCTGCTTGCCCACGCGGGGAGGGTAGCAGAGGGTAAGGGCAGCCTTACCTATCGTCGTCCAACCCGTGGGCCGCGCGGATCACGTCCACGAAGCCACCCATGATCCCGGTCAACCCGAAGTCCTTGGGGGTGTAGACCGCGGCCACCCCGCGCTCGATCAGTGCCCGGGCGTCGGAGGCCGGGATGATGCCGCCCACGATCACCGGGAGGTCGCCGAGCCCCGCGGCCGCGAGCCCGTCGAGCACGTCGGGCACCAGCTCCATGTGCGAGCCGGAGAGGATCGAGAGCCCGACGAGGTGCACGTCCTCGGCCACGGCCGCCGCGACGATCTGGTCGGGCGTGAGCCGGATGCCCTGGTAGATCACCTCGAAGCCCGCGTCGCGCGCACGTACGGCGACCTGCTCGGCGCCGTTGGAGTGACCGTCGAGCCCCGGCTTGCCGACCAGCACCCGCAGCCGGCCGCCCAGCTCCTCGGCGGTCGCCCGCACCCGGTCACGTACGGCGGTGAGGTCGGCCCCGGCCTCTGCGACACCCACGGCACCGCTGACGCCGGTGGGAGCCCGGAACTCGCCGAACACCTCGCGCAGCGTGCCGGCCCACTCCCCCGTCGTCGCGCCCGCCCGGGCCGCGACGAGGGTCGGCTTCATCAGGTTGGCGTCGGTCTTGGCGGCCTCGGCCAGCGCCGACAGCGCCGCGGCGACCTCGGCCTCGTCGCGCTGGGCCTTCCAGGCCGCGACGGAGTCGAGGGCTGCCTGCTCGGCGGCCGGATCGGAGGCCATGATGGCGCCGTCGAGGTCGGCGGTCAGCGGCGAGGGCTCGGTGGTCTCGAACCTGTTGACGCCGACGATGACCTCGTCGCCGGACTCGATGCGGGCCCGGCGGGCGGCGTGCGCGGACACGAGGTTCTGCTTCATGTAGCCCGACTCCACCGCGGCGATCGCCCCGCCCATCGCCTGCACGCGGTCGATCTCGGCCTTGGCGCCCTCGACCAGCTCGGCGACCTTGGCCTCGATCACGTGGCTGCCGGCGAAGATGTCGTCGTACTCGAGCAGGTCGGACTCGAAGGCGAGCACCTGCTGGAAGCGCAGCGACCACTGCTGGTCCCACGGCCTCGGCAGGCCGAGCGCCTCGTTCCAGGCGGGCAGCTGCACCGCCCGGGCGCGGGCGTCCTTGGACAGCGTCACGCCGAGCATCTCCAGCACGATCCGCTGGACGTTGTTCTCCGGCTGGGCCTCGGTCAGGCCGAGGGAGTTGACCTGCACGCCATAGCGGAAGCGGCGCATCTTGGGGTCGGTCACGCCGTAGCGCTCCCTGGTGATCTCGTCCCACAGCTGTACGAAGGCCCGCATCTTGCAGGTCTCCTCGACGAACCGGACGCCGGCGTTGACGAAGAACGAGATCCGGCCGACGACCTTCTCGAAGTCGTCGTCGGAGACCTGGCCGGCCCCCTTCACCTGGTCGAGCACGGCGATCGCGGTGCACATGGCGTACGCGAGCTCCTGCACGGGCGTCGCGCCGGCCTCCTGCAGGTGGTAGCTGCAGATGTTGATGGGGTTCCACGTCGGGATCTCGTGGACCGTGTAGGCGATCATGTCGCCGATCAGGCGCAGGGAGGCCTCGGGCCCGAAGACGTACGTCCCCCGGGAGAGGTACTCCTTGATGATGTCGTTCTGGGTCGTGCCGGCGAGCTGGTGGGCCACCTCGTCGGGCGAGAGGTCGGGGTTCTGCTCCTCCGCCACGACCTGGTACATCGCGAGCAGCCACATGGCCGTCGCGTTGATGGTCATCGAGGTGTTCATCCCGGTCAGCGGGATGTCGTGGAAGAGCTTGCGCATCTCACCGAGGTGCGGGACCGGTACGCCGACCTTGCCGACCTCGCCGCGGCTCAGCGGGCTGTCCGGGTCGTAGCCGGTCTGCGTCGGCAGGTCGAAGGCGACGCTGAGGCCGGTCTGGCCCTTGGCGAGGTTGGTGCGGTAGAGCGCGTTGGACGCCTCGGCCGTGGAGTGGCCGGCGTAGGTGCGCATCACCCAGGGCCGGTCCTTGACGGGGCGGTCCGGCTCACCAGTCTCGGTCATGCTCGACAGGGTAGGACGACGGTTACCCGCCAGTCACCGGGTCGGACGTGTGACGGATGCCTCAGCCCGTGGTGCCCCGCAGCGACGCTCAGGCGGTCGCGGCGACCCGCTCGACCTCGATGGCGTGGGCGAGCCGGGTCAGGTGCGCCATCCGGCGCACGGCCGGGCCGGGGTTGCGGACGGTCAGGTGGCGGCCGGCGAGCCAGGCGTGGCGGGTGGCGACCGCGAGCAGGCGCAGGGCGGTCGCGTCGATCGCGGAGACGTCGGTCATGTCGACGACGACGTCGTCGTCGTGGACGTCGATGCACTCGTAGATGGCGTTGCGGACCTCCCACGTGCTGCGCACGTCGAAGTCCCCGTGCAGCGCGATCACGTGCCCGGTCGCGACGATGTCCGAGACGATGTCCATCCGGTGTGCTCCTCACCGGCGTCCCCCGACGCCCGACTGTGACTGCTGTCACTGTTCCTGACGCAGTTGTACCCCGTTCGGTTGCTTCGATGCCTCACCTTTTCGGCGAGTCCACGCGACTAGGCTCGCTGCATGGTCAACCTGACGCGTATCTACACCCGCACCGGCGATGCCGGCCGCACCCGGCTCGGCGACATGAGCGAGACAACGAAGACCGACCTGCGTCTGGAGGCCTACGCCTGCGTCGACGAGGGCAACGCCCACATCGGTGTCGCCCTCGCCCAGGGCGGTCTCGAGGACGACGTCGTCGCGGTCCTCACCCGCGTGCAGAACGACCTCTTCGACGTCGGCGCCGACTTCTGCACCCCTGTCGTCGCGGACCCGGAGTACCCGCCGCTGCGGATCGAGCAGGACTACGTCGACCGGCTCGAGGCGTGGTGCGACCACTACAACGAGGCCCTGCCGGCCCTGCGGTCGTTCATCCTCAACGGCGGGACGACCGCGGCCGCCCACCTCCACGTCGCGCGCACCGTCGTACGCCGTGCCGAGCGGGCCGGGTGGGCTGCGTGGGCCGAGCACGAGGACACGATGAACGTCCTCGCGATCACCTACCTCAACCGCCTCTCGGACCTGCTCTTCATCCTCGCCCGCCACGCCAACCGCGAGAACGGCGACGTCCTGTGGGTGCCCGGCGGCGAACGCTGACCTTTCCGTCGCATCGCCTGCGCGGTCAGCCCGTTGCGGCGACAATGACTCCGGACCTTCCGCCGACACGTTCGAGGAGACGCGTGCCCACGCAGAGCCCTGTCCTTGCGCCACCGCCGGCGCTCGCCACGATGACCAGCTTCGAGGACGCCTCCCGGCTGGTCCTCGACTACCTGCAGGCCCAGGTGCCGATGGAGTTCTGGACCGTGTCGCGCGTGATCGACGGCCGGCAGGTCTACCTCGAGGTCACGCCCGACAACGACTTCGGGCTGGGCGTCGGTGACGGTCCCGCCTGGGAGGACTCCCTCTGCCACGAGATGTGGGTCAACGGGGCTCCTGGCGTCGCCCCGGACATCTCCCGGGTCCCGGCCTACGCCTCCAACCCCGCGGCGCGTGCCCTGGCGGTCACCAGCTACGTCGGCATCCCGGTCTACAACCAGGACGAGACGCTCTTCGGCACCATCTGCGGCATCGACCCCGAGGCCCGCCCCGACTCCTTCACCGAGCTCGGTCCGCAGCTGCAGCTGCTCGGCCACCTGCTCAGCGTGGTGCGCAACCTCGACGGCCGCGCCGTGTCCCTGGCCCGTCGCCTCGAGCTGACCCTCCTGGAGTCGGAGACCGACGCGCTCACCGGGCTGCGCAACCGGCGCTCGTGGCAGCGTGCCTGCGAGACCGAGCAGACGCGCCACCACCGCCTGGGCGACCACGCGAGCATCGTGATGATCGACCTCGACGGCCTCAAGCAGGTCAACGACCGGGACGGTCACGCCGCCGGTGACGCCATGCTCCGCCGGGCCGCCGGGATCGTGCGCGGGTCGTCCCGGCAGACCGACGTGGTGGCGAGGCTCGGCGGGGACGAGTTCGGGATCCTGTGTCCCCAGACCACGGCGTCGCAGGTCGCCGTCTACGCCGACCGGATCCGCACCGAGCTGGCCGGGGCCGGGCTGTCGGCCGGCATCGGCGCCGCCACGCTGGAGCGCGTGGGGACCATCGTCGAGACCGAGGCCGCCGCAGACGCCGCGATGTACGTCGACAAGCGTCGGCGAAAGGCCGGTCGGGTCTAGCCGACCGGCTGGCCGGACCGGACGCCGCGCTGCTCGCGGGCCGCCGGCACGACCAGCGCCGCGGGCATCAGGAGCACGGCGACGACCAGCAGCGCCTTCAGCGTCCCGACCTCGTCGCCGACGAAGCCGAGGAGTGGCGGGCCGGCGAGGAACGCCGCGTAGCCGATGGTCGACACCACGCTGACCCTCGACGCGGCCCGGACCGGGTCGTCGGCGGCGGCGCTCATGCCGACCGGGAAGCCGAGCGAGGCGCCCACTCCCCACAGCACGATGCCGACCACGACGAGAGCCGGCTGCTCGGTGAGCACGATCAGCAGGACGCCGGCGCCGGCGAGCGCCATCGTGCCCCACAGCACCGCCACGCGGCCGAACCGGTCGATGAGGCCGGTCCCGGCGAAGCGGCCCGCAGTCATCGCCAGCACGAAGACGGCGAACCCGGCCACGCCCACGGCGTGGGAGACGTCGTGACCGTCGACCAGCGCGACGGCCAGCCAGTCGTTGGCCGTGCCCTCGGTCATCGCCAGGGCCAGCACCATGACGCCGATCAGGAGCGTCCGCGGCTCGAGCCAGGCGCGCGCCGCCGAGGGGGCGCTCTCCTCGTGGCGCTCCACCACGGGCAGGAACGACGGGGACGTGCGCCACACCAGCACGATGGCCAGCAGGACGATCCCCACGAGGTGTACCAGGGCCGGCACCCCGAGCTCGATCAGCAGCACCCCGAGCAGGGCACCGACCACCGTGCCCCCGCTGAAGCCGGCGTGGAAGCGCGGCATGATCGTGCGCTGCAGGCCGCGCTCGACCTCGGCACCCTCGACGTTCATCGCCACGTCCCAGACGCCGATGCCGAGCCCGTAGACGAAGAGCCCGGCGACCGTCAGCGGCAGCAGGTCGCCCAGGCCGATCGCGGCGGCCACCATCCCGAGGGTTGCTGCGCCTGCACCGATGCGGACGATGCGCACGGTGCCCATGGCGTTGATGGCGGCGCCGGTCGTCGGCAGCGCCAGCACCGAGCCCAGCGCGATCGCGAGCAGCACGAGGCCGAGCTGCCCGTTGGTGAGGTCGAAGCTGGAGCGCACCTCGGGGATGCGGGAGACCCAGCTGGCGAAGACCAGCCCGTTGAGGAAGAACGTCAGCCCCACGGCATTGCGCGCGGCGGTCAGGGTGGGCACGGTGCTGCTCCTCGGGTACACGGGCGAAACGTTTCGATCGAATCGTTTCGATGCTATCGTCCGGAACGTGTCCGGTCCAACCCGAACCCCCACCATGGTCGACGTCGCGGCTGCCGCGGGCGTGTCGCTCTCCACCGCATCCCTGGCCTTCTCCGGCAACAAGCCGGTCTCCGCGGAGACGCGCGACCGGGTGCTGGCCGCTGCCGGAGCCCTGGGCTACGCCGGTCCCAATCCCCTGGCCCGCAACCTGCGCCGCGGTCGCAGCGGCGTCGTGGGCGTCGCCGTGGGTCGGCTCAGCACCGCCTTCCGCGACCCGGCCGCTCTGCCGATGCTCGACGCCGTCTCCGAGGTCCTCGACGCCGCGGGGCTCGGCCTGCTGCTGATGCCGGACGGCGACGAGCACGCCGGACTTCCCCTCGACGCGGTCATCTACGACATCTGCGGGTGCGAGACCTGGGGCCCGTACGACGACCTGGTGGCCCGCGGCGTGCCCCTGGTCGTCGTCGAGGGCCCGGCCTGGCCCGGAGCGACGTACGTCGACGTGGAGCACCGTCGCGGCGCCGCGGACGTCGCCCGGCACCTGCACGACCTGGGGCACCGCCGGGTCGCGACGCTCACCCTCGACCCGTCGCACCCCCAGCGCGAGCGCGAGGCCGGGCTGCGGGACGTCTACCCGGACGCGGAGGTGATCGGCCCGTGCGCCAGCGACCTCGATGCGGCGCAGCGCGCCGTCGGCGCTTGGTGGGACGGCGGCGGCGAGGCGACGGCCGTGGTCTGCCAGAGCGACGTCCAGGCCGCGGGGGTGGTGCTCGAGGCGCGACGACGCGGGATGGCGGTCCCCCGCGACGTCAGCGTCGCCGGCTTCGACGGGGTCGCGACGCCGTGGCTCGACCTCGAGCTGACGACCGTCGTGCAGCCGCTGGCCGAGAAGGGACGGGCGACCGCGCGCGCCGTGCTCTCGCGCATCGCCGGCGAGGTCGTCGACGACGTGCTGCTGCCGGTCCGGATGCGGGTGGGCGGCTCGACGGGGCCGGTGCCGCCGCCGGTGTGACTAGCGGCGGTTCCAGTCGGTGCCGGGCGGGCCGGCTTCGAGCCAGGACTGGAAGCCGGTGAGCGAGGCCTCGCTCATCGCGATCTCCAGGGGGTCGTCGTCGTAGCGGCAGGCCGCCACGACGTGGCCGTCGTAGAGCGACATCTCCTCCGCGCCCGCCGGCGAGCGGCGATTGACGTACTCGAGCAGGTCGCGGGCCCACACCCGCTTGGGACGCGGTGACAGCGAGAAGATCCGGAACCACTCCAGCGACTGGCCGGAGTAACGGCCGATGCCCAGCAGCCAGCCGCGGCCCGGGTGCTCGGATCGTGCGCGGTAGCTCAGCTCGAACGTGCCGCCGTGCCGCGCCAGGAGACGGCGCCGGACAATGAGGGCGATGCCGTAGAGCAGGGCGAGGAGAAGGCACAGCCCGACGATGTCGAGCGCCCATTCCCAGACCGGCATCCACACCCTCCGAACGCAGTGAGCGCACGAACCCAGCGGTTCGTGCGCTCACCCTAGCGGTCGGGTTTCGGGCCTCGTCAGGAGGCCCGCTCCACGGCGCGGATGCGTGCTTCGGCGCGACGCAGCTTCTCCTGCGCCTCGTCGTCGTTCTCACCGGCCGCCTTGCAGCGCTCGAGCTCCTCGCGCGCCTTCTCCAGGTCGATCTCGTGCGACATCTCGGCCCGCTCGGCCAGGATCGAGACGCGGTTGTCGGCCACCGACAGGAAGCCGGCGTCGACGGCCGCGATCCAGGTCTCGCCCTCGGCGGTCTGCACGTCCACGACGCCCTCGATGATCGACGACAGCAGCGGAGCGTGGTTGGGCAGGATGCCGACGTCGCCCTCGGTCGTGCGGGCGATGACCATGGTGGCCTGGCCCGACCAGACGAGCCGGTCGGCAGCGACCAGCTCGACCTGGAGGACCTTGTCGGACGACCCGGCCATCAGAGGCTCTTCTGGATCTCGGCCCACTTCTGCTCGACGTCGTCCAGACCGCCGCACATGAAGAAGGCCTGCTCGGCCACGTGGTCGTACTCGCCGTCAGCGATCTTGTTGAACGCCTCGATGGTGTCGGCCACCGGGACGGTCGAACCCTCGATGCCGGTGAACTGCTTGGCGACATAGGTGTTCTGCGACAGGAAGCGCTGGATGCGACGGGCGCGGGACACGATGATCTTGTCCTCCTCGGAGAGCTCGTCGACACCGAGGATCGCGATGATGTCCTGGAGCTCCTTGTTGCGCTGCAGGATCTGCTTGACCCGCACCGCGCAGCGGTAGTGGTCGTCGCCGATGTACTGCGGGTCGAGGATGCGCGACGTCGACGTCAGCGGGTCCACGGCCGGGTAGATGCCGAGCGAGGCGATCTCGCGCGACAGCTCGGTCGTGGCGTCCAGGTGGGCGAACGTCGTGGCAGGGGCCGGGTCGGTGTAGTCGTCGGCGGGGACGTAGATCGCCTGGAGCGACGTGATCGAGTGACCACGCGTCGAGGTGATGCGCTCCTGCAGCTGACCCATCTCGTCGGCCAGGTTGGGCTGGTAGCCCACGGCGGACGGCATGCGGCCGAGCAGCGTGGAGACCTCGGAACCGGCCTGGGTGAAGCGGAAGATGTTGTCGATGAAGAGCAGCACGTCCTGCTTCTGCACGTCGCGGAAGTACTCCGCCATCGTCAGGGCGGACAGGGCGACCCGCAGGCGCGTGCCCGGCGGCTCGTCCATCTGGCCGAAGACGAGGGCGGTCTGGCCGAGGACGCCGGCCTCCTCCATCTCGACGATGAGGTCGTTGCCCTCACGGGTGCGCTCGCCGACACCGGCGAACACCGACACACCACCGTGGTCCTTCGCGACGCGGGCGATCATCTCCTGGATGAGCACGGTCTTGCCGACACCGGCACCACCGAACAGGCCGATCTTGCCGCCCTGGACGTAGGGGGTGAGCAGGTCGATGACCTTGATGCCGGTCTCGAACATCTGGGTCTTCGACTCCAGCTGGTCGAACGCCGGCGCCTTGCGGTGGATGCCCCAGCGCTCGGCGGGCTCGAAGGTCTCGCCCTCCTCGAGGTTGAGCACGTCACCGGTGGTGTTGAACACCTTGCCGAGCGTCGCGTCGCCGACGGGGACCGTGATCGGGCCGCCCGTGTCGGTGATCTGACCGCCGCGGACCAGGCCGTCGGTCGGCTTCATCGAGATGGCGCGGACCATGCCGTCACCGATGTGCTGGGCGACCTCGAGGATGATCGACTTGGTCTCGCCGCTCAGCTCGAACTCGCAGGTCAGGGCGTTGTAGATGGCGGGCATCGAGTCGGTCGGGAACTCGATGTCCACGACGGGGCCGATGACCCGGGCAATGCGGCCGACGGCGCCGCCCTTGCTCTCGGTGGTCGTCTCTTCAACAGTGGCAGTCATGTTCACTCACTCCCGGCTTGTGCGTCGGCAAGGGCGTTGACGCCACCGACGATCTCGCTGATCTCTTGGGTAATGCCAGCCTGGCGGGCCTGGTTGGCGATGCGCTTGTACTTCTTGATGAGCTCGTCGGCGTTGTCCGTGGCGGACTTCATGGCCTTCTGGCGAGCGGCCAGCTCGGACGCGGCCGCCTGCAGCAGGGCGAAGAAGATCCGGCTCTGGACGTAGCGCGGCAGCAGTGAGTCGAGCACCTCCGAGGGAGACGGCTCGAACTCGTAGAGCGGCAGCAGGTCGGCCTTGTCGGGGGCCTCGGTGCCCTCGACGACCTCCAGCGGCAGCAGGCGTACGGCGGTCGGCTCCTGGCTGAGCATCGAGCGGAACCGCGTGTAGACCACGTGGACCTCGTCGACGGCCTCGACGCCGGACTCGCTGTCCTCCGCGTCGGCGAGGAAGGCCGCGATCAGCGCGGCGCCGATCTCGGCCGCGACGTCGTAGGTCGGCTGGTCGGAGAAGCCGGTCCATGCCTGCATGATCGAGCGCTGGCGGAACTTGAAGTAGGCCTCGCCCTTGCGTCCGGAGACGTAGAGGTCGACCTCCTTGCCCTCGCCCTTGAGCTTCTCGATGAGCCGCTCGGCCTCCTTGAGCACGCTCGAGGAGTAGGCACCGGCGAGACCACGGTCGGAGGTGACGATGAGGATCGCCGCCTTCTTCGGGTCCTCCGGCTCGAGGGTGAGGGCGTGGTCGACGTTGGAGTACGTCGCCACGGCCGACACCGCTCGGGTCAGCTCACGGGCGTAGGGAGCCGCGGCCTGGGCCCGCTGCTGCGCCTTGATGATCCGGGACGCGGCGATGAGCTCCATGGCACGCGTGATCTTCTTCATCGACTCCGTCGACTTGATCCGCGCGCGGTACTCGCGTACCGAGAGAGCCATTGCGTCAGCCCCGCTTCTGCTTGACGATCTGCTCCTGCTCGACGTCCTCGTCCTCGAGAGCGACGTGCTCTTCCTTGCCGGCCTTGATGCTCTGACCGTCGGAAGTCTCGAACTGGTCGAGGAAGGAGTCGTAGGCCGAAGCGAGCTGGTCCTCGGTGGAGTCCTCGAACTTCAGGCTCTCGCGGATGCCGGCGAGGATGCCCTCGTGGCTGCGACGCAGGTAGTCGAGGAACTCGTTCTCGAAGCGCAGCACGTCGTCGGTCGGCACGTTGTCGAGCCGACCCGAGGTGCCCGTCCACAGCGAGACCGTCATCTCCTCGACCGGGTACGGCGAGTACTGCGGCTGCTTGAGCAGCGCCATCAGGCGCTGGCCGCGGTCCAGCTGCTGGCGCGAGGCGGCGTCGAGGTCGGAGGCGAACATCGCGAAGGCCTCCATGGCGCGGAACTGCGCCAGGTCGACCTTGAGCGAGCCGGTGACGGACTTCATCGCCTTCGTCATCGCCGAGCCGCCCACTCGCGAGACCGAGACACCCACGTCGATGGCGGGGCGCTGGTTGGCCGCGAACAGGTCGGACTGCAGGAAGATCTGGCCGTCGGTGATCGAGATGACGTTGGTCGGGATGAACGCCGAGACGTCGTTGGCCTTGGTCTCGATGATCGGCAGACCCGTCATCGAGCCCTTGCCCATGTCGTCGGAGAGCTTCGCGCAGCGCTCGAGGAGCCGGCTGTGCAGGTAGAACACGTCGCCGGGGTAGGCCTCACGGCCCGGCGGACGACGCAGCAGCAGCGACACGGCGCGGTAGGCCTCGGCCTGCTTGGTCAGGTCGTCGAACACGATGAGGACGTGCTTGCCCTCGTACATCCAGTGCTGGCCGATGGCCGAGCCGGTGTAGGGGGCGAGGTACTTGAACCCGGCGGAGTCGGACGCGGGCGAGGCCACGATGGTGGTGTACTCGAGCGCGCCGGCCTCCTCGAGGGCGCCACGCACGGCGGCGATGGTCGAGCCCTTCTGACCGATCGCGACGTAGATGCAGCGCACCTGCTTGTCCGGGTCGCCGGACTCCCAGTTCTGCTTCTGGTTGATGATCGTGTCGATGGCGATCGTGGTCTTGCCGGTCGAGCGGTCACCGATGATCAGCTGGCGCTGGCCGCGGCCGATGGGCGTCAGAGCGTCGATCGCCTTGATGCCGGTGGCGAGGGGCTCGTGCACCGACTTGCGCACCATGACGCCGGGAGCCTGGAGCTCCAGCGCGCGGCGGCCCTCGAGCGGGGTGATCTCGCCCAGACCGTCGATCGCGGTGCCGAGCGGGTCGACCACGCGGCCGAGGTAGCCGTCACCGACGGGGACCGAGAGGATCTCGCCCGTGCGACGCACGACCTGGCCCTCCTCGATCTTGTCGAAGTCGCCCAGGACCACGACGCCGACCTCGCGGGTGTCGAGGTTCAGTGCGAGGCCGAGCGTGCCGTCCTCGAACTCGAGCAGCTCGTTGGCCATCACGGAGGGAAGGCCGCTGACACGGGCGATGCCGTCCGCGGCCTCGGCCACGGTCCCGACCTCTTCCTTGCTGGCCGACTCGGGCTTGTAGTCCGACACGAAGCGCTGAAGAGCGTCGCGGATCTCGTCCGGACGGATGGACAGCTCCGTCATTTCATCTCACCTGTTCTCTGGGTCTGCTCGAAAAGTTCTTGGATGTCGGTCACGGGTCAGCCGGCGAGCTTGCGCCCGGCCTCGTCGAGGCGGGTGGAGACGGTGCCGTCGATGACGTCGTCGCCGATCTCGACACGGATGCCGCCGATGACGTCGGGGTCCACGATGACGTTGAGGTGCACCTCGCGACCATAGGTGCGTGCGAGGGCCGCGGCCAGCCGGTCGCGCTCGTCCTGGGCGAGCGGCTGCGCGACGCGCACCGTCGCCACGCCCTGCCCACGGACCTCGGCGGCCACCTTCTGGTAGCTGGCGAGGGCCACCGTGACCGTGCGGTGGCTGCCCGAGAGCGACTGCTGCACGAGGGCGATGGTCGCGGGAAGGACCTTGTCGCCCAGCAGGCCGCTGATGAGGGCCGACTTGTCGTCGCGGCTGCGAGCAGGGTCGGCGAGCGCGTCGCGCAGCTCCGGGTTGGCCTGCACGAGCCGTCCCACCGCGAAGATCTCGTCCTCGAGGCGGGTGACGTCGCTGCCGGTCGAGCGGACCGCTGCCACGACGCCCAGCTCCTCCAGGGCGTCGGGCAGGTCGCGCCCGGCGCTCCAGCGCTGGGAGACCGCCGCGCTCACCACGTCGAGGGCCTCGGTCGAGACCTTCCCCGTGAGCACGCCGCGGAGCAGCTCCGCCTTGGCCTCACCGGGTACCGACGCGTCCGTGGCGACGCGCCGCAGGCCCGGCTCGGAGCGGACCAGGTCCGCGACTCCGAACAGGTCCTGAGCCACCTTGCCGAGGTCGCCGGAGCCCGGAAGGGCCTCGGCGGCTGCGGCGTAGGCGTCGGCAGACGCTCCTCGCATCATCAGTTGACACTCCCCGAGGTGGTGCCGTTCTGTGCCTCGAGCTCGGAGAGGAACCGGTCGACGACACGGCTCTGGCGAGCCTCGTCGTCGAGGCTCTCGCCCACGATGCGACCGGCCAGGCCGGTCGCGAGGGCGCCGACCTCGGCACGCAACGAGGTGACCGCCTGCTGGCGCTCCGCCTCGATCTGGGTCTTGCCGTGCTCGACGATGCGGGTGGACTCGGCCTGGGCCTGCTCCCGCATCTCGGCGATGATCGCGGCACCCTGCTCACGCGCCTCCTCACGGATGCGCGCGGCCTCGTGCCGGGCGTCGGCGAGCTGCTTCTCGAGCTCGGCGAGCTTGGCGTCGGCCTCGGCCTGCTTGGTCTCGGCCGCGCTGAGCCCACCCTCGATGGCCGCCGTGCGCTCGGCGAACGTCTTCTCGAACATCGGGACGACGAACTTCGTGACGAGCACATAGAGGATCGCGAAGACGATGAAGGCGAGGATGACCTCTGACCAGACCGGCATTACCGGGCTGTGGGTCTCTCCCTCCGCCGCCGCCAGGACGATGTGGTCCATGAGTCGAACTCCTACGGTCTAGAGCTGGGTGCGGCGGTCGTCAGAGAGGCAGGACGAACGCGAGCGCGACGGTGATGATGAAGAGCGCCTCGGCAAGAACGAAGCCAAGGATGGCGATCGACTGCAGACGGCTCTGGGCCTCGGGCTGGCGGGCGACACCGGAGATGAACGCGGCGAAGATCAGGCCGATGCCTACGCCGGGACCGATGGCGGACAGGCCGAGACCGACCAGGTTGATGGAGCCTTCCACGGCTTTTCCTTTCGTCGGCGACGCGTCTCTCGCGCCGCTGTTTGGCGAAACTTGTGGGGTGGTGCGGAGCGGATCAGTGCTCGTCGGCGAGCGCTTCACCGATGTACATGGAGGTCAGGAGGGTGAAGACGTAGGCCTGCAGGAACATGACCAGCATCTCGAGGAAGCTGACGCCGATGCCGAGGCCGAAGGAGAGGATGCCGACCGCGCCGTAGAGGAGGTTGCCGCTGGACAGCAGCGCCCATCCACCCGTGGCGAACAGGATCAGCAGCAGGTGGCCGGCGAACATGTTGCCGAAGAGTCGCAGGGTCAGCGTGACGGGCCGGATGATGATGTTGGAGAAGAACTCGAGCGGCACCAGCAGCAGCAGGATCGGGCCCTTGACGCCGGACGGCATCGTGGCGTGCTTGAGGTAGCCGAGCGGGCCGTGCTTCCAGACCCCGGCGCCGACGTAGACGAGCCACGTGAGCAGGGCCATCGGGACGATGAAGCCGATGCGCGAGAAGCTCGGGAACTGCAGGAACGGGACCAGGCCGTAGTAGTTGTTCACCAGGATGAAGGAGAACAAGGTGAAGAGGTAGGGCACGAACTTCATGTAGTGCTCGGACCCGATGTTGTCGCGGGCCACGTTGTTGCGCACGAAGCCGTAGACCATCTCGCCTGCGAACTGGAGCCGACCCGGCACCAGCGAGGCGTTGCGCGCGGCGAGGTAGAAGAAGCCGAAGATCAGCACGGCCGACAGGGTGAGCAGCACCATCGGCTTGGTGACGTCACCGAAGATCGGAGGCAGCTCGAAGCTCCCGGGGCCCGGGGGGTGGAAGCCCGAACCGCCCTCTGCCGCCACAGGCTGGGTGATGCTCACTCCGACTCCTCGCTGCTCGTCTTGTCGCTCGTCGTGGTGCTGGCGTGCGTCTCCTGCGCGGCGGTCTGCCGCTTGAGCTGCACGATCATCATGTACGTGCCAAGTGCTCCGCCGAGCAGGACCCCCGCCGCCACCAGGAAGCGGGTGCCCAGCCACTGGTCCAGGAGCCAACCGACCGCTCCGTAGAACAGCACCCCGGCCACCAGGTAGCTGGGAGCACTGCTGCGTGACGGTTGGGAGGAAGTGGCACCGGACTCGGCCATTGCGCTGCGGACATTATCAGTCGCGGTGCTCATGACTCACCCCCGGGCGGGAGGTCGAAGTAGGGCGCCCGCTCGCGTGCGGTGAGCACGAGGTGCGCAGCCGTCCACACAAGGGTGGCGAGCACCATCGCTGCGGCCAGCCAGCCGCGCGCCTGGTCGCTCGAGAACGCGTCGCCACGGGTGATGGCGAGGAAGACCAGCAGCACGATCGCCAGCTGGGTCACGTAGGTGACCAGCGCGACGAGGAGGGACGCCGTCGGCATCGCGCTCGCGACGACGTGCAGCGACAGCGTGCCGAAGGAGACCACGAGGATCACCAGGCCGGCGCCGACGGCGGCGGCAGCGGCCGCCTCTCCCCCGTGCACCACGGCGGCGACGACCACCAGGACGACCCCAGCGAGCGCCGTCAGGGCGGCCGCTCGAGCGACGACCCGGACGCCCGGCACGAGGCTGCTGCGGCGGGTGCTCGCGCTGCTCTCGGTCGTCATGTCGGCGGCCTGTCTGGTCTCTACGGTCGGTGCTTCCCTGCTCGTGAAAACTATCACAAAGTCTCTGGGGCTCTGAAATCAGGGCCCGGGGACGGGCTCGTCCGCGTGCCCCTCGACCCGTCCTTCCACGGAGGCGTTCTCGGGCAGCCCGGTGTCGCCGAGGCCGGTCTTGCGGGGGCGGTGCAGCTTCGGCAGGACGAAGGTGAGGGCCACCGTCAGGACGATCATCGTGCCGAGGCTCCACCAGACCAGCGGGTCGTCGAACAGGCTCACCAGCACCGCGCCGGTGGCGATCGTGAAGGCCCACATCCACATGATCAGCACCGCGCGCCGCTGCGAGTGGCCGATCTCGAGGAGGCGGTGGTGCAGGTGCTGCTTGTCGGCACTCATCGGCGAGCGACCCGCACGCGTGCGTCGTACGACGGCCAGGACCAGGTCGACGATCGGCACCATCAGCAGCGAGATCGGCAGCAGCACCGGCAGCACGGTCACGAACAGGCTGTTGCCGGTCGTCTCCGGCATGCCGACGAACTGCCCGGTCAGGGTCAGCGCGCTCGCCGACAGCACGAGCCCGATCAGCATCGAGCCCGAGTCGCCCATGAAGAGTCGGGCCGGATGGAAGTTGTGGGGCAGGAAGCCCGCGCACGCCCCCGCGAGGGCGGCGCTCAGCAGGGCGCCGGTCGTGGCCAGGGTGAGGTTGGCCTGCGCGGAGGCGAAGTAGCAGTAGAGGAAGAACGCCGCAGCACCGATGCCCACCACGCCCGCCGCCAGCCCGTCGAGACCGTCGACGAAGTTGACCGCGTTCATCGTGCCGATGACCACGAGGAGGGTGAGCACGGCGCCCTGCACGTCGTCGAGGGAGAACTGCGTGCCGTCGGCGCCCGGGAAGTAGTAGAACCGCACGCCCTGCGTGACCAGCAGGCCGGCGGCGAGCACCTGCCCGCCGAGCTTGGTGAGCGCGTCGAGCTCGAAGATGTCGTCGATCACCCCGACGGCGCAGACGAGCGCACCTGCGAGGAGCACCGCCCCGGCGTCGGGGAAGACGAACTCCTCGCTCGTGGACAGGAACGGCAGGTGTCGGGCGACGAGGTAGGCCGCGTAGAGCCCCCCGAGCATGGCCAGCCCGCCCAGGTAGGGGATCGGCTCGGCGTGGACGTCGCGGTCGCGGACCGCCGCGACGGCTCCCGTGCGCAGCGCGATCTCCCGCGCGACGACCGTGAGCAGGTAGGTCACCGACAGGGCGACCAGGAAGACGAGGAGGTACTCCCGCATCCGGCCTAGCCCTGGTCTTCGAGCACGACCCCGTGCTCCTCGATCGCCGCGTTGAGCTGCTCCAGCGACAGCGCGCCGAGGCGCAGCACCCGGCCCTCGGGCACGGTGACGTCGATGATCGTGGAGGCCTCGCCGCCCGGGGACGCGCCGGCGTCGACGATCACCGACACGACGTCGCCGAGCATCTCCTCGGCCTGGTCGGCGTCGGTGGCGGCGGGGCGGCCGGTGAGGTTGGCCGAGCTGACCGCCAGCGGACCGGTGCGCTCGAGGACGGCGAGGGCCACCTCGTCGTCGGGCATCCGCACCGCGACCGTGCCGCGGGTCTCCCCGAGGTCCCACATGAGCGAGCCCTGCTGGCGGCAGACGAGGGTGAGCGGGCCCGGCCAGAACTCCTCGACCAGCGTGCGCGCCCACGGCGGCACGGTCTCGGCGAGCGCGTCGAGGGTGGTCGCGGCGGACACGAGCACCGGCGGCGGCATCTCGCGGCCGCGGCCCTTGGCCTGCAGGAGGCGTCGTACGGCCTCGTGGGAGAACGCGTCGGCGGCGATGCCGTAGACGGTGTCGGTGGGGATGACCACCAGGTCTCCACGTCGTACGGCGCCGGCGGCGGCGGTCACCGCCGCCTCCCGCTCCTCCTCGGTCGAGGTCGCAAGCCTGTCCACGCCGCTCATCGTGCCAGTCGCGCGGTCGTGTAGCGCGGTCGACCCGCGAGGTCGAGGTGGTCGCGCACGTCGAGCCACCGCCCGGTCGCGGTGAAGACGGCCGGCGCCGAGGCGCCCTGGACGTCGGCGTGCTCGGCCCCCACCACTCCCCCTGGCCGGAGGAGGGCGGCCGCCCGGCGCTCGAGGAGCCGCATCGCGTCGAGCCCGTCCTGCCCCGAGAAGAGCGCGAGGTGGGGGTCGTGGTCGCGTGCCTCGACGGCGACGGACTCCCAGGCCTCCAGCGGGATGTAGGGCGGGTTGCACACGACGACGTCGACGGTGCCGGCGAGGTCGTCGAAGGCCTCGAAGGCGTCGCCGAGCCGGAGGTCGACCCCGGCGAAGGGGGCGAGGTTGGTCTCGGCGTAGCGGAACGCGTCGGGGCTCATCTCGACCGCGTGCACGTCGGCGTGCGGCACCTCGTCCTTGACGGCCGCGGCGATCGCGCCCGACCCGGTGCACAGGTCGACCACCACCGGCGCCCCGGCGAGAGACTGCGCCTGCTCGATCGCCCACCCGGCCAGCAGCTCGGTCTCGGGGCGCGGCACGAAGACCCCGGGCCCGACGGCCAGCTCGACGTGGCGGAACGCCGCGGTGCCGGTGAGGTGCTGCAGCGGCTCGCGGGCCGCGCGGCGCGTCAGCAGGGCGTCGTACTGCTCCTGCTCCCCCACCCCGAGGTCGTCGAGCAGCGGCAGCCTGCCGAGCGGCACGTCGAGCACGTGGGCGAGGAGGAGGTCGGCGTCACGCTCGGGCGAGGCGACGCCGGCGTCCCGGAGCCGGGCGGCCGCCTCGCGACGCGCCTGGCTGGGCCGCACCTCAGCTCTCCAGCGCCGCGAGACGCGCAGCCATGTCGGTCTCCACGCAGGAGTCGAGGACCGGCTGGAGGTCGCCGTCGAGCACCTGGTCGAGGTTGTAGGACTTGTAGCCGGTGCGGTGGTCGGAGATCCGGTTCTCCGGGTAGTTGTAGGTGCGGATCCGCTCGGAGCGGTCGACCGTGCGCACCTGCGAGCGGCGTGCGTCGCTGGCCTCGGCGTCGGCGGCGTCCTGGGCGGCCTGCAGCAGGCGACCCCGGAGGATGCGCATGGCCGACTCCTTGTTCTGGAGCTGGCTCTTCTCGTTCTGGCAGCTCGCCACGATGCCGGTGGGCAGGTGGGTGATCCGGACGGCGGAGTCGGTGGTGTTCACGCTCTGCCCACCGGGGCCGCTGGAGCGGTAGACGTCGATGCGCAGGTCGTTGTCGTTGATCTCGACGTCGACCTGCTCGGCCTCGGGCATCACCAGCACGCCCGCGGCGGAGGTGTGCACCCGACCTTGCGACTCCGTGACCGGCACGCGCTGGACGCGGTGCACGCCGCCCTCGAACTTCAGCAGGGCGTACGGCGCCTGGCCGGGCTCGACGGTGCCCCGGGCCTTGACGGCCGCGGTGACGGACTTGTAGCCGCCCAGGTCGGACTCGGTGGCGTCGAGCACCTCGACGCTCCAGCCGCGGGTCTCGGCGTAGCGGGAGTACATCCGCAGGAGGTCGCCGGCGAAGAGCGCGGACTCCTCACCGCCCTCCCCCGACTTGATCTCGAGCAGCGCGTCCTTGCCGTCGGTGGGGTCGCGGGGCACCAGCAGCCGGCGCAACCGCTCACCCGCGGCGTCGCGCCGCTTGGTGAGGTCGTCGGCCTCCTGGGCGAAGGCGGGGTCGTCGGAGGCCAGCTCACGTGCCGCCTCGATGTCGTCGCCGAGGCGGAGCCACTCCTGCCAGGTCGTCACGACGGCCGTCAGCTCGGCGTAGCGCTGGTTGAGCTGCTTGGCGAGGCGCTGGTCGGCGTGGGTCTCGGGGAGCGAGAGGCGTCGCTCGAGGTCCTCGTGCTCCTCGCGCATGCCCTCGACGGCTTCGAACAACGCTGCTCCTCGAGTCGATGGGAGATGGGGGTACGTGCAGACGGCCTGCAGACGACCTGCAGACGACAAGGCGCCGGCCACCCGCGGTGAGCGGGAGACCGGCGCCTGACGTGGACTACTTCGTCTCGGCCGGAGCCTTCTTGGCGTAGCGGGCCTCGAAGCGGGCGACGCGGCCGCCGGTGTCGAGGATCTTCTGCTTGCCGGTGTAGAACGGGTGGCACTGCGAGCAGACGTCGGCGTGGATCGAGCCGGAGGTCGCGGTGCTGCGGGTCGTGAACGACGCGCCGCAGGTGCAGGTCACCTGGGTCTCGACGTACTCGGGGTGGGTGTCCTTCTTCATGGTGTTCCTCTCGATTGCTCCGGGTCGCCCGCGTGGATGCGTAGTGACGTGAACCGGAGCCGGCGCACAAGTGTGCCACCGGTATGAACAACGGCGCCAATCCGGGGATTCCCGCTCGGGAACCCGCGGATCAGCGGGCGCCGACGACCTTGGTGACGGCCTGCGGGGAGTCGGCGGCGGCGAGCTGCTTGCGCAGGTCGCCGACGACGGCGCCCTCGGCCGGGGCGAGCAGCCTCTCCTCGTGCCGGGTGCCCGAGGCCGCGACGTCGACCGCGGGGACGATGCCCTTCGCGGCGCGCTCGGCGCTGAGCACCAGCTCGAGGTTGGCGGCGCCTGCGAGCTCCTCCAGGAAGAACTCGTCGGTGGCCGAGCCGGTCCCGACGGCCACGGTCGCCAGGATGGTCAGCGAGCCGCCGTCCTCGATCGCGCGGGCGGCGCCGAAGAACTCCTTCGTCGGGTGGACGGCGGACGCGTCGACGAGGCCGGCCAGGACGCGGCCGTTGGCCGGCGCGGCGAGGTTGTAGGCCCGCCCGAGGCGCGTGAGCGAGTCCAGCAGGACGACGACGTCGTGCCCGAGCTCGACGAGGCGCTTGGCGCGCTCGATGGCCAGCTCGGCGACCAGGGTGTGGTCGGCCGGCTGCCGGTCGAAGGTCGAGGCGACGACCTCGCCCTTGACGGCGCGCTGGTAGTCGGTGACCTCCTCCGGGCGGGTGTCGACCAGCACCACCATCACGTGGCACTCGGGGTTGTTGGCCGTCACCGACTGGGCGATCGACTGGAAGAGCGTGGTGGCGCCGGTGCGCGGCGGGGCGAGGACCAGTCCCCGCTGGCCCTTGCCGACCGGGGCGGCGACGTCGACGACGCGACCGATCAGGTCGGCGTCCGAGGCCAGGCGCAGCCGCTGGTGCGGGTGGACCGGGACCGCGTCGGCGAACTCCGGGCGCTCCTTGGCGCCCTCGGCCTCGGTGCCGTTGACGCTGTCGATGCGGACCATCGGGTTGAACTTCTCCCGACGCTCGCCCTCGCGCGGCTGGCGCACCTGACCGACCACGGCGTCACCGCGGCGGAGGTGGTACTTGCGGACCATCGACAGCGACAGGTAGACGTCCTCCGGGCCGGGCAGGTAGCCCGAGGTGCGCACGAACGCGCAGTTGTCGAGCACGTCGAGGATGCCGGCGGCCGGCACCAGGACGTCGTCCTCGAGGATCGTGGTGTCGGGCTCGTTGCGGCTGCCGGCCTGGCGGGGCAGCGTCCGGTCGCGTCCGCGGCGGCGGCGGTTGCGACGGCTGCCGCCCTCGCCGTCCTCGTCGTCGTCGGACTGGTGCTGGGCCTGCTGGTCCTGCCGGTTCTGGTCCTGGCGGGCCTGCTGGTCCTGGCGGCTCTGCTCCTGGCGGTTCTGGTCGCGGTCCTGCTTGCCCTGCTGGTTCTGCTGGTTCTGCTTGCCCTGCTTCTGGCCCTGGTCCTGCTTCTGGCCCTGCTGCCGGTCCGACTTCCTCTGGTCCTGCTTCTCGGACCGGTCGGGCTTCTGCTCGGACTTCTGCTCGGAGTCCTGGTCGGCGCCCTGGTCGGCGCGTTGGTCGGCGCGCTGCTCGGACTTCTGCTCGGACTTCTGCTCGGACCGGTCCTCGGGCTGCTGCTCCGACCGCTCGGCCTGCTGCTCGGCCTGGCGCTGCTTGCGGGTGCGGGTGCGCACCGTCGTCTGCGGCGCCGGCTCGGCGGCCGCGGCGGGCTCCGCGGACTTCTGCTGCGGCTGCTCCTGCTGCTGGGCCGGCTGCTCGGGCTGGGTCTGCTTCGCCGGCTGGGCGGGAGCGCCACCGGACTGGTTCGCCCGGATGGCGTCGACGAGCTGCGCCTTCTTCATCGAGCCCGCTCCGGCGATGCCGAGGCCCGCGGCCATCGACTTCAGGTCGGCCAGGAGCATGGAGCTGAGCCCGCCCGACTTCTTGGCGGGCTTGGTGGCGGCGTTCTCCGCAGGAGCAGAGGGGGTCTCGGTCACGTGGATCCTTCGCACGTTGCGTCGCCTCCCGGACCGGTCGAACGGCCGGCGAGGCGGATGGTGGGTCCCGTCCACGCGGACCTCGAGACATCGCGAGGACGGGGACGGGCAGGTACGCCGATCGGCGCGCGGTCAGGTTAGCAGGCGCCCCGCGCGCCGGGAGCCGGTCGGTGCGGAAGAGCGGCACCAGCCCGCTCCGGCCGCCAGGGTGGCGGCACCTCGCAGCCATCCGACTACCGCACACGCAATCTGCCGCCACCCCCGACGGGCTCCCCGCAAAGGTGGCAGCACATCGCAGGTGTCCGGCCACCGCAGACGCAATCCGCCGCCACCGATGCCGCCACCGATGCCGCGAGCGGTCAGGTGAGGCGCGCGCCGTCGACGTCGATCGAGAGCTGGTGCGGGGTCCACCCGCTCGGGCACCGCGACAGCAGGTCGGAGGTGTCGGAGGAGCCGAAGGCCAGCACCGTCGGGCCGGCTCCGGAGACGACGGCGGGCACGCCCTCGGTGCGCAGGCGTCGTACGAGCGCCAGCGTCTCGGGCATCGCGGGCTCGCGCTGGTCCTGGTGGAGCCAGTCGCGGGTGGCGGCGAGCAGGTGCTCGGGCTGCCCGTTGAGCGCGGCGACCAGCAGGGCGGCGCGACCGGAGTTGGCGGCGGCGTCGGCGTGGGGCACGACGTCGGGCAGCAGCCCGCGCGCGACCTTCGTCTCGACCCCCGTGGGCGGGACGAACACCACGGCGGTGACCCGGGGGTCGACCCCGGCGCGGACGGCGTACCAGTGCCCGTCCTCGCGGCCGGAGATCACGAACCCGCCGTAGAACGCCGGGGCGACGTTGTCGGGATGGCCCTCGAGGTCGGCGGCGAGGTCGAAGAGCGCCTCGTCGGAGGCGAGCAGCTGGCCGCCCGCGACGAGCGCACGCGCCAGGACGACGCCCGCGACGATCGCGGCGGACGACGACCCGAGGCCGCGGGCGTGCGGGACGACGTTGCGGCAGGTCAGGCGCAGGCCGGGCGGCTGCTCCCCCATCAGCTCGAAGGCCGCGCGCATGGAGCGGACCACCAGGTGCGACTCGTCGCGCGGCACGCCCTCGGCACCCGCACCCTCGACCTCGACCACCAGGCCCTCGGTCAGCACCTCCGCCTCGAGCTCGTCGCGCAGCGACAGCGCGAGGCCGAGGCTGTCGAAGCCCGGGCCGAGGTTGGCCGAGGTCGCCGGGACGGAGACCCGCACGGGCCCGTCGACGAACTGGGTCATCAGGAGAGGCCGGCTGCGGCGGCCGCCGCGTCCACGTCGGCGTCGACGACCGTGTCGACCAGGTCGCCACACGACTCCAGCGCGGTGGCGGTGTCCTTGAGCCCGTGGCCGGTGACGGTGATCGCCACCGTGGCGCCGGTGAACACCTGGCCGGACTCCAGCGCGGCGAGCAGACCGGCGACGCCCGCGGCCGAGGCCGGCTCGACGAAGACGCCGTCGTTGCGGGCGAGCTCGATCTGCGCAGCGAGGATCTGGGCGTCGGAGAGGGCCGCGAAGCCGCCCTCGGACTCCTTGGCCGCCTGCTCGGCGAGGTGCCACGACGCCGGGTTGCCCACCCGGATCGCGGTCGCCTTGGTCTCCGGGTCGGGGAACGGCTCACCGGTCACCAGCGGCGCCGCACCCTCGGCCTGGAAGCCGAGCATCCTCGGGCGCTTGGTGGCCCGGCCGAGGTCGGCGTACTGCTGGTAGCCGAGCCAGTAGGCGGAGATGTTGCCCGCGTTGCCGACCGGCAGCAGGTGGACGTCGGGGGCGTCGCCGAGGAAGTCGACGATCTCGAACGACGCGGTCTTCTGCCCCTGCAGGCGGACCGGGTTGACCGAGTTGACGAGCTCGACCGAGTAGCTCTTCGAGAGGCCGATGGCCATCGACAGGCAGTCGTCGAAGTTGCCCCGGACCATGATGACCTGGGCGCCGTGCACGACCGCCTGGGCGAGCTTGCCGGCAGCGATCTTGCCCTCGGGGATGAGCACCAGCGGCTTGAGACGTGCCTTCGCGGCGTACGCCGCCATGGACGCCGACGTGTTGCCCGTCGAGGCGCACACGACCGCCTCGGCGCCGAGGTGCCGGGCGTGGGAGATCGCGGCCGTCATGCCGCGGTCCTTGAACGAGCCGGTCGGGTTGTCGCCCTCGACCTTGAGCCACACCTCTCCCCCGGTGAGCCCGGAGAGCCACTCGGAGTGGACGAGGGGCGTCCCGCCCTCGCGGAGCGTCACGGCGGGCATCCCCTCGGGGAGGTCGAGGAGGTCGCGGTACTCCTCGATCACGCCGCGCCACTGGTGGGTGCCGGTGGCGCTGGCCATGCCGCCGCCGTTCACTCCTCGCCTCCCTCGACGCGCATCACCGAGGTGACCTCGCGGACGATGTCCATGCTGCGGAGCTGGTCGACCGTCGCGCTGAGCGCCGCGTCAGGGGCGGCGTGCGAGACGACCACGAGCTGGGCGTCGGCGCCGCGACCCTCCTGGCGCACGGTCTGGATCGACACGTCGTGGTCGGCGAAGGCGTTGGCCACCGCCGCGAGCACACCGGCGCGGTCGTCGACGTCGATCGCCACGTGGTAGCGGGTCCGGGTCTCCCCCATCGGCAGGACCGCGCGGTCGGCGTAGGCCGACTCACCGGCACCCCGCGTCTCGGCGAGGCGGTTGCGGGCGACGGTGACGAGGTCGCCCAGCACGGCGCTCGCCGTGGGCGCGCCGCCGGCACCGGGTCCGTAGAACATGAGCTGCCCGGCGGCCTCCGACTCGACGAAGACCGCGTTGTAGGCCTCGCGGACGCTCGCCAGCGGGTGCGAGCGCGGGATCATCGCCGGGTGGACCCGCGCCGCGACCTGCTCCTGGCCGTCGGGGCCCGGGCGGAGCTCGCAGATGGCGAGCAGCTTGACCACCGAGTCCATGTCGCGGGCGCTGGCGACGTCGGCGGCGGTGACCTCGGAGATCCCCTCGCGATAGACGTCGGCGGCGGTCACGCGGGAGTGGAAGGCGAGGCTGGCGAGGATGGCCGCCTTGGCCGCGGCGTCGAAGCCCTCGACGTCGGCCGTCGGGTCGGCCTCGGCGTAGCCGAGCTCCTGGGCCTCCTCGAGCGCCTCGGAGAAGCCGGCGCCGGAGGTGTCCATCTTGTCGAGGATGAAGTTGGTGGTGCCGTTGACGATGCCGAGCACCCGGGTGACGCGGTCGCCGGCGAGCGACTCGCGCAGCGGCCGCAGAATCGGGATCGCACCGGCGACGGCCGCCTCGTAGTAGAGGTCGCGCTCGGCCTTGGCGGCCGCCTCGAAGAGGGTCGGGCCGTCCTCGGCGAGCAGCGCCTTGTTGGCCGTGACCACGCTCGCGCCGTTGTCGAGCGCGGAGAGGATGAGCGACCGCGCGGGCTCGATGCCGCCGATCACCTCGACGACGAGGTCGACGTCGTCGCGGGCGACCAGGCCCTGGGCGTCGGTCGTCAGCAGGCCGTCGGGCACCTCGACGTCGCGAGCGGCGTCGAGGCGTCGTACGGCGACTCCCACCAGCTCGACGGGCGCGCCGACCCGCGCGGCCAGGTCGTCGTGCTGCTCGCTGAGCAGCCGCACCACCTGCGACCCGACCGCTCCGCAGCCGAGCACCGCCACCTTCAAGGTGCGCTTGTCACCGATACTCATGCACGTACTCGCTTCGCTCCGTGCGCACACGAGGCACGAATCACTCTGCGCTTGATGATTCGCTCGCTTCGCTCACTCATGAGAGAACACCCACATCGGTCGCCAACAGGTCCGCCACAGTCTCTCGTCGCAGCACGGTGAAAGTCTTCCCGTCCCGAACTCCGATCACCGGAGGACGCAGCGCGTGGTTGTAGTTGGACGCCATGGATCTGCAGTAGGCGCCCGTCCCGGGAACGGCGACGAGGTCGCCGGGGCGCACGTCGGCGGGCAGGAACTCGTCCTTGACCACGATGTCGCCGGCCTCGCAGTGCTTGCCCACGACGCGCGACAGCGTGGGCGGGCCGCCGGAGGGGCGGGAGGCGATCGTGGCGGAGTAGTCGGCGTCGTAGAGGGCGGTGCGGATGTTGTCGCTCATCCCGCCGTCGACGGAGACGTAGGTGCGCACAAGCCCGCCGTCGAGGGCGACCATTTTGACCGTGCCGACCTCGTAGACCGTGCACATCGACGGGCCGACGATCGCGCGCCCGGGCTCGATCGACAGGCGCGGGAGCGCGATGTCGAGGGCACGGCACTCGTGCTCGACGATCTTCGCGATCTCGGTGGCCAGCTGTGCGGGGTCGGCCGGGTCGTCCTGGGTCGTGTAGGCGATGCCGAAGCCGCCACCGAGGTCCATCTCGGGCATCTCGACGCCCACCTCCTCGATCACCCGGGCGTGCAGCGCGAGCACGCGACGGGCGGCCACCTCGAAGCCCGAGGTGTCGAAGATCTGGCTGCCGATGTGGGAGTGGAGGCCGAGGAGCCGCAGGCTCGGGGCGTCGTGCACGCGTCGTACGGCCTCGAGCGCGTCGCCGCTGGCGATCGAGAAGCCGAACTTCTGGTCCTCGTGGGCGGTCGCGATGTACTCGTGCGTGTGGGCCTCGACGCCGGCGGTGACCCGCACCATCACGCCCACCGTCCGGCCGAGCTCGGTCGCGACGTCGGCGAGCCGCCCGATCTCGTGGAAGGAGTCCACGATGACCCGACCCACGCCGAGCTCGACGGCGCGCTCGAGCTCGCCGAGGGTCTTGTTGTTGCCGTGGAAGCCCACGCGCGCCATCGGGAACCCGGCCCGCTCCGCGACGGCCAGCTCGCCGCCCGAGCAGACGTCGAGCGACAGCCCCTCCTCCGCGAGCCACCGGGCGACGGTGGTGCAGAGGAACGCCTTGCCCGCGTAGTAGACGTCGAACTGCACCGATCCCTGGCGAGCGAAGGCGTCACGGAAGGCGCCGGCGCGGCTGCGGAAGTCGGCCTCGTCGAGGACGTACGCCGGTGAGCCGTGCTCGCGCACCAGCTCGGGCAGCGGCACGCCGCCGACGCTCAGGACGCCGTCGGACTTCGTCGCCGTCCGCGACCAGAGGAGCGGGACAAGCGCGTCGGGGTCGCTCGGCTCACGCAGCCAGTGCGGGCCGCGCAGCGCGCCGTCCGCGTGGGCCCAACCGGACGGGTGTGCGGTGGGCACGCCCGATCACATCCTCTCGGGGGCCGAGACGCCGAGCAGGTCGAGGCCGTTGGCGAGCACGGTGCGGACGGACTGCACGAGCACGAGGCGCGCCTCGTTGGTCGGCGTGACGGGCTCGTCGCCCATCGGCAGCATCCGGCACTCCTTGGTGTCGTACCACCGGTTGAACACCGCAGCGGTGTCCTCGAGGTAGCGAGCGACACGGTGCGGCTCGCGGAGCTCGGCAGCGCTGGCGACGACCCGCGGGAACTCGGCCAACGCGCGCAGCAGGCGGCCGTCGAGCTCGTGGGTGAGGAGCGAGGGGTCGAAGTCGGCGCCCGGCGACACCATGCCGATGGCGGCGGCGTTCTCCATCATCCGGCAGGAGCGCGCGTGCGCGTACTGGACGTAGTAGACGGGGTTCTCGCTCGAGGCCTTGGTGATCTCGGCGACGTCCAGCGTCAGCGGGCTGTCGGCGGGATAGCGGGCCAAGGAGTAGCGAAGCGCGTCGACGCCGATCTCGTCCACCAGCTCGTTGAGCGTCACGATCGTCCCGGCGCGCTTCGACAGGCGCATCTCCTGGCCGTCGCGCATGATCTTGACCATCTGGCCGATCAGCACGTCCAGCGTCTGCGCCGGGTCGTCACCGACGCACGCGGCCATCGCCCGGAGCCGACCGACGTAGCCGTGGTGGTCGGCGCCGAGCAGGTAGATGCAGTGGTCGAAGCCGCGAGCGCGCTTGTTGAGGTAGTAGGCGGTGTCCGAGGCGAAGTACGTGAGCTCGCCGTTGGTCCGGATGAGCACCCGGTCCTTGTCGTCGCCGAAGTCCGTGGTGCGCATCCACAGGGCGCCGTCGGCCTCGAAGAGGTGACCGTTGTCCTTGAGGCTGCGCAGGGTGTCGGCCACCGATCCGTGCGACTCGTCGGCGTGGAGGTCGCGCTCGGAGAACCACACGTCGAAATGGGTGTTGAAGCCGTCGAGCTGGTCCTGCTGCTCCTGCAGCTGCAACGCGTAGCCCGCCTCGCGGAAGGCGGCGAGCCGCTCGCCCTCGGGCAGGTCGACGATGTCCGGCTGCCGGCGGACGATCTCCGCCGCCAGGTCGGCGATGTAGGCCCCCTGGTAGCCGTCCTCCGGGATCGGGTTGCCGAGCGCGGAGGCCTCGAGGGAGGCGCCGAAGAGGTTCATCTGGTTGCCGCGGTCGTTGATGTAGAACTCGCGCGCCACCGACGCGCCCGCCGCCTCGAGCACGCGCCCGATGGCGTCGCCGAGCACGGCCCACCGGGTGTGACCGAGGTGCAGCGGGCCGGTCGGGTTGGCCGAGATGAACTCGATGTTGATCGACTGGCCGGCCAGGGTCTCCGAGGAGCCGTACGCCGATCCTGCCGCGACGATGTCGGCGGCGACCTGGCCCTGCGCCCCGGCCTCGACCGTCACGTTGAGGAAGCCCGGACCGGCGACCTCGACCTCCGCGACGCCGTCGGCAGCGCGGAGCCGCTCGGCGACGAGGTCAGCGAAGGCGCGGGGGTTGGTCCCGGCCTTCTTGGCGAGCTGGAGCGCCACGTTGGTGGCGTAGTCGCCGTGCCCCTGCTGCCGGGGTCGCTCCACCGTGACCTGGGTCGGTACGCCGTCGGGCAGCGTGATCGCGCCGTCGGCCACGAGGGCCTCCAGCGCGTCGACGATGGTCTCGGAGAGCTGATCGGGATTCACCGGGCAAGCCTATCGGCGGGTCCCGCTGCGGGCCGAACCGGTTTCACGCCGTGGCCCAACGACACCCCGAGGGTCCTGCCCTAGGGTTCGGGGCGTGACGACCCACCCCACCTACGACCAGCTGATCGACCTCCCGGCCTACGTCGAGCAACCCGTGCCGATGCCGTTCGAGGACATCAACGGCCACCTCAACGTCCGCCACTACATCGGCATCGCCAGCGAGGGGCTCGACGAGTCGCTCGTCGAGGTGGGCATCCCGCAGATGTGGCCACTCAGCCACGGACACGCGTGCTTCACCGCCGAGCACCACGTCACCTACCTCAACGAGCTGCGCACCGGCGACACGATGTCGGCGCGGGTGCGCCTGCTCGGGCGGTCCGAGCGGGCCGCCCACGTGCTCGTCTACGTGCTCGACGAGACGCACCAGCAGGTGGCGTGCGTGGTCGAGGAGATCTTCCTGCACATCGACCTCGAGACCCGCCGCACCGCGCCCTGGCCCGACGACGTCGCCGCCAAGCTGGACGCCCGCGTCGCCGAGCACGACAGCCTGCCCTTCCCGGCCGACACGTCCGGGTCGCTCGCCCTGCGCTGAGGCGGTTTCACCACGACGCCGGGCGACCGGTAGTCTTCAGCGCGCACCAGCCCCGGAGCGATCCGGGCGGTGCGGGCCTCCGTAGCTCAGGGGATAGAGCACTGGTTTCCGGTACCAGGTGCCGCAGGTTCGAATCCTGCCGGAGGCGCCCACTGCAAGGCCCGGACCMTCGAGGGTCCGGGCCTTCGTCGTCCCCCACCCGGGCACACCGTCCCCCCGCTCCTGGTGACGGGCGTCACCAATCGGGCTCCGCGTCGTTGAGCGGACGAGGGAGCTACTGGCCGGTCACAAGGGACGTGCCACGTGTCGCTCCCGCGGACCCTGGGAGGGGACATGAAGACAACCCAGCGACGGCTCGCGGCCGCCGTCAGCCTCGGCCTGAGTGCGGCGCTCGCGCTGTCGACCGGTGCCGCGCCGGCGCAGGCCGGCGGCTCGGTCGACGCCCGTGCCGCGGCGTCAGACCAGCTCACCGCCTTCGGCTACCGCGGCGACGTGTACGGCGTGAAGCTGGTGACCGACAGCGTCGAGGCGCTCAACCTCAAGGACGCACACGCGCAGCAGCTGTGCACCCGCTCGGCCGGGAAGGTCGTCGAGCAGCAGAGCGTCGTGTCGGTCCCGGACAACCCGCTCATCCGTGTCTCGGCCAGCACGAGCCGCACCGAGACGTACGCCGACGGCGAGACGCACGGCGTCCGCGGCACCAACACCATCGGCGACATCAGCGTCGGCGGCACGGTCGGTCCGCTGACCACGCCCCGCCTGGTCATCAAGGGACTGCAGACGACCGCGCACGCCTTCCACACCCCTCGGGGCTACGGCCACGACGAGGGCTTCACCTTCGCCAGCATCACCCTCGACCTGCTCGACGACACCGTGGTGCAGCAGCTGCCGCCGGAGCTCCAGCAGCTGCTGGCCCCGCTCGACCAGGTCAGCGACACCGTCTTCACCGGGACCCAGCAGGTCGCCCAGCAGGTCTTCCAGGTGCTGAGCGACGTCACCAAGCCGATCGTCATCCCCGGTCTCGGCACGATCGCGCTCGGCTACGAGAACGGCCGCGCCAACAGCCACAACGCCCAGTCGCAGGCCTCGGCCCTGCGGATCGAGGTCACCGCCGGCGACCGCCGCCAGCTCGTCGAGCTCGGCACCGCCCGCGTCCGGATGGGCGGCCCGGCGCCCGTCGGCGTCTTCCGCTCCGGCGGCACGGCGATGGACTACCAGGCGCTCCAGGGCGCGCTGAAGTTCGGCAACGTCGAGCACAAGGCGCTCCCCTGCCAGGGCACCCGCGGCCGGACGCAGACCTACCAGGTCCCCCACGCCACCCAGCTCGTCCCGGTGCCGGTGCTGCTCGAGGGCGTCACCTACCAGGTCAACGGCGACCAGTTCCGCGCCAAGGCCGGCACGAAGCGCGGCAAGGTCGCCAAGGGCTGGTCGCGCACCGCGATCGGGTCGGTCTCCATCCCCACCGCCCAGCTCGTCATCACCGACGTCAGCTCGCGCGCGGCGATGCGCCAGAAGGCAGGCAAGCGGGTGGGTTCGAAGGTCTCGACCGGCGTCGGGTCCATCACCGTCGCCGGACAGCAGGTGCCGGTCCCCGCGCCCGGGGAGGTCGTCGAGCTGCCGGGCGGCGCCGGTGAGATCCAGCGCCAGCTCGTCGACACCGGCTACCGCGGGTCGCAGGTGATCGGCCTGCGGATCAAGCTCTACTCCGAGGCCGTCGTCATTGACCTGGCCCGCACCGCGGGACGGATCTACGGCTCCTGACCCTCAGCAGCCGCGCAGGGCGGCGTCCTGCCGGGCCTCGCGCCCCAGGCGCCGCGCCTGCGCGACGTCGGGGAAGACCACGCTGGCGGCACCGACGAAGCCGACCCGGCCACGTACCACGCACGTCGAGATCCTGCGCGGGTCCACCTGGGCGACGGCCTGGGCGATCTCGAAGAGCTCCGCGGGCGAGGCGTTGGTGTCGGTGTGGGCCATCACCGTCATCACGCCGCGCTCGATGAAACCGGGCCGGGCGGCCTGCGAGCGGATCCGGGCGTGGATGCCGCGCAGCGTGCGCTGCTGGTTGGCCGAGCGGTCGAAGTCCCCTCCGACCAGGCCCTTGCGGATCCGGGAGAAGGCCATCGCGTTGTAGCCGTCGAGGTGGATGCGGCCCTGCTTGAACCCCTCCTTCTTCAGGTAGGGGTCCTGGAAGCGGCGTGGGTTGGTGACGGTGATGCCGCCGATGTCGTCGACCATGTCCTCGAAGAACGGGAACCGAGTGACCATGACGTAGTCGGGCTCGATGCCGATCAGGTTGCGCATCGCGCCGGCCATCCCCCGCGGACCGGCGAAGTAGAGCGCGGAGTTGATCTTCTCCCGGCCGTGACCGGGGATCGCGACCCACGAGTCGCGCGGAACGCCGATGGCGGTGGCCGACCCCGTGCGGGTGTTGATGCCGACCATCTGCAAGGCGTCGCCCCGAGACCGCGTCATCGCCTCACCCGGCCGGGCGTCCGACCCGACCGCCAGGATCCAGATGACGTCCTGGCCGCCCACGGCGACGCCCTCGGCGTGGCGGATCTTCACCAGGCTGACGTCGGTCGGCTGCACCGCCGACGTGGGTACGACGAACGCGGTGACGGCCAGCACCGCCACGAGGGCGACCGTGCGCAGGAGCTTCATGGTCCGCCCCATCACCGGGCTCCCTTCGCGACGTCGTACCCGAAGACGCGCCAGGCGCCCCGCTTGCGGGTGAGGAAGAGCCGCCCCCGCACGGTGGTGGTGCCGGTCTTCTGACCGGTGGTGTCGAACTTCAGGACGAACTGCGCGGTCACGGCCCTCGCCTGCCGGTCGGTGGCGAGGATGTCGAGGGTGACCTTGCGCTGCCGCGCGGTCACCGAGTCGATGCGCGGGCCGGCGGTCTGGTTGGTCAGCAGCGCCTTGTCGGCCCGGGCGCGCTGCTCGGCGGCCGCGGTGAAGCCGGGGAACGCCGCGGGGAAGCTGCTGCGGGGGTAGGTGCCGCCCAGGTAGGCCGCCTCCCACCACCGGTCGACGACGTCGCCGACCTGCCGGCGCACGACCTTGCGCCGGGCGACCGGGAGCCGGCCGTGGACCCGGTGGATCCCGACCTTCGTGGGCGCCGGGTTCGAGGCCAGTGTCGCCTGCGCGTCGGACCGGCTGAGCCGCTCCGGAGCGGCAGACGGCTCGGCGGACGACTGGCAGGCGGAGGTGAGCGGGACGAGCAGCACGAGCGCGAGTCCCACGAGGCGGCGGGCCCGGTGGGCGTGGCCTGGTGAGGGGCGGGGCATGGGAGCTCCAGGCAGGTTTCGAGCGGACGACGGGGGTGAAACCCGAGAATGGCTACTGGGTGACTACGGGTGTGGTCGACACCATGCCTCACCAGGCGAACCCGGCCCTGCATTTGCGTGCGTGTGCGACTAGCCTTGTCGACGACTTGGTCCATACCTCGCGCGATCACATCTGGAAGAGGCGAAACAAGCGTGGCGCAGTCCCCGAACGGGCAGTCCGGCAACCAGTCCTCGGTTGCACCGTCATCTGACCTGGGAGCCAACGAGTGGCTCGTGGAGGAGATGAAGGAGCAGTACGACAAGGATCCCGGGAGCGTGGGTCCGGAGTGGGCGTCCTACTTCGGCAACGGCAGCGCCGCCCCGGTCCAGGCGGCCCCGTCCGCACCCTCCACGCCCTCCGCGCAGAGCAGCCAGACGCAGACCCGGACCACCACCCAGGCCAGCACCCAGGCGAAGGCGCCGGCGACGTCCCAGGCACCTGCCAAGGCACCCGCGAAGGCCCCCGCCCAGGCCCAGAAGGCTCCTGAGAAGGCCCCTGAGAAGGCCCCGGCCAAGGCCGCCACGTCGACGCCGCGCCCGAAGGCCGCGGCCGACGAGCCGGCAAAGGGCTCCAGCACCCCGGTCGCCAAGGACCCCAAGCCCGCCGCGCCCTCCCCCGCCGACGACGAGCCGACCTACACCGTGCTCCGTGGCGCCCCGGCCCGCACCGCCGCCAACATGGACGCGTCGCTGTCGGTCCCGACCGCCACCTCTGTGCGCTCGGTCCCAGTGAAGCTCCTGTGGGACAACCGCACGGTCATCAACAACCACCTCGCCCGCGCTCGCGGCGGCAAGGTGTCGTTCACCCACATCATCGGCTACGCCCTCGTGAAGGCGCTGCGCTCGATGCCCGAGATGAACGTCGGCTTCGAGGTCCGTGACGGCAAGCCCAACCTGATCACGCCGGCCCACATCAACCTCGGCCTCGCGATCGACATGCAGAAGCCCGACGGCACCCGCCAGCTCCTCGTGCCCAACATCAAGGGCGCCGAGGCGATGGACTTCGCGGCCTTCTGGACGGCCTACGAGGAGATGGTGCGCAAGGCCCGCGACGGCAAGCTGACCGTCGCCGACTTCCAGGGCACCACCATGTCCCTGACCAACCCCGGCGGCATCGGCACCGTCCACTCGGTGCCGCGGCTGATGGCCGGGCAGGGCGCGATCATCGGCGTCGGCGCGATGGAGTACCCGCCGGAGTGGCAGGGCGCCTCCGAGGAGGCGATCAACCGCAACGCCATCAGCAAGGCGATGACGTTGACCTCGACCTACGACCACCGCGTCATCCAGGGCGCGCAGTCGGGTGAGTTCCTCAAGCGCGTGCACGGCCTGCTGCTCGGCGAGAACGACTTCTTCGACGAGATCTTCCGCTCGCTGCGGATCCCCTACGAGCCGATCCGCTGGGCCCGCGACGTGGTCGCCAGCCACGACGACGACATCGTCAAGCAGGCGCGGATCCTCGAGCTGATCCACGCCTACCGGGTCCGCGGCCACCTCATGGCCGACACCGACCCGCTGGAGTACCGCCAGCGCAGCCACCCCGACCTCGAGGTGGAGTCGCACGGCCTCACCCTGTGGGACCTCGACCGCGAGTTCGCGACCGGGTCCTTCGGCGGCGAGGGCCGGCGGTTCATGAAGCTGCGCAACATCCTCGGGATCCTGCGCGACTCCTACTGCCGCACCACCGGCATCGAGTACATGCACATCATGGATCCCGACCAGCGCAAGTGGATCCAGGAGCGCGTCGAGCAGCCGCACGTGAAGCCGCCCCGCGAGGAGCAGCTGCGCATCCTGCTCAAGCTCAACCAGGCCGAGGCCTTCGAGACCTTCCTGCAGACCAAGTTCGTCGGGCAGAAGCGCTTCAGCCTCGAGGGCGGCGAGACCACCATCCCGCTGGTCGACGAGATCTGCGAGGCGGCCGCCGAGACCGGGCTCGACGAGGTCTGCATCGGCATGGCCCACCGCGGCCGGCTCAACATGCTCGCCAACATCGTGGGCAAGAAGTACAGCCAGATCTTCCGCGAGTTCGAGGGCAACATCGACCCCCGCACGGTCCAGGGCTCCGGTGACGTGAAGTACCACCTCGGCGCCGAGGGCGAGTTCGTCGCCGGCTCCGGCGACAAGATCAAGGTGTCCGTCGCGGCGAACCCCTCGCACCTCGAGGCGGTCAACCCGGTCCTCGAGGGCATCGCCCGCGCCAAGCAGGACCTCCTCGACCAGGGCGAGAAGTTCCCGGTCCTCCCCCTGCTGGTCCACGGCGACGCCGCGTTCGCCGGCCAGGGCGTCGTGGCCGAGACGCTCAACCTGTCGCAGCTGCGCGGCTACCGCACCGGCGGCACCGTGCACGTGGTGATCAACAACCAGGTCGGGTTCACCACCGCGCCCGGCTCCTCTCGCTCCTCCCTCTACGCCACCGACGTGGCGCGGATGGTGCAGGCGCCGATCTTCCACGTCAACGGCGACGACCCGGAGGCGTGCATCCGCGTCGCCCGGCTCGCCTTCGACTACCGCCAGGCGTTCAACAAGGACGTCGTCATCGACCTCGTCTGCTACCGCCGTCGCGGCCACAACGAGGGCGACGACCCGTCCTACACGCAGCCGCTGATGTACGACCTCATCGAGCAGAAGCGGTCGGTGCGCAAGCTCTACACCGAGTCGCTCATCGGTCGTGGCGACATCACGATCGAGGAGGCCGAGCAGGTCCTCAAGGACTACCAGCAGCAGCTGGAGCGGGTCTTCACCGAGGTGCGCGAGGCGAGCTCCGAGGCGCCCACCGAGTGGACGACCGTCCCGGACTACCCGGACAAGCCGGCCGGCGACTTCTCCACGGCCGTCACGCCCGAGGTGCTCAAGCGGATCGCCGACAGCTACGTCACCCCGCCGGAGAACTTCACCGTGCACCCCAAGGTGATGCCGCAGCTGCAGCGCCGCTCGGCAGCGATCACCGACGGACCGATCGACTGGGGCACCGGCGAGATCCTCGCCTTCGGCTCCCTGCTGATGGACGGTCGCCCGGTGCGGCTTGCCGGCCAGGACTCGCGCCGCGGCACGTTCGTCTCGCGGTTCGCCACGATCATCGACCGGGTCAACGCCGACGAGTGGACGCCGCTGACCAACCTCACCGAGGACCAGGCGAAGTTCCACGTCTACGACTCGCTGCTGTCGGAGTACGCCGCCCTCGGCTTCGAGTACGGCTACTCCGTGGCGCGGCCCGAGGCGCTGGTCCTGTGGGAGGCGCAGTTCGGCGACTTCGTCAACGGCGCGCAGACCGTCATCGACGAGTTCATCTCCGCCGGTGAGACCAAGTGGCGCCAGCAGTCGGGCGTGGTCCTGCTGCTCCCCCACGGCTACGAGGGACAGGGTCCCGACCACTCGTCGGCGCGCATCGAGCGCTTCCTGACGATGTCGGCCGAGGACGCGATGGTCGTCGCCCAGCCCTCGACGCCCGCGTCGTACTTCCACCTCCTCCGCCGGCACTCGCTCGGCGAGGAGCACCGCCCCCTGATCGTCTTCACCCCGAAGTCGATGCTCAAGCGCAAGGAGGCGGCGTCGCAGCCCGCCGACTTCACCGGGGACACCACCTTCCGCGCGTTCATCGGCGACGACAACGCCGACCGCGACAAGGTCGAGACGCTCATCCTGTGCTCGGGCCGGGTGACGTGGGACCTCATGGTCGACCGCGGCAAGCGCGACAACGGCGACGCGTTCGCCATCGCTCGCGTGGAGCGGCTCTACCCGAACCCCGTCGAGGAGATCAAGGCCGAGGTGGCGAAGTACCCCAACCTCAAGGCGATCCGGTGGGTGCAGGACGAGCCGCGCAACATGGGCCCGTGGCCGCACTACCAGCTCAACGTGTGGCCCCAGCTCGACATGACCGTCGAGCCCGTCACCCGCCCGTCGTCCGCGTCGCCGTCGGTCGGCACGGTCAAGCGCCACGTCGAGGAGCAGAAGGCGCTGCTCGACGTGGCCTTCGAGTCGCCGCGCGCGGCCGGCCACGACTACTGAGCCGGCTGGGGAGCAGCGGTGTACTTCACCGATCGCGGGATCGAGGAGCTCGAGAGGCGCCGGGGTGACGAGGAGGTCACCCTGGCGTGGCTCGCCGAGCAGTTGCAGGCGTTCGTCGACGCGCACCCCGACTTCGAGGTGCCGATCGAGCGGCTGGCCACCTGGCTGGCCCGGCTCGACGACCCCGAGGACTAGGCCCCGCGTGTCCTAGGCTCGCGTCATGACGTCCGAGCCCGAGCTCCTGACCGGCGAGCAGCCGTCCAGGGGCGCGGGCGAGACCCGGGCCGAGCGCAAGGAACGCACCCGGCGGGCCATCCTCGACGCGGGACTCACCCTCTCGGCCGACTCCAACCTGTCGGCCATCTCGCTCCGGCAGGTGGCCAAGCAGGTCGGGGTGGTCCCCACGGCGTTCTACCGTCACTTCGACTCGCTGGAGCTGCTCGGGCTCGCGCTGGTCGACGAGAGCTTCCGCTCCCTCCGGTCGATGCTGACGGACGTGTGGCGCCACGCCCCGGAGTTCCGCGACTTCATCGACGGGTCACTGCCGATCGTCGCCGAGCACGTCCGGGAGAACCGGGCGCACTACGCCTTCATCGCCCGGGAGCGGGTCGCCGGTCCGCCGCGGGTGCGGGAGGCGATCGGCCGCGAGATCGAGCTGATCACCCGCGAGCTCGCCTCCGACATCGCCCGCAGCGGCGCCGCCGAGCACTACTCCAGCGCCGACATCGGGCTGCTGGCCGACCTGATCGTGTCCTTCGTGGTCACGATGGCCGAGCGGCTGGTCGACGACCCCGACTCCGAGGAGCGCACCCTCGCCCAGGCCCGCACCCAGCTGCGGATGCTGCTCGTGGGCGCGCTCGGCTGGCGCTCGCGAGAGGGCACCTGAGGTGGGCCGCGACCTGGCCGCCGACCTCGGCTACTCGCACGCCACGGGCAACCCGCTGCACCGGGCGGTGCGCTGGGGCGCCGGCACCCGTGCCGGCGGCTGGGTGTTCTCCCACGTCCTGCGCCACCTCGACGATGCCGTCGGTCGGCTCACCAGGGGACGACGCAGCGCGCCGGGCCTGCTGGCCGGCCTGGAGGTCCTCGACGTGACGACGACCGGGCGCAGGTCGGGACAGCGCCGCACCAGCCACCTCATCGCGGCGCCGTACGACGGCACTCTGGCGCTCCTCGGCACCAACTTCGGCCAGGCCGCGACGCCTGCGTGGGCGCTCAACCTCGAGGCCGATCCGCGAGCGACGCTCACCTACCGCGGCGTCACGCGCGAGGTGGTCGCCCGGGCCGCGACGCCCGCCGAGGCCGAGGAGGTCTTCGCGCTGGCGGCACGCTTCTACCCGGGCTACGCCCGTTATCGACAGCGCGTCGGTGAGCGCCGGCGGATCCGGGTCTTCGTCCTGCAGCCGGCCTGACCCCGATCGGACCAGGCGCGGACCAGGCGCGGACCGGGCGCGTCAGGTGCCGGAGCGCGGCACCACCGGGCGGACCGTCACGTCGGGGATCGTGGCGTCGGCCGGCAGGTCGACGACGTGGAGGATCGTGTCGACGACCGTCTCGGGGCTGATCCATCGCGCGGCGTCGTAGGTGCGCCCCTCCTGCTCGTGGACCTTCTCCTGCATCGGCGTGGCGGTGCGGCTCGGGTAGACGGTGCTGACGCGCACCCCGTGCTCGACCTCCTCGGCCCGCAGCGCGTCGGCGAACGCGCGCAGGCCGAACTTCGAGGCGGCGTACGCCGACCACTCGGCGCCGGCCGCCAGCCCTGCGGAGGAGTTGACGAAGACGAACGTGCCGCGGGCGGCGCGCACGTGCGGCAGCAGCTCACGGGTCAGGACCGCCGGCGCCGTGAGGTTCACCGTCACCTGCTCCTCCCACTCGGCGAGCCGCAGCCGCTCCACCGGCGCCAGGTCGACCACGCCGGCGACGTGCAGGACGGAGTCGACGGGCCCGTCGACCTGCCGCCCCACGCCGTTGAGGGTGCCCGGGTCGGCCAGGTCGGCGACCAGGAGCTGGGCGTGCGGGAACGTCCGGGCGAGCTCCGCTGCGCGGGCGTCGCTGCGGGCGAGCAGGACGAGGCGGTCACCCCGGTCGGCCAGGCGGCGGGCCAGCGCGAGCCCGATGCCCGACCCGGCCCCGGTGAGGACGTGCGTGCGGGTCATCGGGTGAAGACGATCTTGCCGAAGACGTCGCCCTCCGCCATCGCGGCGAAGCCGTCGCGGGCCTCCTCCATCGGGATGGCCCGGTCGACGACGGGGCGGGCGCCCGTGGCGTCGAGGAACTTCACCAGCAGGTCGAGCTCGCCGCGGGTGCCCATGGTGGAGCCGATGATCGAGAGCTGCTTGAAGAACACGTGCGTGAGGCCGGGGTCGCCGACGTCGGGGCCAGAGGTGGTGCCGCTGATGACGATCCGGCCGCCCGGGCGCAGCGAGCGGACGGAGTGGGTCCAGGTGGCCTTGCCGACCGTCTCCATGACCGCGTCGACCTTCACGGGGAGCCGCTCGCCGGACTCGAACACCTCGTGGGCGCCGAGCTGACGGGCCCGCGCACGCTTGGCCTCGTCGCGGCTGGTGGCGAGGATCGTGAGGCCCGCCGCGCGCCCCAGGGTGATGAGCGCGGTGGCGACGCCACCGCCGGCGCCCTGGACGAGCACCGTCTCGCCGGGCTTGCAGCCGCCCTGCACGAAGAGCATCCGGTAGGCCGTCAGCCACGCGGTGGGCAGGCAGGCCGCCTCCTCGAAGGAGAGCGAGCCGGGCTTGGGGACGAGGTTGCGCCGCGGCACGACGACCTGGTCGGCGAAGGTGCCCTGGTGGCGCTCGGAGAGCAGCGACCGGCCCGGGTCGTCGGCCTCGTCACCCGTCCACCGGGGGTCACCGATGACGCCGTGGACGACGACCTCGTTGCCGTCCTCGTCGACGCCCGCGGCGTCGCAGCCGAGGATCATCGGCAGCGACTCCTCGCGCAGGCCCACCCCGCGCAGCGACCACAGGTCGTGGTGGTTGAGGCTGGCGGCCTTCACCGTCACCGTCGCCCACCCGTCGGGGGCCTCGGGAGCCGGTCGCTCCCCCACCACCAGGCCGCTCAGCGGGTCGTCGGGAGAGAAGGACTCGGCGTAGACGGCGAACATTCCTCGACCCTAGCGAGTGGCTCGCCTTATCCGGTTGCGGGTCCTCGCGCCGACAGGTTGGGTTGAGACGGTGAGCATCGACGTACGTCCCTCGGAGGACCCTGCGAAGTACCTGGCCACCGACCAGCTCGTCTGGTTCGGCGAGGTCACCGACGACGACGCCGACCACCTGCGGCTCGGACTCCCGGAGGACCAGCGGTTCGTCGTGGACCTGCCCGACGGTCCCGGCGACCTGCACAGCGGCATCTACGGCGTGCGCCCGATGGAGATGTCGCTGCCCGGCGGCGACGTCGTACCGATCGCGGGCCTGACCTGGGTCGGCGTCCACCCCGACGCCCGCCGCCGCGGCGTGCTGGCGGCGATGATGACCGACCACCTCGCCCGCACCCGCGACGCCGGCACCGCCATCTCCGCGCTCCATGCGAGCGAGGCCGCGATCTACGGCCGCTTCGGCTACGGCAACGCGGTGCTCACGCACCAGGTCTCGCTCGGGCGCGGGACGACGTTCACCGCCCCGCACCTCGAGGACGAGGTCGCCGGGATCACCACCCACCTGCTCGACATGGCGGCACCGGGCGTGACCGAGCGGATGCGCGCCTGCCAGCTCGCCGCAGCGCCCGACTTCCCCGGCACGATCATCGGCCTGCCCGACTTCTTCACGCTCATGGCCCACGAGACGCCCGACCAGCTGCGCGACAAGGAGCGCCGCCGCATCATCTTCGCCCGTCGCGACGGCCAGGACATCGGCTTCACCAGCCTGCGGCGCGAGCACAAGTGGAGCGACGCCCGCCCGTCCGGCACCGTCGTGGTCGGCACCTTCTGCGGTGGCCCCGCCGCCCGGCTCGCGCTCGCGCGCCGCGTCGTGGACCTCGACCTGATGGGCACGACCAAGCTGGAGAACGTCGGCGTCGACGACCCGGTCCTCGGCTGGGTCGGCGGACCCCGCGGCACCGGCGACCTCAAGACCTGGGACAGCACCTGGGTCCGCCTCGTCGACGTCGAGGCGGCCTGGCCGATGCGGTCCTACGAGTCCGACTGCGACGTGGTCGTCGAGGTGCAGGACCGCCACGCACCCTGGAACGCCGGGCGCTGGCGCCTCACCGCCTCCTCGGGCTCGGGTGCGGCCTCGCGCACCGACTCCCCCGCCGACGTCGCCCTCGACGTGGCCGCCCTCGGTGCCGGCTTCCTCGGCCACGGCATCGGCGGGCTGCTCCGTGCGGGTCTCGTGCAGGAGCACCGCCTCGACGCGTACGCCGAGCTGGCGCGCGCGATGCGCACTGCCGTCGCGCCGGAGCCGTCGATCGGTTTCTGACCTCCGCCGGTCCAGCGCTGGCGGCCAGTGGTCCACCGTTGACGGCAGGTCCGCCGCTGGTCAGGCTGACCCGCATGACCTGGACCAACTGGGTGGGCAACCAGTCCTTCGCACCCGCGTCGACCGCCGCTCCCCGCGACGAGGACGAGGTCGCAGCCCTCGTGCGGCAGGCCGCCGGGCGCGGCCAGCGCGTCCGCGTCTCGGGCGCCGGGCACTCCTTCACGCCGGTGGTCCAGACCGACGGCCTGCTGCTCGACCTCTCGGCACTGCGCGGCGTCGTGGGCACCGACGTCGCGGCGAAGCGCGCGACAGCGCTCCCCGGCACGTTGATCCGCGACTTCTACGAACCGCTGTGGGACGTCGGGCTGGCGCTGCGCAACCAGGGCGACATCGACACCCAGCAGATCGCCGGCGCGGTGGCGACCGGGACGCACGGCTCCGGCACGCGCTACACGAGCCTGTCCGGCGTCGTGCGCGGCGTACGCCTCGTGACGGCGACCGGTGACGTGCGCGAGATCGGCGAGGCGGACCTCGACCTGCTGCACGCGGCCCAGGTCTCCGTCGGCATGCTCGGGGTCGTGACCCAGCTCGAGCTCGCGGTCACCGACGCCTACCGGTTGCGTGAGCACGTCAGCCTCCGGACCTGGGACGACGTGATGGAGCACTGGGGCCAGCTGGTCGACGAGCACCGCCACTTCGGGATGTTCTGGCTGCCGACCGAGGAGTCGGGTGCGCTCTACAACCTCGACGGCCACGGCGAGCCCCTGGCCGACCAGTGCTACGTCAAGGTCTACGACGAGGTCGGCCACGACGTGCCGGACGACGACACCGTGGGCCGCCGCGTCGACCGGTGCTACCGGATCTTCCCGATGGTCTACGACCCCAACTTCCACGAGCTGGAGTACTTCGTCGCCCTCGACCGCGCTCCCGAGGCGCTCCACGCGATGCGCGAGCTGATGCAGCGCAGCCTCCCCGACTCCGTCTACCCGCTCGAGGTGCGCACGGTCGGGGCGGACGAGGCCTTCCTGTCCCCGCAGTTCCGGACGCCCACGGTCGTCATCTCCGTCTCCGGCACGCCGGGCACCGACTACTGGGCCTACCTGCGCTCGGTCGACGCGCTCCTCGCCGGGTTCGACGCCCGCGTCCACTGGGGCAAGCTGCACTTCATGACGCCCGAGCGGCTCCGCGAGCTCTACCCGCGGGCCGACGACTTCGTCGCGCTCCGACGCGAGCTCGACCCGCAGGGCATGTTCCTCAACGACCACCTGCGGCCGTTGTTCGAGTAGGCCGCAGCCGTCAGAGTCGTACGTGGAGGGTGGCCGCCCAGGACGCCGCGTCGGGGTCGTCGACGTCGGTGACGGCGTACAACGTCGCCGCTGTCTCGTCGGCGTCCAGCACCATGAGTCCCTCGACCTTGAGCACCTGGCCCGCGTGGTCAGGCAGGGGCACGACCTCGACGACTTCGTTGCCGCGGATCCGCACGAGAGCCGTCGCCGTCACCGGCCCGTCGTCGCGGGGGTTGGGGCTGTCCTCGGCCGCCGCGCACGCGAGCAGGTCACCGCCCGGAAGCGCGACGACGTCGGTGATCGCCAGGCCCACCCCGCCCACGGACCCGAGGTCGTAGTGGCGGGGACGGGTGACCCGCAGATCTGCTGCGTCCACGTCGCCGAGTGCGGCGGACCACACCGCGTCGAGGTCGAGGTCGACGCTCCCGGACGGAAGTCCCGCCGAGGGCAGCCCGCGATGGAACCATCGCAGGCTGCGCCCGACGACGCAGGCGCCCTCGAGGTTCAGCGCGTCGAGATCGATGTCCAGCGCGGCCGCAGCTGCGGCGTACACCTGGGCCATCTCGCTGACGACGACGTGCGGCGTGCCGTCCTCGAGCCGAACCAGGCACCACGTCATCCGCCTCGGCGACGAGCCCGAGCCCATCACCAGCACGGCCTCCTCGCCGTCGACCTCGACGCGGCAGGCCGTCTCGAGGTCGGGCTTGAGGACCTTGGTGCCCGACCCCTCGTCGAACACCTCGTGCCCCTCGACGGGCGGGAGGAGTCGCACGCGGATGGGCTCCACGCCCGGTCGGAACCACGCCGCGTGCGTCGCGTCGTCCGACACCACGAGGCGACCGTCGCCGAGGCGGACGACCGCGGACGCTGCCCGCACGGGACTCCCGTCACCGAATCGGAGCAGCTCCGCCCCGGACACCTCGACGTGCATGACGCGATGCTGCCAGACCCGGCGCGCCGTTGGCGATCAGCGGCGGGCGACCCCGTCGCGCCGGGCAGCGTCGGCGACGGCCGCCCGCACCGCACCCGGGACCCGAGGGTCGAAGGGCGAGGGGATGACCAGGTCCTCGCGCAGGTCGTCACCGACGAGCTCGGCGAGGGCGGTGGCCGCAGCGACCTTCATCCCCTCCGTGATCGCGGTGGCGTGCACGTCGAAGGCCCCGCGGAAGATGCCGGGGAAGGCGAGGACGTTGTTGATCTGGTTGGGGAAGTCCGAGCGGCCGGTGGCCACGACCCGGGCGTACTTGTGCGCCAGGTCCGGGTGCACCTCGGGCGTCGGGTTGGCCAGGCCGAAGATGATCGCGTCGTCGGCCATCGAGGCCACGGTCTCCTCGGGCACCTGGCCGCCGGAGACGCCGATGTAGACGTCGGCGCCGGCCATCACGTCGGCCAGCGTGCCGCGGCGCCCGAAGTGGTCGGCGGTGTCACGGGCCAGCGCGGCCTTGACCTCGGTCAGGTCCGACCGCGACGAGCTGAGCACGCCCTGCCGGTCGAGGACCGCGATGTCCTTGATGCCCGCCTCGAGCAGGATGCGCGCCACGGCGACGCCGGCAGCACCGGCGCCCTGCACCACCACGCGGACCGTCGCGGCGTCACGGCCGGTGAGCCGGAGCGCGTTGGTCAGTGCGGCGAGGGCGACGACGGCGGTGCCGTGCTGGTCGTCGTGGAAGACCGGGATGTCGAGCCGCTCCTTGAGCCGCGCCTCGATCTCGAAGCAGCGCGGCGCGGAGATGTCCTCGAGGTTGATCCCGCCGAAGCTCGGCGCCAACCGGACGACGGTCTCGATGATCTCCTCGACGTCGGTGGTGTCGAGGCAGATCGGCACGGCGTCGACGCCACCGAACTGCTTGAACAGCACCGCCTTGCCCTCCATCACCGGCATCGCGGCCGCCGGGCCGATGTCACCGAGGCCCAGGACCGCTGTGCCGTCGGTGACGACGGCGACCGTGTTGGGCACCCACGTGTAGTGCTGGGTCAGCGACGGGTCGGCGGCGATGGCCTCGCACACCCGCGCCACACCGGGGGTGTAGGCGAGGGACAGCTCGTCTGGGCCGGCCAGGGCGACCGTCGCGTGGATCTCCATCTTGCCGCCGACGTGCAGGTCGAACACCGGGTCGCCGGCGTGCGGGTGCGAAACCATGCCGGCGATACTCGCACAGCTCAGCGGCCCCGGAGCCTGCGTCCCACACGTGGGGAAGGCCACACCCGCAGGCGGACGACGGCCAGCACGTCGGCCTCGGGGATGGGTCCGCGGTGTCGCGAGTCGACCCCCTCGTCGGGGTTGTCGCTCAGCAACCACCAGCCGTCTGCGCCGGAGCGCGTACGACGTTCCTCGACCGCGCGCTTGACGGCCACAGTGCCGTCGGCGAAGCGGGCGACGACGAGGTCACCCGGCCGGGGCGGGGCGCCGTAGCGGACGAGCAGCAGGTCGCCCTCGCGCAGCGTCGGGAGCATCGACCGGCCCCGGACCAGGGCCGTCCCGAACGGCGGCCCGGAGCGCCCACCCCGGGGGGCGGGACCCCGCTGCCGACGCCGCTTCACGCGGAGTAGTGTCGCAGCAGATGCACATCTTCCCGATCGAGAGGAACCCGATGCTCCGCCAGCTGCTCGCCCCCACCGTCGAGGTCTCCGCCCACTGCGACCTGCCGTGTGGCGTCTACGACCCCGCCCAGGCCCGCATCGAGGCCGAGTCGATCAAGGCGATCATCGCCAAGGTCGCGGACAACGACGACCCCGACTTCCGCACGCGCGCCATCCTGATCAAGGAGCAGCGCTCGGAGCTCGTCAAGCACCACCTGTGGGTGCTGTGGACCGACTACTTCAAGCCCCCGCACTTCGAGAAGTACCCGCAGCTGCACACCCTGGTCAACGAGGCCACCAAGCTGGCCGGTGCCTCCGGCACCAAGGGTGAGCTCGACGCCGGCAAGGCCGACGAGCTGCTCGCCAAGATCGACGAGATCGCGGAGATCTTCTGGGAGACGAAGAAGGCCTGAGCGAAGCGAAGGCCTTCGAGTCACAAGCGCGACCGAGCCTGCGAGGTCGCGACCGCTGAAGAAGGCCTGACACACTCCCGACGCCGCACCGACCCACCGGGTCGGTGCGGCGTTCGTGCGTCCCGCTCCCCCGCGCTGGCTAGGCTCCGGGCCAGCGGACGGGAGGGCCGATGATCGAGCAGGTCACGCTGCGTGACGGCACGGACGCCTTCGTCGTGCCCCTGGAACGCACCGACCGGGCAGCGCTCGTGGCGGAGTTCGAGACCCTCTCCCCCGAGTCCCAGCGCCGACGCTTCCTCGCGCCGGTCAGGCACCTCAGCGACGCGATGCTGGACCACCTCGTCGACGACGTCGACGGCGTCGACCACATCGCCCTCGTGCTGTGCGCCGAGACGAGCGCCGACGTCTACGACCCCGTCGCCCTGGCCCGGATGGTGCGCTACGCAGATGTCACCGATGCCGCCGACCTCGCCGTCACCGTCAAGGACGAGTGGCAGGGCCGCGGGGTGGCCACCGTCCTGCTCGAGGTGCTGATGCGCCGGCGACCTGCGGGCGTGGACCGCATCGTCACCGAGGTGCTGCAGGACAACCCCGCGTCCCTGGGGATGCTCCGCCGCCTGGGCGCGGTGTCCCTCGAGGACGAGGGCAACGGGGTGTACGGCGTGGTGGTCGAGCTCGAGCACCTCGCCCCGGCCGCGACGCCGGACCTGACGCGGGTCGCCGCCCCGTCGCCGGTGCCCGCGGGACGGGGCGACAGCAGGCCGAGGCCGCTGCTGCACGACCCGCGCCACCGCCACGACCTGCACACACGCGACCAGCTGTGTCCGTGGTTCAGCTGATCGAGACCGTTAGTGTGTGCGGAGCATCGGCCTCGAGGACGGGACATTGACCCAGATGGCAGACAACACGGGGGCATCTCGCGCCGACGTCGAGCTCCGGCTCCCGGCCGAGGGGGCCTACGCGACGATCGTCCGCACCACGGCCGCCGGGCTCGCGGCCCGGCTCGACTTCACGATCGACGACATCGAGGACCTCCGCATCGCCATCGGCGAGGCGAGCGCGCTCGTGATCCCCGAGGCCGACCCGGGCGTCGACCTCGTGGCGAGCTTCTGGTTCGGCCGCGGCTCGATGACCGTCGAGCTGCAGGCCGAGGCGATCGACGACCCCCCGCTCGACACCGAGAGCTTCGCCTGGCAGGTGCTCGACACGATGGCGCAGGACGCGTCGGCAGGATCCGATGACGGGCGCTTCCACGTCCGCTTCACGGTGACGTCGGCGGTCGCTGCGGGAATGACAGGTGCCGAGCTCTGACATGAGCGCAGTCACGGGGGACACGGGGGACGACACGGCAGCCGACGCTGCCCTCGACCGCGGGATCGACGACGACGTCGTGCCCAGCGGTCTCGAGCACGTCCGCGCGCGCAGCGCCGAGCTGTTCAGCGTGCTGCGCGACGACGAGGCGAGCAGCGCCGTGCGCTCGGTGGCGCGCGACGACCTGGTGCACCTCCACCTGTCGCTGGTGGAGCACTGCGCCCGACGCTTCCGCAACCGCGGGGAGCCGTTCGAGGACCTCGTGCAGGTCGGCACGATCGGCCTGATCAAGGCAGTCGACCGGTTCGAGACCGACCGCGGCGTGGAGTTCTCCACCTACGCGACGCCGACGGTGATCGGCGAGATCAAGCGTCACTTCCGCGACAAGGGCTGGGCGATCCGGGTGCCGCGCCGCCTCCAGGAGCTGCGGATGCAGATCGGGAGCGCCACCGGCGAGCTCACCCAGAAGCTCGGCCGCTCCCCCACGCCGCGCGAGCTGGCCGAGGTCATCGGCTGCACCGTGGAGGAGGTCATGGAGGGCATCGAGTCCTCCCACGCCTACGCGACGCTCTCCCTCGACGCCACCGACGACAACGACGACGGCCCGCCGGCCATGCTCGCCACGCTCGGCGTCGAGGACGCCAACATCGAGCACGTCGAGGTCCGCGAGTCGATCAAGCCGCTGCTCGAGGGGCTCGGTGAGCGCGAGAAGCGGATCCTGCTGCTGCGCTTCTTCAAGAACATGACGCAGTCGCAGATCGCCGAGGAGATCGGCGTCTCGCAGATGCACGTCTCGCGCCTCCTGACGCGCACGCTCGCCCAGCTGCGTACGTCGCTCGAGGCCGACTAGCCGCAGCTAGGCCGCGTCCTCCTCCAGCACCTGGGTGGTCGCCGGGTGCAGCAGCCCGGCGATCACCACCACGCCAGCGACCGCCAGCCCGATCGCCAGCAGCGTGGTCGGGGCGTCGCGAAAGTTCCACGCCAGTCCCAGCTGGATCAGCTGGGCCATCACGACCGGCCCGCGGGCCCATCGACGGGTCTTCCACAGCGACCAGGCGCACCACGCCAGCCCGGCCGCGGCGGCGAGGAAGAACACCGTCGTCGTGACGCCCATGGTGAGCCGGACCGAGCGGAGGTTGGCCAGCTCGAGGACGGCGAGCACGACGAGCACCAACGCCTCGAGGGCCACGAGAGCGGCGGCCACCTGGAGCGGGGGTGGGGCGACAGGGTCGGGACCAGGGGTATCAGCCTTCGGCGTAACGGGCACTGCACAACAGTAGTTGTGACGGACACGACCAGCGTTGGGGGTTGTGTGAACGTTCAAAGATTGCAAGTCTGGTCGCTGCGCTTTCTGGCGCCCGGGCCCAGCTGAACGTCCGTAAACAGCAACCCGACGTGATGTGAAAGAGGGAATCCCCCACCCATGGATTGGCGCAGCCGCTCCGCATGCCTCGACGAGGACCCTGAGCTGTTCTTCCCGATCGGCAACACCGGTCCCGCGATTCTCCAGATCGAGGAGGCCAAGCAGGTCTGCCGTCGCTGTGAGGTACGCGAGCAGTGTCTTGCCTGGGCCCTCGAGGCCGGCCAGGACCACGGAGTGTGGGGCGGCCTCAGCGAGGACGAGCGCCGCGCGCTCAAGCGCCGCAACGCCCGCGCGCGCATCCGCACCGCCTGACCTCAGTCGACCGGCAGGTCCGCCTGCACCCGCGTGCCACGGCTCCCGGGACCGATCTCCAGCACGCCGCCCAGCTCGGACTCCACCAGGGTGCGCACGATCGACAGGCCCAGCTGGGTCGACGAGTCGAGGTCGAAGTCGTCGGGCAGTCCTCGACCGTCGTCCTCCACCACGACGTGCAACCGACCCACGATGCGGCGAGCGGTGACCACCACGCGGCCCGAGTGGTCCACCGTCGCGACCTCCTGGTCGGAGTAGCCGTGCTCGACGGCGTTCTGCAGCAGCTCGGTCAGCACCATCGCGAGCGGCGTGGCCGCCTCCGAGGGCAGCTTGCCGAACGAGCCCTCCCGCACGACGCGCACCGGCACCTCCACCCCGCTGACGTCCACGACCATCGAGCCGAGCCGGTCGGCGATCTCGTCGAAGTCGACGGTCTCCTCCACCGCGTGGCTCAGCGTCTCGTGCACGATCGCGATCGAGCCCACCCGGCGCACGGCCTCCTCGAGGGCCGCCTTGGCGTCCTCGGCGTCCGTACGACGCGCCTGCAGGCGCAGCAGCGCCGCGACGGTCTGCAGGTTGTTCTTCACCCGGTGGTGGATCTCGCGGATGGTCACGTCCTTGGTGACCAGCTCTCTGTCACGGCTGCGCAGCTCGGTGACGTCGCGCACGAGCAGCAACGCCCCGCTGCGCTCCCCCTGCGGACGCAGCGGGATGCTGCGCACGATGAGGGTGACCTCGTCGGTGCCGACCTCGGTCGCGCGCCCGTCGCGGCCGCCCAGCACGGCGCTCAGCGTCTCCTCGTCGGGTCGCCTGCGAGCCGGCACCAGCTCACGCGTCAGGTCGGTGAGGACCAGGCCGGCGAGGTCTCCCTGCAGCCCGAGCCGGCGGTAGGCCGACAGGCCGTTGGGACTGGCGTAGACGACCCGGCCGGCGGGGTCGAGACGGACGAACCCGTCCCCCACCCGCGGTGAGTCGGCGTGGTCGCTGCGCTGGTCGCTGAGCGGGAAGTGCCCCGCGGCGATCATCTGCGTCAGGTCGGCGGCCGTCTGGAGGTAGCTGAGCTCGAGCCGGCTGGGCGTGCGTACGCCGAGCAGGTTGGTGTTGCGACCGATCGTGGCGATCACGCGGCCGGCCCGGCGCACGGGGATGACCTCCACCCGCACCGGCACGTCGTCCCGCCACTCCGGGTCGCCCTCGCGTACCAGGCGCCCGGTCGTGAAGGCCTCGTCGAGCATCCGGCGGCGACCGGTCGGGATGAAGGTCCCCAGGACGTCGTCCACCAGCGCCGTCGGGCCGGTCGTGGGGCGCATCTGGCCGCCCGCCCAGTAGCCCCTGCCCTCCCGGTCCGGGAGCCACAGCACGAGGTCGGCGAAGGACAGGTCGGCGAGGATCTGCCAGTCCGCCATGAGCAGCTGGAGCCAGGCGACGTCGTCCTCGACGAGGTCGGTGTGGGCTCGCACGAGCTCGTGGAGTGAGGGCACCCGGCCAGCCTAGGGCCAGCGCGAGGCCGGACTGGGACGACGTCCGAGGGGGCTGGCAGGATGGGGCGCATGTCGATCGGCTACTGGGAACGCGTGCAGAAGGCCGGGTTCGAGGTCCCCTCGGACCGCCCTCTCGACGAGCTGACGGCCGAGCTCACCGCGATGCTCGGATCCACCCGGCCAGAGGTCCGCGACGGCACCGCCTTCCCCGCCCTCGCCACCTGGATCGCCAACGGCGTCTACGACGACCTGCTCGCCGGGCTCGGTGACGGCATGGTCGCCGGGCTCTCGGTCGGGGTCGGCGAGGACGGGACCGACAGCGTCTTTCGGCGCAGCTTCAGCGCCCTGATCCTGGGCGCGTGCATCGAGCGTGACAACGAGCGGCACCTGCTGCCGGGCGCGAAGATCCTCGAGTGGGGCGACCGGGCGATGACCTGGTTCCTCACCGAGCGCGACACCCGCGGCTATGTCCCGGAGAAGGGGTGGGCGCACACGGTCGCCCACGGCGCCGACACCCTCGGCGCGCTCGCGGAGTCGCCCCACCTCGCGGGGCCGGAGCACACGGTGCTCCTCGACATCGTGGCCGAGCGCCTCCTCGACCAGCCTGCCGACGCTCCCCTGGCCTCCGGGGAGCCGGACCGCCTCGCCGCTGCGGTGATGCAGGTCCTGCGGCGCAACACGCTCGGCGTCGACGCCCTCGAGCCGTGGGTGCACCGCATCGGCGCCGCGGCCAACCCCTACCGCGGGCCGGTCGACCACGACCCCTACGCCCTGACCGCGGCGCCGCAGGCGTTCCTCCGCGCGCTCTTCCTGCACCTCTCGCTGGGTCACGAGCCGCCCGCCGTGCGGCCCGACCTGCTCCTCGTCGTGATCGAGGCGCTGCGGATGACCAACGCTCCCTACCTGCGAGTAGACACCCGCTAACCTGCGGGACATGAGCGAGATCACAGGTCACAGCGGCGAGCTGGCCGTGCACGTCGCCCGCGCCCACGGCGTGGACACGATGTTCACCCTCTCCGGAGCCCACGTCTTCCCGATGTACGACGGCGCCGTACGGATCAACGGGGATGGCAACGACCCGCAGATGCGGCTGCTCGACGTGCGCCACGAGCAGACCGCCGCCTTCGCCGCCGAGGCGACCGGCAAGCTCACCCGCGTCCCCGGCCTCGCCGTCCTCACCGCCGGTCCCGGCGTCACCAACGGCATCAGCGCGATCGCGCAGGCCCAGTTCGCCGGCTCCCCGATGGTCGTGGTCGGCGGTCGCGCCCCACAGAACCGCTGGGGCACCGGCTCGCTGCAGGAGCTCGACCAGCCGCCGATCATCGCTCCGGTCGCGAAGGCGGCGCGGACCATCATGACAGCGGGCGACGTCGCGGCCGGCGTCGACGAGGCCTTCACCCTGGCCCGTTCGAGCCACCGCGGTCCGGTCTTCGTCGACGTGCCGATGGACGAGTTCTTCAACTCCGCGTCCGGCACGGTCGGTTCGGGCGAGGGCACCCGCATCGAGCCCGACGGCGACGCCATCGCCACCATCGCCGGCCTGTTCGCGCGGGCGCAGCGTCCCGTCCTGATCCTCGGCACCGACGTGTGGGCCGACCACGCGGAGGCGGCCGCGCTGCGCTTCGTCGAGGACCTCGGCATCCCGACGCTCACCAACGGCATGGGCCGCGGCGTCATCCCCGGCGGGCACCGCTCGCTGGTCACCAAGGCCCGCGGTGCGGCCCTGTCCGGGGCGGACCTGGTGGTCGTCGTCGGCACCCCCCTCGACTTCCGCCTCGGCTACGGCGCCTTCGGCGGTCCGGACAAGAACCCGACGGGCGAGTTCGCCCGGGTTGTCCACATCGCCGACTCCCCCGGCCAGGTCTCCGGCCACGCCGAGCTCGCCGCGTCCGTCGCGGGCGACCTCACCACGGTCCTCGACGCCCTGCAGAAGGCGATCGAGGGCGGCGACAAGCCCGACTGGCAGGCGTGGGCCGACCAGCTGCGCGACCAGGTGAGGGCCGCCGCGGAGCGCGACGCGCAGCTCCTCACCGCTGAGGCCGACCCGATCCACCCCGCCCGCATCTACGGCGAGCTGGTCCCCCGCCTCGAGGACGACTCGGTCGTGATCGGCGACGGCGGCGACTTCGTCTCGTTCGCCGGCAAGTACGTCGAGCCGAAGCGGCCCGGCGGCTGGCTCGACCCCGGCCCCTACGGCTGCCTCGGCGCCGGCCTCGGCGCGGCGATCGCGGCCCGCATCGCGCGGCCGAGCGCCCAGGTCACGCTCCTCCTCGGCGACGGCGCCGCCGGCTTCTCGCTGATGGACGTCGACACGCTGGTGCGCCACGACCTGCCGGTGGTCATGGTGATGGGCAACAACTCCGCCTGGGGCCTGGAGAAGGGCCCGATGCAGATGCTCTACGGCTACGACGTCGTCGCCGACCTCGCCCAGCGCACGCCGTACGACGACGTGGTCAAGGCGCTCGGCGGCGCGGGCGAGACCGTGACCGACCCGAAGCAGATCGGGCCCGCCCTCGACCGGGCCTACGCCTCCGGCGTGCCCTACCTCGTCAACGTGATCACCGACGTCGAGGCGGCCTACCCGCGCACCACCTTCGGCATCTGAGGTCCTGGGTCGTGGAGATCCGTCGGATCCGGCCCGGGGAGCACGCCGCCGCCGGCGACGTGTGCGTGGCGGCGTACGACCCGCTCCTGACCGGCGCGGAGGACGACTACCGCGAGCGGCTGCACGACGTCGCGACCCGTGACGCGCAGGCCGAGGTGTGGGTGGCCGTGGTCGACGACCGGGTCGTCGGCGTCGTCACCTACTGCCCGCCCGGCTCACCGTGGCGCGAGATCGGACGCGACGACGAGGGCGAGTTCCGGATGCTCGCGGTCGACCCGGCGGCCCAGGGCTCGGGTGCGGGCACCGCCCTCGCCCGGCTGTGCGAGGAGCGGGCCCGCGAGCACGGGGCCTCCGGGATGGCGCTGTCGTCGCTCGCCACGATGGCCGCCGCGCACACGGTCTACGGACGCCTCGGCTACACCCGTGACCCCGGCCGCGACTGGTCGCCGGTGCCCGGGGTCGACCTGCTCGCCTTCGCCAAGTCCTTCAGCAGCGCCTGAGGCTCGCGGGGTCGGTGACGTCGTCGAAGCAGACGGTGCCCGTCGGCAGCGCGGCGATGTCGGTCTGCCCGTCGGGCACCCATTGCCACGACTCCCAGGAGCCGTCGCCGCCCGCCACCATCGTCACGACGGACCCGTTCTCGGTGAGCCACGTGCGGTAGTCGCGACCGTCGGCCTGGGTGCCGGTGCCGAGAGGGACCTCGCCCACTGGCCGCAGGCCGACCAGACCCGCCTGGTCGGCGGTCTGGGCGACGATTTCGACCACACCGGGATCCGTCGCCGAGGTGACGTACGCCGACGCAGCATCGAAGCCGACCAGGGAGGCCGGGCTCACCACGTGCACCCGGGGCTCGGGCGCGTTGAGCGCGTAGCTCGAGCCGTCGGCCCCCGGACCGTCGATCACCAGGTTCGGACCGCCGTCGTCCTCGACCCGCGCGCGGTAGCCGAGCCCGCCGTCCTCGAGCGCGACCTGCTCCCCGACGCCGATGGTGTCCGTGGACTCAGTCGCCACGTAGGGCAGGTCGTCGGCGCTGTCGGCGTCGCATGGCCTGGTGCCCTCCGGCACCTGCACGAGGCAGCCCTGCTCCCCCGCCCGTAGGACACCCTGGTCGTCGAGCGTCCACTCGTAGGTGTCCATCACGTAGGTCTCGGGCACGAGCATGGTCATGCTGCCGGCGGAACGGGCGAACGCGTTCACCGACCGGGTCGACACGAGCGTCGCGCCCTCGACCCGGAACGTCTGGACGTGCACCCGGTCGTAATGCTGCGTCTCGGATCCGGGGACCACGACGTCGCCGCTCGCGAGCAGCACCGGGTCCTCGGGCACGGCCCGGACCAGCAGCCCGTCGCGCAGGTCGAGGACGACCGGCTCGAAGGGTGCGCCCGGCCCGCCGTCGACATCGGTGGTGTAGAGCACCAGCTCCTGGTCGCCGTCGCTGTCCGCGTCGATCGGGTCGAGCGCACCCACGCCGATGGTCGTGCCGAGCTCGACCAGGCCGTAGGCCTCTTCCCCCGTGCTGCTGAGCGTCGTCTGCACGCGGGTGCGGCCGTCGTGCTCCTCGGCCGGCTCGGCGAGGAACTCGACCCTCTCCATCGTGCCGTCGCCGTCGAGGTCGAGACGAACGGGCTTCGAGAGGTCGTCGGGGGCCCAGTCGCGGCCGATGTCGGCCGGTAGGTCGATCGTGGGGGCGTCGGGCTGGGGAGCGATCCGGTCGGACCTCGGATTGCCACCCATGCCCTGGAAGACCACGCCGATCACCAGCAGCACCGCGGCCGCCGTCGTGAGCAGCACCCAGGGCGACTGCCAGCGCGGTCGCGGGGCCACGACGATCGCGAGCTGCGCCAGGTCCTCAGGCTGCACCTGCTCGGCGCGAGCGGTGAGCGCGGCGCGGAGCCGCGCCTCGATGTCCGCCAGCTCGGGCGGCATGTCGGTGGTGCTCATCGCTCCTCCTTCCCCGAGCTCGTCTGCGGGTTCTTCGCCATTGCCTTCTCGAGAGCGACCAGCCCACGGCTGGCCGTCGACTTCACGGTCCCCTGGCTGATGTCCAGCGTTCGGGCGATCTCGGCCTCGCTCAGGTTCGACCAGTAGCGGAGCACCAGTACCTCGCGCTGCCTCGGCGCGAGCTGGTGCAGCGCCTCGATGACCTCCCGGTGCTCCTCCGCCAGCACCGCGGTGTCCTCGGGCGAGGGTGGCGACAGGTCGTGGGGTGGCGAGTACGCCCGGGCCGTACGCCGCCGGCGCAGGGCCGAGCGGGCGGTGTTGACGACCGAGACGCGCAGGTAGGCCAGGGCCTTGGTGGGATCCTTGACTGCGTCGGGTCGGCGGGCGAGAGCCGCGAACGCGTCCTGCACCACGTCCTCGGCGGATGCGAAGTCGTCCACGAGGAGGATCGCCAGCCGGACGAGCGACAGGCGGTGGGCGGCGTACAGCTCAGTGATGTCCACCACCGGCTCTGTGCCAGCCATCCCGATCGACCTCGTGCTCATGTCTGGTAGACGTGTCCTCGACCCTCAGGTTGCCCCATCGACGCAGGAAAACTCCGGAAGGCCCACCCATGCCGCAGCTCGAGCCCGCCACGCTGACCTACGTGGTCACCGACGACGACACCGCCGCGGCAGTCGGCAGCGGGTCGCTGCCCGTCCTCGGTACGCCACGACTGCTCGCGTGGCTGGAGGCCGCGACCTGCGTCAGCCTCGAACCGAGGCTGCCCGAGGGCTCGACCAGCGTTGGTACCCGGGTGCAGGTCGAGCACCTCGCGGCGAGCCCGGTGGGCGCCGAGGTCGAGGTCAGCGCGTCCAGTGCCTACGAGGACGGCCGCCTCCACCGGTTCACCGTCAGCGCCCGTGACACCACCAGCGGTAAGGTCCTCGCCGCCGGTGAGATCACGCGGGTCGTCGTCGACGCCGAGCGGTTCATGTCGCGGCTCTGACCGCCCGCACCCATTGGGCGTGTCCCACCTCGCCCACAATGGGCTAGTGCTGTGGTGGTCACCAGCTCGAGCATCCGACCCGCATCCGGACCCTCGGCGACCATCGCCTCTTCCCCGGGGCGTTGGTCTGGGGGTCCACTTCAGGCGTCGCAGCCACTAGCAGGATGGCCCGTCAGCCGTTGACGTCGAGAAAAACCTCTTGGCTGATGGCCTCACCTTCACTGGTGTAGCCCGTAACCGTAACGTCGAAGGCACCCTTTCCTCCGCCGCCTAACATTCGGTTCTTGTTCCAGACCTCCACGGTGACGGATCTTCCGCCGCCCGGAATCTTCTCGATCAAAGTGCCCTCATCCATAGATTCCAGTGCGGCGTCGTTCGGCCATGCAAGCGAGACGTTGTACGCGACCTCGGTGCCGCGGTTGATGACCTTCAGCTTGTCGAAGGCGTTGGACCCCGACCTTCTGTGGAAGCCGAGCCCGAAGTCGATCGCGGGGGGTGAGGTGGCGTTTGACGGGATCCGGCGTCCCATAGGCAGACCAGCGCCCGGCGGTTCGGCCGTGAAGTCGCCGACTGTCAGCCAGTCGGTGCCACCGGTGTCTACATCGAGGCCCGTACCGCGCAACCTGGTCGCAAAGGACTGGCGCGAGGATGGATCGTTGGAGAGGCGAATCGCATGGCGGCCTCCAACGTCGGAGAACGGACGAACGCTACCGACCTCTACGAGGAGCGTGTTATCGGGATTCCTCCCGAGTGCCATTCCCGCTTCGAACAAGACGTTTGGTCGAGCCTGCGGGGCGGGATTCGTCTGGTCATCTTTCGGGCCAGACGCCCAGCGGTGGTCAAGGTAGGCGACTTCATCCGGAGTCATGAGAACGACCACAGCTCCTGCGTTGTGGAAGGCGGCATCGAGGACCTCCCCGATGTACGGAGATGCTTTTCCGGTGAGGCCGATGGCCGTGTCCCACTCCAACGGTCTGAGGCCCAGAGCGCGAAGGAACGCGAACATCGAGTCCCTAACGGGGGTGTTTCTCCCGTGCACCACGAACACGGCTCGCCGATCAGTCACGTAGATCCTTAGGTTAGACGGCGAACGGGCTGCCGCAGATCAGACAGTAGACGCGGTCAATCGTCGTACCCGGCACCTTGACTGGTTCGTTGGGGTGACACGGAGGCTCAATGATGATCATGTCGTTCGGCTCGTGAAGCGGTTCTGGCGTAGGGGTCTCGCTGCTGTACCTACCGGTCCGCTCAATCTTCACGGTTTTGCTGGACTTGAGGCCCTTGAACATGTCATCCAGTGCTTCGTTGACGAGGTCGTCTATCGCGGGCGCCGCGTCGGCGTGTGCGAAGTCAAGTTGCGCGGGGGTCCACCAGGAGTCGACGCCCGCTGGTGCGCCGCACCGAGGACAGAAGTACTGGTCAACTTGCTCGGCGTCCGTGTCGCCCTCGCTGTGGCTGTACCACTTGAACTGTTCTTCGCAAGTGGGGCATTCGCGTCGCAGGAACCCGTCCGCATCCAACGGGATGCTGATAGGGATACTTACTTCATCGTTCATTGCCCCTGACCTAACCGTTGATATCGAGGAAAACATCTTGCTGGACGGATTCGCCGGACTCGGTGCGTGCGGTGACTGTGACGTCGAAGCGAACGTCTCCGAACCCGCCACCAAGGCGACCACCGCCTCGGTTCAATGTCGACAGGGTGACTGACTTTCCCCCGCCCGGAATCTTCGCGATCAGATCATCTTTCTCGCGTAGTTGCAGAGCCGCATCCGTTGGGAAAGAGATCCTGACGTCGTACGCCGTTTCCACTCCCCGGTTGATGATCTGAAGGTGCCCGCCAAGGCTTCGCCCGCCCATTGACCGGTACCTGATGTCGAAGTCGACCGATGGTCGAGGTGGAGCGGCGGACGGGACCCGACGCCCCAAGGTGAGGCCGTCGCCGGGAGGCGGAGGCGCCGTGAAGTCGCCGGTCGCTAGCCAGTCCGTCCCGCTGGTGTCGACCGCGCAGCCCGCCGTCTGCAGGCGCTTCGCGAGCGCCTGCCGTGCGGGCGCGCTGTCGTTTAGCCTGATCAGGTGCCGACCGGCAATGTCGGAGAAGGGCCGCACTTCGCCGACCTCGACGATCACAGTGCGTGACGCGTCGCGCCCCAGGGCCATCCCTGCCTCGAACAGCACGTTCGGCCGAGCCTGGGTCGAGGGCTGGGTCTCAGGGTCACCGGCGCCGTCGCCGTACCGGGGCTGGAGATAAGCCACCTCGTCCGGGGTCAGCAACACGACCACCGCTTGCGCCTGGTCAAACGCTAGGTCTAGGACTTCGCCGATGTACGGGGAGCCCTGCCCGGTGAGTTCCACCGCGCGGCTCCACTCGATGGGGGTCAGGTCCAGGGAACGGAGGAACTCGAACATGGATTTCCGCAGCGGCTCATTGCGCCCGTGGACGACGAACACAGATCGCGCGTCTTTGCGCGGCTCGGTCAACTCGGTCTCCTTGTCGCTGGACTGGAGACTGAACCTAAGCCATTGCTCCGACAGGTGGGGGGACACCCAGAGCGGTGGCCGTACGCGGCGTTCAAGAAGGTGCGTTCTAGGCGCGTCATACCGCCGATTGCCGAGCGTGAAGACCGATCGGCCGGACGCCGCCCAGAAGTGACTTGCCGGTCAGATGCAAGCGCCATGTACAGCGGTTTCTTCCGGGCGCGGGTGTCTCAATCTCAGTTTGACGCCGGAGGCACTACTGGATGGAGACACGCTCGCAATCAGGACCAGCCAGAATGCTTGCCATGGTGGAACACGAAAGTTTCGACGGGGACCGTTACGACGACATGCCGGCGACGGTTGACGAACTCTTGACGGCAGCAGCAGAAGACGAGGTGGACGCGGTCACGATGCACGAGCTGGGCAGGTGCCACGAACTCGAAGGGCTTTGCATCTATTGCACCGAGCGGGTTCGCGACTGAAGGTTTGTCGTGACCCCGACAGCGGGCGAACCCGCGGGCTCGCGAGCGGACGCGTTGGCCCGCCAGTGCTGCGGCCGGGAGGAGCTCGTACCGCCGCCCCGGCTAGTTCGACCTGCGTCTAACCGCCGCCTGCCGGCGAGCTCGGTGGCCGCCCTAGACATGGTGCCGGGCTCGGTCGATTCTGGGATCGACACCAGCCGTGCGGTTGAGGGAGGTGGGATGAGCGCCCTGCCACGCCCGAACGTGCCACTTGGTGCGCACCGCGACCTTGTCGACGCCCTTCACGCCCTTCACCACGAGGCTGGATGGCCTTCCTTGCGCACGCTGGCGAGGGCCACGGGCGTCTCCCATACCACCGTCTCGAAGACATTCTCGACCGCGGCCCTCCCGTCGTGGGGAACGTTGGAATTGCTCGTCCAGGTCATGGACGGCGACGTGGCCCGCTTCCACGCCCTATGGGTGAGCGCCACGGAACCGACAGTCGGCAAGACGAGGGACGTGACTCGCATCGCTGGACGTCAAGTCGAGCTTGCTGCCCTGCGACGTCATCTCGAAGGCGGTGACGGCCTTGTCCTCGTGGTCGGGGAGGCGGGCATCGGCAAGTCCGTACTTGTCGAGTCTGCCCGCTCATCAACCGACATCTTCGTGGCCATCGGGCACTGCCTTCCTTTGTCCGCTGCGGTGCCGCTGATGCCCATTGCGGATGCCCTCAGAACGATGGCCGGAGCTGACGACGGCCGATGGCTCGGCCAGGCACTGACGCACTGCCGGCCGTACGTGACGAAGGCCCTGGCCCCCTTGCTGCCCGAGCTCTCCCCGATGCTGCAGAAGAAGCCACCGGGGAGTTCGCACGCCACCGCATGTTCACGGCGATTGTCGAAGTCTTGGGGGCGCTGGCTCGGGTACGGCCCATGGCCTTGCTGCTCGAGGACCTGCACTGGGCCGACATGCCCACCCTGGACCTAGTGGAGCAGGCCCTGAGCGGGAGGCTCAGCCTGCCACTGGTGGGCACGTGGCGACTCGACGACCCCGACGTCTCCTCGACACACCGCGCGTGGGAGGCGCGCATTCGCCGGAGCCGCGCCGTTAACTCGATCTTGCTGCCGACCTTCACCCGGGACGAAACGGCCAGTCAGCTGCGGCTCACCTACGGCAGCGCACCGTCTGAGGCCGTCGTCGACCGCATCCAGGCGCTGGGACAGGGACTACCGCTGTACACCGACCAGCTGGCAGGCGCCCCTGACGGCGAGGTTCCGCGGCAGCTGGTCGACCTGCTCGACCTCCGGCTCGGCCAGCTCGAGGATGAGCCGTGGCACGTGGCTCGAGTCCTGGGGGTCGCCGAACGGCCACTGGCTCCGGATGCGCTTCAGGAGGCCTCAGGGTTGTCGGCCGAGGAGCAGTTGCGCGGGCTCGCTGGGTTGGCGGATCGCCGCCTGTTGCGAACCGGCATGACCGAGCGTGTGGCGTTGGCCCACCCGTTGTTCTGCGATGCCATCAGACGCCGTCTTCTTCCCGGGGAAGCCGCCACCGTGCATGTCGCCCTCGCGGCCGTACTGGCAGCGCGTCCCGACGTCGAGCCCGGTGAGGTCGCCCGACTCTGGCAAGAGGCCTCCCGGTTCGATGAGGAGATCGTGTGGCGGATCGCCGCTGCCCAGCGGGCGCGCGAGCGGCAGGCTGCAGCCGAGTCGTTCGAGAACTGGCGGCGCGCCCTGGTGCTACGTGACCTGACCGACCGGGCCGTCGAGGTCCCGCTGTGGCGAATGATGTGCGAGGCAGCAGACGCGGCTGCCGACAGCCAGGACATCGAAACTTCTCTCGCACTGATCAACCAAGCCCTCGCTATGGACCTCGATGCCGCCGCGCGCGTGCGCGTGCTCCGACTGGCAGGAGGGATACACATGTACGGCGGCGACCTCGACGAAGGGTTGGCGTTCCTCGACGCAGCGGGAGACCTGGTCGACGTGCTACCCCCTTCGGACGAGTTGGTGGACGTGCTCCTGACACGGATCGGGGCTCTGTCGCAGGTCGGTCGCTACGACGATTGCCGCGCCGACCTGACGCGCGCGCAGAAGCTGCTCACCGGGCACGCGTGCGGAAGTCGCCGGCAACGAGTGCTCACATGGTCGGCGTGGTACGCGATGATCGACGGGGAATACGGCCGCGCGCAGGAACTCGTCGGCGATGCACGTGCCGCCGCCGACCCCGGAGCCGACCCCGGCGCGGACCCGTACGTAGACCTCTTTCTCGCCGTCAACGCTACTGACATCCTGCTGCACACGGGCGCCCCACCAGCCTCGTTGGCCGCGGTAGCCGCACAACCATTGACGCTGGCAGCGCAATGGGGACTCGACACGTCTCACCTCGCATCCGCGTTGCGGGGCAACGTTGCTGACGCCTTCCTTCGCACCGGCGACCCCGACCGGGCTGCGCAGGTGCTCGAGCCCGACATCCGCGACGCGCCGACACTTAACACGGCGATTTCACACATCACCTACGCGGCCGTGGAACTGCGTCGTGGAAACGTCGCGACCGCTCTGCGGCGGTGCGCAACAGCCGAGGCAGCGCAAGGCAGTCGCGGCGGTGGGAACTGGGCCGAGGTGGTCCCGCACTACGCCGAAATACATCTGTGGGCCGGATCTCCGCGCGCTGCGATCGCCTTACTCAAGGAGACGCTGGCCGACACCCTTCCCACCGACAACGCGCGAACCGCCGCGCCCACGCTCGCGTGGTGCGCTCGCGCGTACGCGGACCTCATGGATCTCGACCATGCCTCGAGCGCCGAGCGGGACGCGACGCAAGGACAACTGGTGGCGCTGCTCGCGCAGGCGCGCGTCGACCCCTTCAGCTCGGCAGCGACAGGAGTCCTCGTGCCCGCATGGGAAGCGCTCTGGCATGCGGAGCTGGCCCGCATCACGCACACCGACCCTGTAACAGCCTGGACGGACGCGGCCACAACCTGGGGCAAACGCGATCGCCCACACGACGCCGCCTACTGCCGCTGGCGGGGGGCACAGGCCGCGGTCCGCCAGGACCAAGGCACCCTCGGCAGACGACTCCTGCGCCGAGCGGCAACCGACGCCCGCACGCACCTTCCATTGCGTCTGGCCATCAACGCCACCGCCGAATGAGTGCGGCACCACCGAGCGCGGCACTGTCCACGACGTGTGCTCGCGACTCGCGGTCACCGATTCGACCCCGAAGGGGCCCGCGTCCATCTGCCGCTTGATGGCGCCGCCCGCGAGTTACCGGATCTGCCGAGATGCGGTCGCGTGGGCGCGGCGTACATTTCGATCTCATGGGGAGCGGTTGCGTGTTCTGTGAGAGATCAGTTCTTCGCGCAGCAGACGCGTACCTAGAGAACAGGCACCGTCTATACGCCTCATCGCACGGCAAGCCTGCAGCCTAGGAGCCTGCTCCACCCGCTAGCCGCTGCCCCCGCCGTAGCTGGGGGGCATATGCCACTCGTTCTGCGGCGGTTCGTCCTGGTGCCAATCGCGCTTCCCGCACCTGCTGCACTCGGCGTACTTCTCGCCCTTGGGCGTCTCGAACTTGTGCCAAGCGTGCCGTCCAATGACGCATCGCCAGTTCTTCGCCATGACGCCCTCCCTGCTCTACTTCGAGGATGCTCGTTCAGCGGCGCCGCGTCTAGAAGCTCACGGGACGGCGCCGTGAGGTCGCTATTGATATGCCGGTCATGATGCCTCCCTACGCGCTGCGCTACTCGCTGGCCAACGGAAGGGTGCGCTCGATGGCTCCCGGATCACATCGAATGTGGCCCCCGGGTGGGGTCTGCGCCAGCAGCCGATTCAGAGTGCCTCTCCCGAGTCGCGTCGCACGGACATGCCGCGATGAGCGCGCGGATCTGCCGATGAGCGAGCATTGTGCCGACCGTCGTGGCCGTACGGATGGACCGGACCCACTCACGGTTCAGCTCGGCGATGGAGTGTTCGGGTGCAATCAGCATTCGTGCTGTGCCTTGGGCGAGGAGCGAGCACCGCTCCGCCGGTCAGTGCCCGTTCTCCGCGTAGGCCGCGTCGAGCGCGGCGATCTGCCCGGCGAACGAGGCGCGCATCGCGGCGCGCTCGTCGTCGTCGCACCATGAGGCTTCGACACCGTCGCGCGCGATGTGAGCCGCGACGTCCTTACCGAAACCCATCGCGGTGAGGCCCTCGCGGTACTCCCGTCCGATGTCGGTGCGAAAGAACATGGCGTCGTCGGTGGCGATTGTGACCCGCAGCCCGGCTCGGATCATGGCCGCAATCCGGTGACCCGGATCTAGCGGCCAGCCTGAGCAGATGGTGGTGGAGACCGGGGTGACGGTGAAGAACTTTTGCAGGTCGAGCGCCCTGGCCATCAACGCGGGGTCGTCCACGATCCGGTAGCCATGGTCGATGCGATCGACGGCGAGCTCGTCGAGGACGAAACGCACGTCCTCCAGAGTGGACTTCGGGGTCTCGCCCACGTGGGCACAGGTGCGCAGGCCGTGTCGGCGAGCCATGGCATAGGCGTCCGCGAACTGACGGGGATCCTCCTGGCCCTCGATGGTGAGGTCGTCCATACCGATGCCAACTACTTCAGGTATCGGATTGGCGACGATCGTGTCCACCAGCTCGCGGGCGGCCGTGCCACCATCGCGGCGGTTGATCGCCGCGATCAGCCGGAACCCGACCCCGTAGTCGACCTTCGCAGCCCGCAGGCCCGTGACGATCGGTTCCATGACCTGCCGGTAGGACAAGCCGTGACCGGCGAAGTATTGGGGGTTGACGAAGTATTCGCGGTACTGCAGGTTCCCGCGCTCCACGCCGATCCGAACGCCCTGGTAGGCGATGCGCTCGAGAGCCCCCGGATGGCAGGCGGACGCGTGCGCGGCGCGAAACGCGACCAGGAAGTCGGCCAGGTCGTTGAATTGAAACAGCCGCTCTGGGTCCGTCGTGGGCAGCTCGACTCCTTGCGCGGCCGCGAGTTCCAAGAGCAGCGTCGCCGGCATCGTCGACACGAAGTGGCAGTGCAACTCGACCTTGGGAAGTAGGCGCAGGTAGCCGTCGAGCGTCAACACTGAGGTCCCTCCGTTCGGACGGCGTCCAGCTCAGAGCCATTGTCGTGGCGGGGAGGCCTAGACGCACGAATCTGCCGCGATGAGTGCGCACGCATGCCGAGATCCGGGCGGGTCCGCGAAACTCATTGGTGGCTGAGCCATTGCTCGTGTGAGGGTGATTGCGTGGCGAACGACGAGGTGCTGAACCGAGCGGCAGAGGTAAACGAGCAGTTCCGCGCCATCGAACTGACGGACGAAACGGTCACTCGACCCGCTGGACCACACACCCCAACCGTGCACTCGTTCCTGCGGCAYCTTCGCGCAAAGGGCCTGGACTGTGTCCCCGAGCCAGTGTCGCTGCACGGCGAAACCGAAACGCTCCGCTTCATCGAGGGCGAGAGCGGCGGAGACGGGTGGAAGCACCAGCACGACGAGCAGGGACTGCGGTCGGCGGCACGCCTCCTACGGCGCATCCACGACGCCTCCGCTGACTGGGTCCCACCCGACGACGCCGTCTTCGCCGCACCGGGAGCCGAGGGCGGCGACGTCTTCGTCAACGGCGACCCCGGCCCCTGGAACTTCGTCTGGCGGGACGGACAGGCCGTCACGCTCATCGACTGGGACTTCCTTCATCGCGCTCCCAGGCTCAGCGACGTGGCGTACGCCCTCCAGTGGTTCGCCCCGATCCGGGACGACCAGGCAGCCCTCGATTGGCACCACTTCCCGGAGATCCCCAACCGGCGAGCGCGCATCGGGGCCTTCCTCGACGCCTACGGGACCCCGGCCGACTTCGACGTCGCTGACACCGTCGTCCAACGCATCCGATACACCAGCGAGCACGTCCGGTTCCTCGCCGCCCAAGGACAGGAACCCCAGAAGACATGGGTCGCCGAGGGCAGCGTCGAGAAAGAGGAACTTGCTGACATCACGTGGATCGAGGAGAACAGGGCGCTGTTTTCCGACTGACGCCCAAGTGCACGTCGACGCGGATGCGGTGCACGCGCGGTCGTCACGATGAAGCATCCGGATCTGCCGCGTTGAGGGCGGCTACGCTCGCCCGGATCTGCCGCGTTGAGGGCGGCTACGCTCGCCCGGATCTGCCGCGTTGAGGGCGGCTACGCTCGCCCGGATCTGCCGCGTTGAGGGCGGCTACGCTCGCCCGGATCTGCCGCGTTGAGGGCGGCTACGCTCG
>NZ_JBFUMR010000010.1:0-177498 GCF_054049275.1 Nocardioides sp. P5_E3
GGCGTGCTGTGGGGCGACGTCATCACCCGGGCCGGCCGCGTCGGGCTCGCGGGGCAGCACRTGTCCAGCCCGGGCGTCGGCGTGGTCGGCTCGTCGCTCGGTGGCGGCGTGAGCTGGTACTCCCGCCAGCACGGCCTGCAGTGCAACGCGATCACCGCCGTCGAGCTGGTGCTCGCCGACGGCACGTTCGTGCGCGCCACCGACGACCAGGACGCCGACCTGCTCTGGGCGGCCCGCGGCGGCAGCGGCGGCTTCGGGGTGGTCACCGCGCTCGAGTTCGACCTGCTGCCGGTCCGGTCGGCGTACGCCGGCATGCTCGCGTGGGACTGGCGGCACGCCCAGCGCGTGCTCACCGCGTGGGGCGAGTGGACGGCGGACGCGCCGGAGTCGGTCACCAGCGTCGCGCGGATCTTCCAGGTGCCCGACATCGAGTGGCTGCCCGACCAGCTGCGCGGCCGCAAGATGGTGATGATCGACGCCGTGGCGCTCGGCGACCCCGAGACGGGCGCCCGCTCGATCGCCCCGCTGCGCGCGCTGCAGCCCGAGATCGACACGTTCGCCGAGATGCCCGCCCCCGACATCGCCCACCTGCAGATGGATCCGCAGGAGCCCACCGCGGTCTACGCCAACAGCGTGCTCGTCGAGGGCTTCCCTGCCGGCGCGGTCGACGCGCTCGTCGAGGCCGCCGGCCCCGAGTCGGGCAGCAACCTGCTCTTCGTGGAGCTGCGCCAGCTCGGTGGCGCCCTCGCCCGGCCCTCGCCCCGCGGCGGTGCGCTCGACCACCTGCCCGCCGCCTTCCTCGTGCTCGGTGTCGGGCTCGACGTCGGCACCGGGTGGGACGCCGTCCGCGCGGACGCCCTGCGGATCCTCGACTCGCTCGCCCCCTGGTCGTCGCGCGCGTCGTACCTCTCGATGGCCTACGAGGCCGCGGCGCGACGAGGGTTCGCGCCGGAGGCGTACGAGCGGCTGGTGCGGATTCGTGAGTCTGTTGACCCGAATCGCGTGTTTGTTGCACCGCGTGCGTCCTCCGGCGACTGATTCCGCGGCTCGGCTCAAGTCGCCTTCAAGTCCGTCTCAACCATCCGGGTGCACCTTCGGAGGGTCAACAACGACCCAACGGAGGAAGCAATGACCATCGCCCAGACCAGCCCCGCAGCCGTACCGTTCGCGGAGCTGGACGCACTCACGATCGGCACCGTCGCTGTGCCCGGCGACACGGCGTACGACGCCCTCGTCTCGCCGTGGAACCTCGCCGTCCCGGTCCAGCCGGCCGCCGTCCTCGCCGCCTTCGACGCCCAGGACGTTGTCGAGGCCGTGCAGTTCGCGGCCCGCCATGGCATGCGCGTCACCCCGCAGGCCACCGGCCACGGTCCGATGGCGGAGCTGACCACCGAGCTGCTCGTCACCACCAAGGAGCTCGACGAGGTGGTCATCCACCCCGAGGAGGGCTGGGCCCGCACCGGAGCCGGCGTGAAGTGGCTGGCCGTCGTGGAGGCCGCCGCGCCCTACGGGCTGGCGCCGCTCTCGGGCTCGATCACCGACGTCGGGATCGTCGGCTACACCACCGGCGGCGGGCTCGGGCCGATGGCCCGGACCCACGGCCTCGCCATCGACAAGGTCCGCGCGATCGAGGTCGTCACCGGCGACGGCGTGCTCCGGCGGGTCACGCCGACCGAGCACCCGGAGCTCTTCTTCGCCCTGCGCGGTGCGAAGGGGATGCTCGGCATCGTCACGGCGATCGAGTTCGACCTGGTCGAGCAGCCGCGGTTCTACGGCGGCTCGACGTGGTTCGACGGCGCGGACGCACCCGCGGTCATCGACGCCTGGCGCGCGTGGTCGGCGGAGCTGCCCGAGGAGGGCACCACGTCGTTCGCGCTCTTCCAGCTCCCCGACATGGAGGGCGTGCCGCCGATGCTGGCCGGCCGACTGACGCTGTCGGTGCGCTTCGTCTGGACGGGCTCCGCCGAGGAAGGCGAGCGCTGGTTCGCCGCGATGCGGGCCGCTGCGCCGGTCATCCTCGACGACGTGGCCGAGAAGCCGTACGCCGCGATCGACTCGGTCCACACCGACCCGCTCGACCCGGTCCCGGCCCACGAGGCGGGCGACGTGCTCGCCGACTTCCCCGCGGAGGCGGTCGACGCGCTGCTCGCGCTCACCGGGCCCGGTGTCGTGTCGCCGCAGATCCTGGTGGAGGTCCGCCAGCTCGGCGGCGCCTACGCCCGGCCGGGGGAGCACCCGAGCGCCTTCGCCTCGCGCGACGCGGCGTACTCGCTGCTCGTCGTCGGCATCGCGGCGATCCCGGGCGTGGAGGACCACGCCGCCGCGATCCTCGACGCGATGGCGCCGTGGGTGGGCGGGCACCGGCTGCCGAACTTCACGTTCACCCCGGAGGAGTACGTCGACGCGTACGACGAGGTGACCCTCGCCCGGCTGCGGCGGGCGCGGCGGACGTACGACCCGGCCGGCGTGCTCGCGATCGGCGGCGTGCTGGCCTGAAGCCCGTGCGACCCGTGGCCCCCTGGTTGGTGGGGCCACGGGTCAGCACTGCACAGCCGTCAGGCCACCATCCGGGGCTCGTGGCCGCAGGCGTCGGTCATGAAGTCCGTCCAGCCGTGCTCGGTGACCAGGATGAGCTCGCCCGTGTAGACGTCCTGGAAGTGATTGGCATAGCGCCAGCCCCGGCACCAGACGCCCTCATTGGGCCCGAAGACCGCGAAGCCGGGTCGCACGACGATGGTCACGGCCTTGTGGTCGGGGCCCTTCCCGTTGTTGATCCACGGGAGTCCGAACGCCTCAGTCGCTGCGCGGAGGTGCTCGGAGATGTCGTCGTCATCGTCCAGCAGAGCCGGAACGGGCAGCGGGTCGACGCGGAGCAACGTCTGGTGCGTCGACGGGTGGTGGATGAGCGCCAGCCACGCGGTGTCCTCGGCGAGGGTCACGGTCGCGGCCACCTCGTGAATCAGCGCCCCCGGATCGCGGAGCTCGTACGCCTTCAGTTCGTCCATGTCGTCACGATGCCCCGATCGCGCGCCGTCGCGCTGGCGTCATCCACAGGCGACACGTCCGGTCTGGTGTCGGCGTTGCTGCGCGGTGAGGGTGGGAGCCGATCCCGAGGACATTGGAGGACACATGGGTTTCAGCACCGATTTCGTCGGCCACATCGACATCGAACCGCCGCTGAACGACTCAGAGATCGCCTATCTCTCCGCGTTCAGCGCGTCGCGGCGCTACGACCGAGCAGACCCCTACGAGGTGCCCGGCAACCCGCGCGCGGAGTCCAGTGCCGGTGTGGGTGACCGGTACAACCGTCCGGGACGGGGGCAGCCGAACCTCTGGTGCGACTGGGCGGTCTGCTGGGACGGGTGCTGCATCACGTGGAGAGGCAAGGAGAAGTCGTACTCGATGGAGCCGTGGCTGCGGTACGTCATCGACCACTTCCTGAAGGCGGGTGCCCAAGCGGCCTCGGACCCGCGATTCGAGGACTTCACCTTCGACCACGTCCTCTCGGGGACCGTCGTCGGCTGCCGGCGCGACAACAAGGAGCTGTTCGCCATCCGGGTGGAGGACAACGAGGTCAGCCGGGAGGTCATGGTGCATGCCGATCCGAGGTACGTCGACTACCCGCCGTTGCCCTACGAGGACGAGATCGACCGCGCGGACGACGACAGGCGCCGTCGCCGCCGACAGCTGCCGGAGGAGTCGTCGAAGGTGGTCCCCCTTGCGCGTCGCTCAGTATGATCAAAGTATGAGCACTCGCATCACGGTCAGCCTGCCGGACGACCTCGTCGCGTCCGCTGTGGCCGCGGTGGCTGCCGGTCGCGCGACCTCGGTGTCGGCGTACGTCGCGAGTGCCCTGCGGGAGAAGGCAGAACGCGAGTCCGTGGCTGAGGTGCTGGCTGACTGGCGCGCGGAGGTCGGGCCGCTGACGGCGGCGGACGAGACCTGGGTGCAGGAGGCGCTCGTCAGCGCGCAGCTGGAGCCGTGACCCGCGGCTTCTGCCTGGACGCAGGCGCCCTCATCGCCCTTGATCGAGGGCAGTCGCGGGTGGCGCACCTGCTCGACCGGGTGATTGCCGTCGGCGGGGCGGTGGAGATCCCCACCCCGGTCATTGCCCAGGTGTGGCGCGACGGATCGCGGCAGGCGCGGCTCGCGCGCCTGCTCGGCGCGAGCGACGTCGTCCTGGTGGGCCTCGACGCTGAGATGGCGCGTGCCGTCGGAGTCCTGTGCGGATCGGTCGGCGTCGCCGACGTGGTGGACGGGCACGTCGCCCTGCACGCGCGACGTCGCGACCTGGCCGTCCTGACGTCGGACCCGGACGACATCGCGCGGCTGGACCCGACCTTGACCATCGTCGCGGTCTAGGCTCACGAGCCCGCCCGGGCGTCGGGTGGCGGGCGACGACGTGGCGCGCCGGCTCGGTTGTGAGCGGCCTCTACCGCGGGCGGTTCAGCCTCTTCAGCCTGCCGCCGTCCAGCGGCGCACCGCGCCACATGGCTGAGCGAACAGAGCAGCCGCGTCCGCTCTGCCGTGTGCGGGGCCCACCAGCGCCCTTGGCGACGACGTACCCGTGCCGGAGCACCATCAGCCCGTGGAGCTCGACGTTGGGATCAGCGTCCCCCGCGTCCACGAACGGCGGGACCGGAGCCAGCGGGCTCGGTGGGCCGACCTTGGAGTCCGCCCCGACCGTGCTCATGCGGGTCGACCGGTCCTGCCGTCTTGGCGCCACTCGGGTACGCCGTCCGCTGCACGTCGGCGCGGACGGCCGCGCTCCGGTGATGGGCTGGGGACGCCTGATCGGCCTGTGGAGAGAGAGCGCCAGCTGTGGGTGGAGCGTCGTAGCGTCCTGCGGACCACGAAGGGGGAGCGATGGGCGCCAACAGCAGGAAGCGCAAGGCAGCGCGGCAGCGCACGCAGGAGCGGAACGAGCAGCCCGGTGACGGCCCGACGCGGGCCGGTGAGAGCTGGGACGCTGCGAGGGCCTACGCGGTCGTCGAGGCACACGTGCACCACGCGCTGCGGCTGCTCGCCCGCAAGAAGCTCAGCGACGACGAGGTCGCACGGGTCGCGGGGCAGCTCGTCGCCAGGGCTGCGCCCCACCCGAGGCACGTGGTCGAGATCGTGCTGTACGACCTGACGCAGGTGGTGGTCGGCCACGTGGTGGACGGCGGCTGGTCGCAGTCGGACCTGGGCGAGCTGGTTGCGCGCAACCTCGGGCCGGCGCACCTCACGCTGCTGGCGGCGGCCCTGCGCGAGCACGAGCGCAGCAGTGCACGTGCTCAGGCATGGCGGGACGCGGTCGACGCACTAGACGAGCCGGTGTTCGCACTGGGTCCCGGCGAGCCCGTCGCTACGTTGCTCGGACTGGTCGCCCTGCTGAACGTCGCGCCCCGGCTGACCGATGCGATCGCCGACACTGCCGCGGAGGCGGGACCGGAGCACCCGAAGCTCGCCCGGGTGCGGGCCTTGCTCGCCAAGGCCGAGTCCACCGAGTTCGACGAGGAGGCCGAGGTGTTGTCGGCCAAGGCGCAGGAGCTCATCTCCCGCTACGCGCTGGACCGCCTGCTCGAGGACGGGCCGGCAAGCGGGCACAGCGATCTGCAGGTGCGGCGCCTCTGGCTCGACAGGCCGTACGTGCGGGCCAAGACGCTGCTGGTCTCGGCAGTGGCCTCGGCCAACCGGTGCCGTGCGGCGGGTGCGGACCAGCTCGGGTTCAGCGTGGTGGTCGGGTCCTCGGCCGATCTCGACGCGGTCGAGCTGCTGGTGACCTCACTGCTGGTGCAGGCGGATGCTGCGATGTTGCGCCACGGTCGTCGCACCAGCGCGAGTGGGACGACGCGGACGAAGTCCTTCCGCCAGTCCTTCCTCACCGCCTACGCCCTCCGCATCGCGGACCGACTGGAGCGGGCCAGCGTCGAGGCCGCACGCGCTGCCGGTGCCGATCTGCTCCCCGTGCTCCGGTCACAGGAGGCGAAGGTCGCCGAGGAGTTCCTCCGGCTGGTGCCGCACAGCGTCGGTAGGAGCACGAGCGTGAGCAACAGCGAGGGCTGGACGGCTGGTCTCGCGGCGGCCGACCTGGCGCAGCTCGGGGTCGACAAACGCCTCGACCACGCCGGGTGAGCCCTCGTGACACCGCGACGCGATGTCAGGACCAGTGGCGCCGCATCACCGTGGTCGCTGCGAACGGGTCGTCGCCCGACACCGTGGCCACGATGCCTGCGCCCTCCGGCTTCGCAGCGGCGAGCAGGCGGCCCTTGCCGACCCACGTACGCCAGGCGTCGAGGTAGTGGCCGGCGTTCGTGGCGTTGCGGCCGAGAACGGTCGGAACGGGGTGCCACGCCTCGCCGGTCGCGCGCGCGGCCTGCAGGGCCTTGCGAGCGCCCCGACGCGTACGGATCGGACGGTCCGGCAGCTGCGCGTCGGTGTAGCGGGACACGAGGTAGCGCGGAACGCCGACCGGGCCGATCGCCTCGTCGAAGGCAGTCGCGAACACCTCGGCGTCGCCCTCGGTGCCGACGAGTCGGAAGCGGTACTCCCCGCCCGGGTGGACGTCGACCGCGAGCGCCGACGCCCCGACGCTTGTCAGCCCGGCCGCGGCAAGGCCGTCCGCGATTGCCGCCGCGACCGCCTCCAGCGGCGGGACGGCCGCCGTCAGGGCGAGCTGCTCTCGCACCCACGTGGTGAGGTCGTCCGCGTGCGAGCGACCGGTCACCGCACTCTGGCCGAGGGTCGCGAGCCCGCCCACGGCGCCCGCCACGAGCGCCCACTCGCCAACAGCGAGGGAGGCGGCGCCGACACCGGCAGACGCCGCCGCCAGCGCCCACGACGTACGCCAGCTGGTGTCCGGCAGCGCGGCGTCGGTCGTCAGGCCCTCCGAGGTCAGCCGCCACGTCGGTGGGACAGGCGTGAGCGTGACGACCTCGTCGACCGGCGCGACGTCCGAGGCGGGGCGGCGTACTCGCAGCGACGCGAGCGTGACGTCCTGGTAGGGCTCACCGACCGCCCACGCGTCGCGGATCGCATCGCGGTCGGCGGCAGTCACCAGCATCCGGGCGTTGAGGCCGTCGAACTCTGCGGCCGGCGGAGGCGCGTACGGGGAGAAGGACGCGTCGATGTGGGCGACCCCGTCGACGATGTCGCCGTCGGCGTCGATCCCGTGGAACCCCTGGTGCTTGCGCACCAGCCGGGACCAGTCGTTGTCGCCCTTGGGGTGCGCCTCCGACACGCACACGACGGTCCAGTTGGTGGCGACCTTCTCCGGCCACGTCGGGTCGGTGCGCAGCGCCCGGCCCCGCGTCTGCACGACCGCGGTCAGGGTCGTGGCGGTGGTGAGGTCGATGAGCGTGGAGACGCCGCGGGCGTTCCACCCCTCGCCGAGGAGGCCGCGGGTGCCGACGAGGACCTGGGTCCGGCCGGACTCGAAGAACGCGGTGACGTGGGCGACCCAGGTGCGTGAGGTCCATCCGGACGTGCACGTCGCGACCGGGCCGGCGGCCGTCTCGACGCGAAGCCGTGACGCCAGCTCAGGGTCGCGGCCGGCGACGAACGCGACGAGGTCACGCAGCGTCGACTCGGAGGCGGCGACGACGGACCCGGTGACCAGCATCGGATGGAGGACGGCCGTGTTCGGGTCCGTCAGCAGCGCCTCGAGTGCCGCGATCGCCGAACCGGCCTCCGCGTCGAGGACCCCGTCAAGGGTGACCGGCACGGTCGCGGCCGCGCGCTCGTGGTCGCACAGCACCAGCACACGGGCCCGCTCGCCGATCGCCGCGTGCTCGGCAGCGATGATCTGGGCGGCGGCGCCGGGCTTGGCGTACGACCGGGCCAGCACGCGGTCGACGGTGGAGCGCCCGCGACGTACGCCGCGACGCGTCCACTGGTAGCCCACCGACGGCAGCGCGGCCTTCACCACCGCGAGGACCTCGGCATCGGCTGGGTCGGCGGACTCGGCGACGTGGTGGAGCAGCCAGTCGCCGAGGAGCCGGACCCAGTCCTCGGCCGACGGAGCGTGCCGGTGCTCCTCGCGCAACCGGGCGCCGACGGGCAGGTCGAGCAGCCCTGCGTGGTGCATGCGGAGCGCGGCGTCGCACAGGTTGGGCTCGCGCTCGGCGAGCGCCGCCCACGTGGTCGTGGCGGGGACGGGCTCGACGAATCGCGTGGTGAGCCACTCGTAGAACCCGACCGACCCGAAGCTGGGGGTGGTGAGCAGGGTGGTGAGCTCGGTGAAGCGCAGCGCCTCACTGGTGAGCCAGTCCTCCTCGGTCGGGGTGGGGGTGGTCAGCCAGACGAGCTCGTCGAACGGCGCGAGGTGGCCCTCCTTCACCACCGCCGGCACCGAGACGCGGTAGCGGATGCTCCCGAAGAGCTGGTCGACGAGGGCGCGCTGGTCGCCGGCGAGACTCTCGGGCGGTGTCGCGGTGAGCGCAAGGACGTGGGCACGGCCGACGGCGTCGAGCAGCTCGACGAGGAGCCGCCCCCACACCTCGAGCAGGTGGTGGCACTCGTCGAGGACGAGCACCAGGCGGGTCTGCGCGCGGATCCGATCGAAGAGGGCGACGCCGTTGGGGTGGAGTCGGTCGACGACCGGGGTCGTGGAGTCGTCGTCGTCCGCGGCTTCGGAGTCGAAGACGGCCAGGGACTGGTAGGTCAGGCAGGTCAGCGGGCTGCTGAGGGACTTGTCGTCGCTCGCGTCGAGCCCCAACGTCCGTGCCTCGGCGATCCACTGGGACTGGATGGCGGTGTTGGGGGCGAGCACGACGGCGCGTGTGTTGGAGTGTGCCCGGAGCTCACCCGCGACGGCCTCGAGGCCGACGCGGGTCTTGCCAGCGCCGGGCGGCAGGACGACCCACGCCCGCGGGTGGCCCGCGTCGTCCCAGGCACGACCGAGTGCCTCGAGCGCTTCACGCTGGTGGATGCGCAGCGGCGGCACGGCGGACGTGTCCGGGTCGGGCACCGTTGACGCCTCCTGGTGGGCTCGGGGGAGTCACCTGGCGAGCCGCCGTGCGCTGCAGGTGTGTCGGTGAATGGTGCCACGCGGCGGCGCGCGCCCGGCTGCGGCGGGTCGGCGGACGTACGACCCGGCCGGCGTTGGGTCAGTCGACCCACTCCAGCTCGAGGTCGTCGGTGATCTGCAGCTCCTCGTGCTCGCAGACCTCGCGTTCCGCGAAGTCGTGCCGGGCGATCACTGTGCCGGCGGCATCGCGCACCTCGAACGAGCCGTCCCCGGCCACGAGGCACTGCCGCTCACGGTCGGTGAACTGCGTGTCGAACCGGAACGCCGGGTCCAGAGCGGCCTCCCTGAACGGCTCGCCGTCCCCGTCGAGCACGATGACGCGCAGGTCGTCCCGGTCCGACGTGTTGGTGAGCAGCGCCGTGCCGTCGTCGCTCGCCTCGCCCCCGGCGCACCCGGCAAGGAAGCCCGCGAGCGCGAGCGCGGGGACGAGTCGGCGACGAGCGGTCACGGCGTCATCCTCGTGGGTGGCGCCCCGAGTCGTCAGGCGTTCAGCGCGTCGAGGCCGTGGTAGACGGCGAAGGCCGGCCAGACGATGCCCTCCAGGATGGCGAGGAGGTGCTGCCAGAGGCCGTCCGCCTGCATCCAGAAGTAGACCCAGGCGCCGAAGATGCCGAGTCCGTAGATGGCGTTGCCCGCCTGGCCTGAGGCCGTGCTGGTGCGATCGCTCATGGTGGTGCTCCCTTCACCAGTCACGCTAGGGAGCGGGCGCCCTCCTCGGCAGGGTCCTTCGGCCCGATCCCGCCACTAGCCTGAGGCCATGGCGGTACCCGGCACGAAGCTGCGTGTCCCGCTGTCGCGACGCCAGCTCGTGGACCGCAGCCGCCTCACGGACCGGCTGCCGACCGGCCGGGGTCCGATGCCGCGGCTCGTGCTGGTGGCGGCTCCGGCGGGGTCCGGGAAGACGACGCTGCTGACCCAGTGGTTGGCGGCCGGTGACGTCCGGACCGCCTGGCTGTCGCTCGACGCCGCGGACGCCGACCTGCGGCGGTTCCTCGCGCACCTCGTGGCGTCCGTCAGCGTCGCCAGCCCGGAGGTCGGCGCCGACGCGGCGGCGCTGCTCGAGGACGAGCGCACCGTGCGGGCGGAGGACGTGCTGGCCGGCCTGGTCGAGGAGCTCGACTCGCTGCCCGGGCCGACGGTGATCGCGCTCGACGAATACCACGTCATCGACGGCGCCGAGGTGCACGAGGCGGTCGCCTTCCTGCTGGACAACCTGCCACCGCAGGTCACCGTGGCGATGACGACGCGGGCTGATCCACCACTGTCCCTGTCGCGGCTCCGGGCCCGCGGGGACCTGCTCGAGGTCCGCGCTGCAGACCTCCGGTTCACCACGGCGGAGGCGACGACGTTCCTCAACGACCTCATGGGGCTCGGCCTGCAGCCGCAGCACGTCGCCGCGCTCGAGCGGCGTACCGAGGGGTGGGCCACGGGCCTGCAGCTCGCCGCCCTCTCCGCCGCCGGCACGGCCGACCCGGACGGCTTCGTCGAGGCGTTCGCCGGGAGCCACCGGTTCGTCCTCGACTACCTCGTCGACGAGGTGCTCGCCGGTCAGCCCGCGGACGTCCGGTCGTTCCTGATCGACACCTCCGTGCTCGACGACCTGTGCGGGCCGCTGTGCGACGCGGTCACTGGCCGCTCCGACGGCCAGCAGCTGCTGGAGGCGCTCGAGCGGTCGAACCTCTTCGTGGTCCCGCTCGACGACGAGAGGCAGTGGTGGCGCTACCACCACCTCTTCGCGGAGGCGCTGGTCGCGCGACTCACGGCCGGGGGCACCGAGCACGTCGGGCGGCTGCACCACGACGCCGCGGACTGGTACGCCGAGCACGACCGCCTGCCCGACGCCGTCCGGCACGCCCTCGCCGGCGGTGACGTCGACCAGGCCGCCGACCTGGTGGAGCTCGCCGTGCCCGGGATGCGCCAGCGCCGTGAGGACCGGACGATGCGCGAGTGGCTGCGCGCCCTGCCGGAGGACGTCGTCCGGCACCGGCCGCTGCTGGCGTTGCACCTCGCGTGGGCGCGGCTATCGGAAGGGGACCTCGACGGGCTCGACCGGTGGCTCGACGTCGCCGAGACGGCGCTCGGGTCGGGGTCGCCCCCGCCGTCGGCCGGTCCGGTCCACGCGAGGGAGGCTCGCGACCAGGACCTGGCGACGCTGCAGGCCATGGTCGAGGTCTACCGGGCCACCGTCGCGCAGGCCCGCGGCGACGTCGCCGGGACGACCGCCCACGCGAGCCGGGCCCGCGACCTCGTCGGCCCGGACGACCACTTCGTGCTCGGGGCGTCGTCGGGCTTCCTCGGGCTCGCTGCCTGGGCAGCCGGGGACCTGGCGACTGCGGACGACACGTTCGGCGAGGCGGCGCGCCACATCCGCGCTGCGGGCAACGTCGCGGACGGGCTCGGGATGACCGTCGTGCTCGCCAGCATCGCGCTCGGGCGTGGCCGAACCGACGAGGCACGGCGCCTCCTCGAGCACGCGCTCGCGGACGCGGAGTCGACCCCGGGTCCGCCGCTGTCGACGACCGGCGACCTGCACGTGGGGCTCGCCGAGGTGCTGGTCGAGCAGGGCTCGCTCGCCGAGGCCGAGGAGCACTTGCGTGCTGCTGCGGAGCTGGGCGAGCGGGCCTCACTGATCGAGAACCGGCACCGCATCCACGTCGCGAGAGCGGCTCTGCTCCGGGCGCGCGGCGACCTCGACGGGGCGGTCGCCGCGCTGGACCAGGCGCAGGCGCTCTTGCTGCCCGGCTACTTCCCCGACGTCCGGCCGGTCCCGGCGCTGCGGGCGCGGGTCCGCATCGCCCAGGGCCGGCTCGACGACGCCCGCGCGTGGGCGCAGGAGCACCGCGTCGACCTCGACCACGGGACCTACCTCGGGGAGGTGGATCGGCTGACCCTCGCCCGGCTTCTGGTGGCGGAGGCCGATCGTCTCGGCGACGTCGTCGCCGTGACGGAGCGGATCGCGACGGAGGCCGGGGTCGCCGGGCGCGGAGGGAGCGTGGTCGACGCGCACGTCGTACGGGCCCTCGCCCACCATGCGATGGGCGACCGTGACGCGGCGCTCGCGGCATTGCGGGAGGCGCTCGACCGCGGGGTGCCGCACGGGTATCGCCGTCTCTACCTCGACGAGGGCGCTGCGATGGTCGAGCTGCTGGAGGCGCACGGGGGCGAGTCGGCGGCCGCCGTGCTCGCTGCGGCCACGCGGGACGAGCCGGCGCCCCGGCCCCCGCAGGCCGAGGGGCTCAGCGAGCGCGAGGTGGAGGTGCTCCGGCTGCTCGCCACGGAGCTGACCGGACCCGAGATCGCGCAACGGCTCTACGTCTCGCTCAACACCCTGCGCACCCACACCAGGCACATCTTCGCCAAGCTCGACGTCAACACCCGCCGGGCCGCCGTACGACGCGCAGCCGAGCGCGAGCTGCTCTGAGCCGCCGCCGGGATCGAATCACCACGCAGGTCACATGATGATGCGATGTGGGGTCACCCCGTCGCTCCCTAGCGTCCTGGACATCGCCGGAACCGCCGGCCACCACCCGTCCAGGAGCCCACCATGAACGTCACCAGCAGCGGTCTCGTCAAGGCTGCCGGCGCCGCCGCCGCGGTCGCCGGGAGCATCTTCATCGCCGTCCAGGTCAACCACCCCGCCGAGGCAGCCTTCGACACCCAGACGACCGAGTGGGTCGTGCGGTGCGCCGCCAAGGCAGTGATGTGCGTCCTCGCTCTCGCGGGCATCACCGGCATGTACCTCCGCCAGCACCGGCAGGCCGGCCCGCTCGGCCTCGTCGGCTACCTCGTCTTCGCGCTCGGCTACCTGACGCTGCTCAGCGCCGAGGTCATCGCCGCCGCCGTCCTCCCGTCGCTGCTCGACAGCAACCGGGGCTACGTCATGGACGTCGTGAGCGCCGCCGCCGGCGGCACCCCGGACGGTGACATCGGCGGCATGCAGGTCGTTCTCAACGTCGCGGGTGCCGGTTACATCCTCGGCGGTCTGCTCTTCGGCATCGCCCTCTTCCGCACGGGCATCCTGCCCCGCTGGGCCGCGGCGCTGCTCGCCGTCAGCACGGTCAGCACCGCGGCGCTCGCCTTCCTTCCCGAGGCCTTCAACCGGCCGTTCGCCGTCCCCGAGGGCATCGCGCTGATCGGCCTGGGCGTCGCCCTCTGGCGCAACCCCGGTGACGTCCGCGCCCGCACCGCCCAGCCCGCCGCAGCGGTCCTCTCGCCCTCGGTCCGATGAGCCGCCGCGCCGGCTGGGCGCTCCCCGCCGCCCTGTTCGCCCTCTGCTTCGTGCCCGTGGCGTCGGGCAGCCTCCGGCTGGTGCAGCTGGCCGGAGGCCCCGAGATCATGCCGGCCGACGACCGGTTCCTCGGGTGGCCGGTGGCGCTCGTCGTGCACATCGTGGGCGCAGCGGTGTTCGCCCTGGTCGGCGCGTTCCAGCTCGTCCCGGGCATCCGCCGCCGGCACCCGCGTTGGCACCGGCGCGCGGGCCGGGTGCTCGCCGTGGCCGGTCTGATGGTCGCCGGCTCGGCGCTGTGGCTCACGCTCTTCTACGAAGCGCAGCCCGGCACCGGTCCGCTGCTCTTCGTCCTGCGCCTCGTCGTCGCGTCGGCGATGGCCGGTTGCCTCGTCACGGGCGTCGTGGCCGCCCGCCGTCGCGACTTCGCCACGCACCGCGCGTGGATGATCCGCGCCTACGCGCTCGCCGTCGCCGCCGGGACGCAGGTCTTCACGCAGGGCTTCGGTGAAGCCGTCGTCGGCCACGGTGAGCTGCGCGGCGACCTGCTCAAGGCGGCCGGCTGGGTGATCAACCTGGCCGTCGCCGAGTGGGTGATCCGGCGGCCCGCTCGCCGTCCTGCTCCCCGGCCGGTGCCGATGGAGGTCGGGTCGCGATGACCGGCCCGGCGACGTACGAGATCCGCGTCCAGGGCCACCTCGACGACCACTGGTCCGACCGGCTCGGCGGCCTCGGGCTCACCCGCAACGCCGACGGCACCACCACCCTGAGCGGCCCCCTGGCCGACCAGTCCGAGCTGTACGGCGTGCTCGCGGGGTTGCGTGACATCGGCGCCGCGTTGCTGTCCGTCGTGCTGGTGTCCCTTGCCGACGCCGGCCTTCCGGGCGCATCGTGGAAGCACGAACCAGGACAGGGGTGGTGAGCAGCGATGCACGCGCAGGTCGGTGACCGGCTGGTGGCCGAGAGCAACAGGGTCGACTCGCCCAGACGCGAGGGCGAGATCGTCGAGGTCCGGGGGACGGACGGCGGTCCGCCGTACGTCGTCCGGTGGGGCGACGGCCACGAAGGACTCGTCTACCCGGGCGACGACGCCCACGTGGTGCCCCTCGGGCTCTGACGGTCCGGGCCGCGAGCTCAGTCCAGGGCGCTGAGGTCCGGCGGCACGTCGACCGCCTGCGTCCGCAGCACCTCGAGGGGTACGACGTCGAGCGCGCGCTCCGACGTGGCCGCCAGCACGACGGGCGCCGCCACCCCGGCGTCGTACGCCTGGAGCCAGCGGACGGCGACCACGCACCAGCGATCTCCTGGGACCAGGCCGGGGAAGTGCCACTCCGGGCGCGGGGTGGACAGGTCGTTGCCCACCGAGGCCTGGTGGGCGAGGAACTCCTCGGTCATCACCGCGCAGACCGCGTGCAGGCCGACATCCTGCGGTCCGACCGTGCAGGTGCCGTCGCGGTGGAAACCGGTCAGCGGGTCGGTGCCGCAGGGGTCCAGCTCGCCGCCGAGGACGTTGCGCTCCGTCATGGGTAGATCATCGCGCGTGGCCGGACCGGCGCCCCGCAGGGGCACCGGTCCGGCGAACGTTCAGACCCCGACCAGCTCGCGCTCGGGAGCCGGCTCGTCGTCGACCTCGACGCGCACGGTGGGCAGCAGCCGGTCCAGCCAGCCCGGGAGCCACCAGTTCCAGTGGCCCAGCAGCGACATCGTGGCCGGGACGAGCACCATCCGGACGAGGGTGGCGTCGAGGACGATCGCGACGGCCATCCCGAGCCCGAGCTGCTTGACGACCACGTCGCCCTCGGTGGCGAAGCCGAGGAACACGACCACCATGATCGCGGCGGCCGAGGTGATCACCCGGCCGGTGGCCGAGAGGCCGCGGACCACGCTGCCGCGCGGGTCGCCGGTGCGCAGATAGTCCTCCCTGATCCGCGACAGCAGGAACACCTCGTAGTCCATCGACAGGCCGAACAGGATCGCGAACTGCAGGATCGGCATCCAGCTCGAGATGGGCATCGGCTGGTCGACGCCGATCAGCTCCGCGGCCCAGCCCCACTGGAAGACCGCGACCAGCATGCCGTAGGCGGCGGTGATGGAGAGCAGGTTCATCGCAGCGGCCTTGAGGGGCACCAGCACCGACCTGAACATCAGCGCGAGCAGCAGGACGGAGACGCCGACGACGAACGCGATCACCAGCCACAGACGCTCCTGCAGCAGGTCGGAGATGTCGGAGAAGAACGGCGTCCAGCCGGTCACCTCCGCACTCGACGGAAGCGCGGCACGCAGGTCCTCGATCAGGTCCGGGGTGCGCTCGTCGGTGGGCCCGAAGGCGGGCTCGGCGGTGATGATCGAGAGCTCGCCGTCCGGCGTGGTGACCACCGGCTCGACGCCGGCGATGCGGTCGTCCGCGCGCAGCGTCGCCACCGCCTCGTCCGCGTCGCCCGCGGCGGAGGTCGGCACCACCACGGTCAGCGGCCCGTTCGCGCCGGGACCGAGTTCGGCGGCGACGAGGTCGTACGCCTGGCGCGTGGTGTTGTCGGCGGGCTGGCTGCTCGCGTCGCCGGGCCAGGTGCGCAGGTCGAGCACGGGCGCGGCGAGCACCAGCAGGACGCCGAGGCTGACCAGTGCCCACACGAGCGGCTTGCGGCCGACACGGGCGGCCCAGCGGGCGGTGAGCGGCTCGCGGGTGCGCAGCGGACGGTTGCGGCGTACGGCCCGGGGGAGGAGCTTGCGACCACCCAGCCGGCACAGCGCCGGCACGAGGGTGAGGGCGGCCGCGGCGACGAACACGACGGCGATGGCGGTGGCCAGGCCGAACGAGTCGTACGTCGACAGGCCGGCGAGGCGCAGGCCCATCAGCGAGACCAGCACGGTCACCGCGGCGAACACCACCGATCGACCGGACGTCGCGACCGCGCGGCCGGCGGCCTCGATCGCGTCGTGCCCGAGGCGGAGGTTCTCCACGTGGCGCGTGACCAGGAGCAGCGCGTAGTCGATCCCGACGCCGAGTCCCACCATCGAGGCGACCATCGGAGCGGACGTGCTCACCGACATGGTCGCGGCGAGCAGGGCGATGCCCGAGCTGCCCGCCGCCAGCCCGACGACTGCCACGCCGATCGGCAGCCCGGCGCCGACGGCGGAGCCGAGGGCGATGACGAGGATCAGCAGGGCGATGCCCACGCCGACGAGCTCGCCGGTGCCCCCGAAGGCCTCGCCCGCGGTGTCGGGGACCTCGCCGCCGAGCTCCACCTGCAGGCCGGAGGCGGTCGTCTCGGCGATCGCGCCCTCCAGCGGCTCGATGTTGCCCATCAGGTCGGGGTGCGTGATGGGCTCGGCGTACTGCACCGTCAGGACGGCGGTGTCGCCGTCGTCGCTGAGCCGGGCCGGCCCGACGTCGGCGACGTGCTCGAGGTCGCGGAGGCGCTCGGTCAGGGTGCCGATCTCCGCGGAGGGGAGGGGGTCGCCCTCGCGGTCGTGGACCACGACGCGGGCGCTGGCGAAGCCGCCGACCCCGTGCTCGCGCAGCAGGTCGATGCCCTGCTGGGCACGGGCGCCCGGCACGTCCCAGTCGTCGCGCAGCGGCGCGCCGAACGACGAGGCGAGCGCCGCGGCGGTGGCCACGAGCAGGACCCAGGCGCTGATCACCCGCCACGGATGGGCGGCGGACGAGCGGCCGAGACGGAAGAGGTACGACGACATGGTGGTCTCCTGGGTGCGGGTCGGGCTGACCCGATGACCCTGCGGCCGGCACCTTCGGGCGCACTTGGACGCGGCTTGGGTGCTCGACCCAAGAGGTGCCCCAAGACCTCTCAGAAGTCGAGCCGCGCGCGGTGCTCGCCCAGCCAGTCGGCGTACGCCGTGAAGCCCCACGCCTCGCACTGGGCGATTGCGCGTCCCGCCGCGTCGGCCGCCTCCTGGTGCCTGCCGCTGGCGGCGAGGGCGAGCGCGAGGTAGCCGTCGACCGGACCCATCACGGTCGAGATGCCACTGATCGCCAGCCGCCCGTGCAGCGGTGCCAGCCGCGCAGCCATCTGCTCGGCCAGCGGTACGTCGCCCGCGACGGCGGCGGCCTCGGCGACCCCGCACCAGGTGCTCGTGCTGCTCCAGTTGTCCACCCGGTGGATGACGGGGGTGAGCAGCTGCGCGCGCAACCGGTCGGGCTCGCCCGCGCGGGCGATCGCGAGGAGCAGGACGTCCGCGGCCATGTYGTTGTCGGCGACCGCGATGGCCGCCGCGATCGGCTCGATCAGCTCGCCGATGCGCTCGTCCCACAGGTGCGAGATGAGGTGGATGCCCATCAGGTGCAGCGCCTCGTTGCCGGGGTTGAGCCGCGGCCGCAGGGCGTGCAGCTCGGCCGCGAGCCGGTCCACGGCGGCGGCGTCGCGCCGCAGCGAGGCGAGGCTGAGGTCGATCCATCCCAGCGCCACCTGGGCGTAGGAGTTGCGGCGGCGGGACGCGAGCCGGGCAGTGGCCGCCGCGGTGTCGACGTACGCCGTCCGGTTGCCCAGCTCGATCAGGCTGCCGGTCAGCAGCACCGACGCGACCACCTCGGCGTCCGGGTCGGCTGCCTCCCGCGTGGCGCGGAGACCCTCCCGCGCCAGCTCGAGCCGGAGGTCTGCACGTGCCGGGGTCCAGAGTGCCTTCCAGGCGGTCGGCGCCGCCCAGGCCAGCAGGGCGGGATCGCCGATCCGGCGGGCCATGGCGACGCCCTCCTCGGCGAGCGCCCGGACCTCGGCCTGGGCCGACGGGTCGTAGTAGAGCAGGACCGCGAGCGCGAGCATGACCCGGCAGCGCTCCGTCGAGTCGCCGTGGGGCAGCTCGGCCATGGCCCACCGCAGGTCCTCGACGGCGTCCTCCGGCACCTCGTTCCACTGCTGGGGCATCCAGACCGACCCGTCCGTGGACGCCGCGGCCGCCGCGGCGAGCCGGGGCAGGTCGTCCTCGCGCCGGGCGAGCGCGATCGCCTCCTCCGCGCAGGGCAGCACCTGGTCCCACTCCGCGTTGGGGCGGCAGTCGCGCGCGCGGGTCAGCAGCAGGTCGATCCGCTCGACGGTCGTGCCGAGGGGGTCGCGCCGGTGGGCGTCGATCGCAGCGGCGACGAGCCGCTCAGCCTCGACCCACGAGAAGGTACGACGGGCCTGCGCGGCCGCGTCGCCCGCGGCGCGCCAGGCCCGGCCGACGTGGGTGGGGCCGGCGGCGAGCCAGTGCCGGGCGAGCTCGGCGACCCGCTCCTCGCGGCCGACCATCCCGCCGACCGCGGCGTCGTCGGCGAGGGTGTGGGCCACCTGGGCGTGGAGGCGCGCGAGCCGCGACGGACTCGCGGTCGTCACGACCGCGTCGCGGGTGAGGGCGTGGGTGAAGGCCGCGGTCCCGGCCTCGGGGTCCTCGACGAGCCCCGCCTCACGCGCCGGCGTCAGCGCGTCGTCGACGTCCTCCACCGGCTCTCGAGCCACCGCCGCCAACAGGTCCAGCGAGAAGCGCCGGCCGAGGACGGCGGCGAGGAGGAGCAGCTCGCGGGTCCGCTCGGGGAGGCCCTGCAGGCGGCGGACGATGACGTCCCGGACGGTCGCGGGCAACGTCGTGCTGTCGCGGGCGTCGAGCCGGGCGAGCTCGACGAGGAAGTAGGGGTTGCCGTCGGATCGCCGGTGCCAGTCGTCCACCACCTCGGCGGGTACGACGGTGCCGGTCACGGCGTCCACCAGGCTCCGGGCCTCCTCCGGCGTCAGGCCGGAGAGGTCCAGCCGGGTCACGTGGTGGCGCGCGAGCTCCTCCCCGACCTCGGCCAGGTCGCCGGTCGGCTCGGGCAGCCTCCGCCGCGTGACGACGACCGCGAGGCGGTGCCCGGGTGCGGCGCTCGTGACGAGGTGCCGCAGCACCTTGAGGGACGCGGTGTCGGCCCAGTGCAGGTCGTCGAGCACCAGCAGGACCGGCCCGGACGACGACCGGGAGGTGACCTCGTGCGCCAGGGTCTCGCGGGCGCGGAACGCCTCACGCTCGCCACTCTCGCCGCTGCCCGACGGCGCGCCGGCCAGCAGCTCCTCGACGTGGCTGTCGACCTCGCCGTCGGCGAGCTCGCGCAGGGCCTGGCTCCAGGGCCACAGGCTGGGCGCCCCGTCGTCCTGCGAGCACCTGCCCGTCGCCACCCGGAAGCCCCGCTCGCGCGCCGCGGCCACGACCCTGGCGACCAGCCGCGACTTGCCGATGCCGGGCTCGCCGACGAGGAGGGCGGTCGCGGGCGTGCCCGCCTCGGCGCGCGCCAGCACGTCCAGCAGCACGGCCTCCTCGGCCTCGCGGCCGACCGTCGGCCACCCGGTCGTCGTACCGCTCGGGGCTGTGGCGGGAGGGGTGGCGGCCGTCGCGGCGGGCGCGGACCCGTTCGAGCCGGCACGCAACCACCGGTGCAGGGCGGGGTCCTGGACGAGCACGGCCTGCTCGAGCTCGCGCAGCTCGTGTCCCGGGTCGAGGCCGAGCTCGTCGGCCAGGACGGACCGGATCTGGCGCAGCGCGGCGAGCGCCTCGGCCTGGCGACCCGAGCGGGTCAGGGCGAGCGCGTGCAGAGCCCAGACGCGTTCGCGGAGCGGGTACCTCGCCGTCGCCTCCTCGGTCGCGGCGACGACCACCGCGTGGTCGCCGAGGGCGAGCAGGCCCAGGACGCGCGCCTCCTCGGCGTCGAGCCGGAGCTGGTCGAGCGACGTCCGCTCGAGGACGACCTCGGGCTCGTCGGGGAGGTCGGCGTACGCGTCACCGGTCCACAGGGCGAGGAGCTCCTCGATCCGGTCCACGCCCCGCGAGATCTCCGCGCGGGTCGGCCAGTCGGCGCCCGGCCCGGTGGTGAGCTGCGCGGCGAGCGGCGCGAGCGACCGGTGGAGGGTGCGGACCTCGTCGGCGAAGCAGTGCGCGTCGACGTCCTCGCGACCGAGCGCCAGCCGGTAGCCGTGGTCGCTGGTCAGCAGGACCCGGGGCTTCTCCCGGGGGCCGAGGCCCGGCTCGAGGACGCGTCGTACGCCGGACAGGTAGGAGTGCAGGGTGCCGTGGGCGCCGCGCGGCGCGTCCTCGCCCCAGACCAGCCGCACCAGTGCGTCGGGCGGGACGTCGCTGCCGAGCCGGAGGGCCAGCGCGGCCAGGACCGAGCGCGGCTTGCGGGCGCCGACGTCCACGGTGGCTGCCGGATCGTCGGCGAGCGCCACCTGGCTCGTTCCGAGCACGCGGACCCACACGCGCAGCAACGTAGCGGGAAAGCGGCTCAAGTCGCTCTGGAGTGCGGCTCAAGAGTCGGAGGAGATCGTGCTCGCACCACCAGCCGAGGAGAGCCGATGAAGCACACCGGGACCACCCCGTCGTACCGCCCGCAGCTGACCCTGCCCGGGCAGGCGCACACCGCCGAGGGTCCGCACGACCAGACGGGGATGTACGTCATGCACCACGCCCTGCGGCGCGACTTCGACAGGTTCGCGGCCGCCGTGGAGGGCACGCCGATCGCCGAGCACGAGGTGTGGGCCGCGCTCGAGCGGCGCTGGGTCGCGATGGCCGACGTGCTGCACCACCACCACTCCGCGGAGGACGACGAGCTGTGGCCGCTGCTGCAGCGGCACGCTGAGGCCGCCGGCGACGCGGCCGGCCTCCGGGTGCTCGCCGACATGGAGGACGAGCACGACGACATCGACCCCGCGCTCGAGAACGTGCGTGACGCCTTCGCCTCGATGAGCGCGCACCCGTGCACCGATCACCGCAATGCACTGGAGATCCGGCTCGGAGCCGCCCACGAGCTCCTGCTGTCGCACCTGGCCCACGAGGAGCAGCACGCCCTCCCGATGCTGCAGCGCAGCCTGAGCGAGGAGGAGAACGCGGCCTTCGAGAAGGCGGTCGAGAAGCGCTACCCGTTGCGCTCGATCCCGTTCCTCCTCCCGTGGGCGATGGACGGGGTGCCGGCCGACGCCCGTGAGCGCCTGCTCGAGTCCACCCCGCCCGGCTACGGCCTGCTCCTCCGCATCTTCCGGCGCCGCTACGAGCGCGTCGAACACCTCGCCTTCCGCTTCGCCTGAGAGGACACCGACATGACCACCACCGTCGATCGAGGGGCCGTCCCCGGCGCCCCTGTCGCGTCCGAGCACGCCCTGACCCGGCTGAGCGCCCGCTTCGGCCTCGCGTTCACCGCGTGCCAGCTGCTGGTGATGATCGCGATGGCGGTCTTCGTGCTGCCGGGCGTCGGTGCGCCCGGCGACCCGGCGGCCGAGCGCGGGCAGGCCATCCTCGACGTGGAGACCGCCTACCGCGTGAGCAACTACGCCTTCATGGTCGCCGGGACGATGTTGCTGGGGTTCCTCGGCGCCGTGCACGTGCGCCTCCGCCGGGTCGACCCCAGCGGCGTCCTGTCGACCGTCGCCGTCGCTGCCGGCACGATGCTGGCGCTGGTCTGGCCGCTCGCGGGGGTGCTGCACGACGTCGCGATGGGCGCCGCCGCCGACGGCACCGACGTACGCCTCCTCGCGGGGTGGGACGCCATCGCGCCGTACTCGCTCGCGTTCTCGGTGCTGCCGCGGCTCTTCCTCGTCGGGGCGATCGTGCTGGGCCTCCGCATGGCCGGGACGGCGCCCTGGCTCCAGCGGGCCGGTCTCCTGCTGCTGCCGCTGAGCCTGCTCGGCAGCGCGACCCTGCTCACGGACGCGCTCTTCCCGCTCCTCGCGCTGAGCACCCTCGGGTACGAGCTCTGGGTCGGGGCCGTCGCCTGGCACTGGCTGCGCTCGGAGCGTCCGTCAGCGGCCTGACCGCTCACATCAACCCGTGCTCGTACGCGTACGCCGCGGCGGCGGTCCGAGAGCGCACGTCGAGCTTGGTGAAGATGTTGGAGAGGTGGCGGGCCACCGTCTTCTCCGAGAGCACCAGGCCCGCGGCGATCTGAGGATTGGTACGACCGGTGGCGACGAGGCGGAGCACCTCGACCTCGCGGGGGGTGAGTCCCGCGGGCGGCGCTGCCGGCGCGAGCAGCGAGGAGACCCGGTCCGCCGCCGGGCGAGCACCCAGGCGGCGGAAGCAGTCGCGTGCCGCCTCGAGCTCGCGGCGCGAGGCGTCGAGGTCGCCGAGCCGGGCCAGCGCCCGGCCCCGGAGGACGCCGGCGCGGGCCGCGTCGTACGGAGCGGACGCGCGCGCCCACATCTGGCCCGCCTTGCGGAGKAAGGGCAGGGCTCCCGCCGGGTCGTCATCGGCGAGCTCGACCGCGCCGGAGCACTCGGCGGCCATCGCCGCGAGGACCTCCGAGCAGGCCAGGGACGACAGCTCGTCGGTGGCGGAGCGCGCGCGGTCCACCTGCCCGGACGCGAGGAACACCTCGACCGCGGCGGGCAGGACGCGACACCGCGCCACGGCGCCGACGTCCTCGACCAGCATGCGCTCGACTGCGGCCAACGCCGCCGCGTCCTGCCCGCGCGCGAGCCACAGCAGGGCGAGCCCGGGCTGGGGGTCGCAACCGTGGTCGGCCGCCCGCTGGTAGGCAACGTCGGCCTCGTCGAGGTCCCCGCGCAGGCGCAGGACGTCGCCGGACTCGCGGGACGTGAGCCCGATGGCGTCCGGCGACCCGGCCTCGACGTAGCGCTGCGCGGCGAGCTCGAGCTCGTCGAGTGCTTCCGCCCAGTCGCCGTGCATCCGGAACAGCTGGCCGCGGTGCAGGGCGCACTGGCCGGTGAAGAGCAGCAGCCCGGGCTGCGCGGAGCACCACCGCTCGAGGGCGGCGGTCCACTCCGCGACCCGACCGAAGTCGCTGATCTCCTGGCAGCCCTCGATCGCCGTGCAGTAGACGTGCCCGGCGATGACCGGCGTGCACTCACCGGCGATCACCCGGACCATCGCCTCGTCGAGGCAGGCGAGGCCGTCGGGGATCCGGTCGGTGTAGAGGCGAAGCCGTCCCTGACCGGTCAGCCCCATGGCCACGAGGTCGGGGTCGCGGTTGCGGCGCCCCGCCTCTGTGGCGAGGTCGGCCTGCAGCGATGCCTGCGGGATCTCGCCGCGGCCGAGGTGGGCGAACATCCGGGTGAAGGCCACCCAACCCGCCTCGGCCGAGTCCTCCCCGACGTCGGCGAGCAGCGACTGCGCCCGGGCGGACCATCCGGAGAAGAGGGCAGGCTCTCCGTGGGTGGCGCAGCTCATCGCCAGGCGGACGGCCGCCCGTACGGCCCCTTGCGGGTCGCCCGCCTGCTCGTGCAGGCGGAACTCGAGCTGCAGCGCGACCACCGTCGTGTCGTGGTGCCCGAGCAGCTCGGCCGCAGTTGCGAAGTCGTCGAGGTCGGTTGGCGGGAGGCCGGCGAGGTCGGCCTCGGACCAGGTGTCGTACGCCTCGGGCCAGTCACCGCGCGCGTACGCCTGTCGCGCTGGGTCGACGTCGCCGGCCACGGGCATCCCGCTCACCTCCGCTCTCGAGCGTACGGCCGCTCACGCCGCCGCGGGGTGGCTCGAGGTCGCCTTCCCCAGGGCGCGGGAACGGGTCGCCACCCGGTCCGCGACGAAGGCCGCGTCCCGGCCCACGCCGGTCATGAGCATCGAGCTGAACGAGTACTGGAAGGCCAGTCCGCAGAAGAACAGGCCCGGGGCGTCGGCGACCACGCCCCGCATCTCCTTCGGCCAGCCGTCCTCGCCGAGGATCGGGAGGTGGATCCAGTCGAAGACCTGGCGGAAGCCGGTCGCCCACACGACGGTGGAGACGTCGCGGGGCGCGCCGTCGACGACGGGCTGGCCGTCGCGCGACTCCTCGATCCGGCTGGTGACGCGCTCGACGCCCCGCTCGACCAGGTCGCGTCGCTTGACGCGCAGCATCGGGCCACCGTGGCGACGCAGCTCCTCCGTGAGCTTGGTGCGCATCGGGCTGCGCCGGGTGAGGACGTGCTTCCAGGCGAAGAGCAGGACCGGGAAGACCATCCGGAAGGCCGGTGAGCCGAGCCGCGGCGGGATCTCGCCACAGTCGCGGCCGGCCAGGACCACCGGGTGCGTCTCGGCCAGCTCGTAGGCGATGTCGGTGCCGGAGTGGCTCGCGCCGACGACGAGCACGGCGCCGTCGTTGACCTGGCCGGGCCGGCGGTACTCGCTCGAGTGCAGCTGGAGGATGCTCGGGTCGAGCGTCGCGGCCACGTCGGGGATCAGCGGGCTCCGCCCGAACGTCCCGGTCCCGACGACGACGTTGCGACAGGTGAACCGCCCGCGGTCCGTCGTCACGACGTAGCCGTCACCCTCGCGGTCCAGGGCCTGCACGCGCGTCTCGAGGCAGACCGGGAGGCCGAACGTGCGGGCGTAGCTCTCGAGGTAGTCGCCCACTGCGTCCTTGCCCGGGAAGGTCCACCGGGCGGCGGGGAACGGCAGTCCGGGGAGCCCGTCGAACTGGGCGGGGGAGTAGAGCCTGAGACTGTCCCACTGCCGTCGCCAGTTGTCGCCGACGCGGCTGGCGGCTTCGAGGATGACGAACGGGACGTTGCGGCGCTGCAGGTGGTAGCCGGTCGACAGGCCCGCTTGACCAGCGCCGATGATCACGGTGTCGATGTCTGTGGTGTCCATGGCTCGACGCTATTTCGACGACGCCACTCCTCGCGTCGGGCGGAGCACCCATCTCCGGTGACCGGCGGGCTGGGTGGATCGCCCCATGGTGGAGTGCAGCTCAGCGAGGCCGAGGCCGAGGCATCGGCTCGGAGGTGTAGCGCGGGTACCACCCGCGGTAGCCGAGCGTCCGGCCGAGCAGCGCGAGGGGAGTGAAGACGGCTCGCTGGACGACGGCGGGCGGGTGGGCCAGCCGCACCTCGGCGTCGTACTCCCGCAGGATCACCGCCATGCTCAACAGGTTGGGCAGACCCTTGCTGTTGGTCCGGCCGTCCTTGGCGAGGCCGAAGAAGGTCTCGAAGAACATCTCCGTGCGCAGTGCCGGCTCGATCTCGACCCGCACGCACGCCTCGTCGTCGCCGACGTTGGCCCAGGTGTGGGCCCGGCCCGGAGGGACGGACGCGGTCGCCCCGGCCCCGAGGATCCGCTCCGTGCCGTCGACCTCCAACCTCACGGTGCCATGGACGACCCGGAAGCGCTCCTCCTGGTGCGGGTGCACGTGCGTGGCGGCCGGGTGCCCACCGGGCCGGGCGAAGATGTCGCCCTCGAGGAGCCGACCGTCGGTGTCGCCCGCGACCTTGAGCCACACGATCAGCTCGCCCGTCCGCGGGTGCTCCAGCACGTCACCCGCCCTCGCCATGGCGCACCTCCTGCCGACAGTCGACTCTAGGTCCGCCGCCGACGGCACGTCATCACCAAGGCGAGGGGGTCAAGCGCGCCCCCTAGCCGCTCGCCTGGCGCGCCGCCTTCTTCGCTGCCGCCTCGTCCCGCCGCTCGACGAACCGCGTCGCCTCGCCGTCGAGCGCAGCGACGGCGGTGGCCAGCTCGTCGCGGGCCGCCTCGCCGTCGGCGTCCAGCCCCTCCAGCTCCCACACGCCCCACTGCCGCAACAGCGGCGCGACGATGTCGTCGTGGTGGATGCGCAGGTCGTAGATGCCAGCCTTGGCCATCTGCACGGCCTTGCGCGAGAAGCCGGGGATCACGCTGCCGGGCATCTCGAAGCCGACGACCTCCTCGGTGATCGCGCGCATCGTCTGGCTGGGGGAGAGCTCGAGGGCCGCGGTGACGATGTTGCGGTAGAAGATCATGTGGAGGTTCTCGTCCTTGGCGACGCGGGCGAGCAGCTTGTCGGCGATCGGCTCCTCGGTGTAGCGGCCGGTGTTGCGGTGCGAGACACGGGTGGCGAGCTCCTGGAACGACACGTACGCGCAGACGTTGAGCAGCGACTTGTCCATCGCCTCGTAGCCCGTCTCCATCGTCTCCATCCGCGCGCGCTCGAGCTCGACGGGGTCGACGCCGCGGGTGACGAGCAGGTAGTCGCGGATGCAGAACGCGTGCCGACCCTCCTCGGCGGTCCACCGGTTCACCCAGGTGCCCCACGCGCTGTCCCGGCCGAAGGCACGGTCGATCTCGCGGTGGTAGCTCGGCAGGTTGTCCTCGGTGAGCAGGTTGACCTCGAGCGCAGTGCGCGCGATCGGGGACAGCTGCGACTGCGCGACCTCCCACGGATCGCCGCCGAGGTCGGCGAAGTCCCGACCGAGACTCCAGGGGACGTACTCGTGGGGCATCCACTCGTCGGCCATCGCCATGTGGCGGTTGAGGTTCTCCTCGACCACCGGCTCGAGCTCGGTCAGCAGCTGGGTGCTCTCGAGTGCGGCCATGCCATCTCCTCGTCCGGCGGTCGCGAGGGCGGGCGCCTCACCCTCCCTGCCTACACCCGCGGGCGGTCCGGAGGCTAGGTCTCGCCAATGGCATTGCGGCCGGGAGGAGGCAGCGCTAGCGTCTTACTCGTGCAAGTAACGGAGCGATCGGTGGCGGCGACCGCGCGGCGGGCGCAGATCCTGGAGGCGACGATCGACGTCGTCGCGGAGGAGGGCTTCGCCAAGGCGTCGTTCGCGCGGATCTGCGAGCGGGCCGGCCTGTCCAGCACGCGGCTGATCAGCTACCACTTCGCCGGCAAGGCCGAGCTGGTCGCGGCGCTGGTCGAGCACGTCGTCGCCGGGATCGGCGAGCACGTCGGTGCCCTGGTCATGGCGGCGGAGACGCCGGGCGAGCGGCTCAGGGCCTACGTCGAGGGCGTCGTGGGGTACGCCGACACGCACCGCGCGCCGATGTCCGCCCTGCTCCAGGTGGTGATGTCCGGCGCCTGGGGCGACGGCAGGCCCGCGCCGAGCGACGTGAGCCACCTCGAGAGGATCCTCGCCGACGGTCAGCGCTCCGGGGCGATGCGGGAGTTCGACACCCGCGTCATGGCCGGCACGATCCAGCGGGCCGTCGAGGCCGTGCCCTTCCAGCTGGCGGCCGACGCCGACCTCGACTGCACGGCGTACGCCGCCGAGCTGGTGGAGCTCTTCGACCGCGCGACGAGGGCCGATCCGTGACCCTGCTCCGACCGCTCCTCGGCATCGTCGGGTCGACGGCGCTCTACTACCTGATGCGACACCTCGGCGTCAGCGTGTACGCCGCGCTGGTCGTGGGCGCCGTGCTGTCCCTGGTCCCGGCGTGCGTGTCGCTGCTCCGCGGCAACCGGCCCAGCGGGCTCGAGGCGTTCTTCACGGTCCTGCTCTTCGCGAGCTTCGCGATCTCCCTGCTCCCCGGCGACGAGCGGTTCCTGCTCGCCAAGGACGCGCTGGTCACCGGCGGCGTCGGCCTCTGGTTCCTCGCCAGCCTGTGGTGGTCCGACCGGCCGCTGGCCTACCAGTTCGCGAGGCCGATGGCCGAGGGCCGGCTGGGCTGGCCGGGCGACTGGGAAGGGCTCTGGGAGCGTGAGCCGTGGTTTCGCCAGATGTGGCGTACGTCGAGCACGCTCTGGGCGATCGGCACGCTGCTCGACGCCGCCGCGCGGGTCGCCATGGCGTACACCCTGCCGCCCGACCTCGTGCCCGGGCTCAACCTGGCGATGTACGTCGCGACCGCCGTCGTGCTCAACGTGGTGACGACCGTGGTCTACGTCCGAGCCGGGGCCCTGGGGAGGCGGCGGCGGGCGCCGGTGACGGGGTGAGCTGCACCGGCTTCCACGGAATGTGATATCTATTTGCCATCACATTCTGGGAGAAGGGGCTGACCGCATGGACGGGGACCGGGCAATGCAGCAGGGGGAGATCGGCGAGTCGGAGGGCGGCCCGCCGGCAGGACACCCGGTGGGGCACGAGGGCACGCGGGTCGACGTGACCGAACGGGAGGCGTGGTCCGTCGACGGCTTCGCCGGGCTGGCCGTGTCGCTGCTGCTCCTCGGCCTGGGCTGCTGGATGACGGTCGCCGGCATCATCGACGCGGACGCCGGTGAGGGCGGCATCGGCCTCATCGTCGGCGGCGCCGCCATCATCGTCCTCGGTCTGCTGCTTGCCGCCTCGCTGACGATCGTGGCTCCGGGGCAGACGCGGGTCGTGCAGTTCTTCGGCCGCTACGTCGGCACCGTGCGCAAGCCGGGGCTGCGGATGATCGTCCCGCTGACCACCCGGCGCAACGTCTCGGTCCGGGTGCACAACTTCGAGACCAACGAGCTCAAGGTCAACGACGCCGACGGCAACCCGATCAACATCGCGGCCATCGTCGTCTGGCAGGTGGCCGACACGGCCCGGGCGACCTTCGCCGTGGAGGACTACGAGGACTTCGTGGCGGTGCAGGCCGAGTCGGCCCTGCGGCACGTGGCGATGAGCCACCCCTACGACAACGCCGCCACGGAGGTCACCCTGCGCGGCGACACCGAGGTCATCTCGGCCGAGCTGGCCTCGGAGGTCGCCGAGCGGATCGTCCTGGCCGGACTGGAGGTCATCGAGGTGCGGATCTCGGCCCTGGCCTACGCCGCGGAGATCGCCCAGGCGATGCTGCAGCGGCAGCAGGCCTCGGCCGTCATCGCCGCACGCGAGAAGATCGTCGACGGAGCAGTCGGAATGGTCGAGAGCGCGCTCGCGCAGCTGGAGCAGAAGGACATCGTCGAGCTCGACGCCGAGCGCAAGGCCGCGATGGTGTCCAACCTGCTCACGGTGCTCTGCTCCGAACGCGGCACGACCCCCGTCGTCAACACCGGCTCGCTCTACACCTGATCGGGTCGTCCGTGAGCGACGAGGCGGGGGAGTCGGCTCCCAGGCGAGGCGCAGAGCGCAAGTCCGTGCTGCTGCGCCTCGACCCTGCCGTCCACTCCGCCCTGCAGCGCTGGGCCGCGGACGACCTGCGCAGCGTCAACGCCCAGATCGAGCTGCTGCTGCGCGAGGCGCTCAAGGCTGCCGGGCGTGAGCCGCGTGACGCCGGTCCGGTGCCCAGGCGGGGGCGTCCGCCGAAGGACCGCGAGGACTGACCCGCGCGGGTCGCGGGTCAGTCCGGGCACGGCTCAGGGCTGGAAGACCACCTTGACCATGCCCTCCTCCTTCTTCTGGAAGTGCGCGTAGGCGTCGGGCGCCTCGGTGAGCGGGAGGTGGTGGGTGGCGAAGGCGTCGACGCCGAACGGGTCGTCCTCGACCAGCATGGCGAGCAGCTCGTCGGTCCAGCGGCGCACGTTGGCCTGGCCCATCCGGACCTGGATCTGCTTGTCGAAGAGCTGCATCATCGGCATCGGGTCGGCCTGGCCGCCGTAGACGCCGGAGATCGAGATGGTGCCTCCGCGGCGTACGGCGTCGATGGCGGTGTGCAGGGCGGCGAGGCGGTCGAGGCCGGCCTTCTTCATCATCGGCTCCGAGATCGCGTCGGGCAGCAGGCCGGTCATCTTCTGCACGACCTGCGCGCCGCCGGAGCCGTGGGCCTCCATGCCGACGGCGTCGATGACGGCGTCGGGGCCTCGGCCGCCGGTGGCCTCGCGGACGACGTCGCCCACGCTGCCGACGTCCTCGGCGTCGTCGAGGTTGAGCGGCTCGGCGCCGAACGCCTCGACGCGGGCGAGCCGCTCCGGCACGCGGTCGACGGAGATGACGCGGTGGCCGGCGCGTACGCCCATGCGGGCCGCCATGTCACCGATCGGTCCGGCGCCGAGGACGAGCAGCGTGCCGCCGTCGGGCACGTCGGCGTACTGCAGGCCCTGCCACGCGGTCGGCAGGACGTCGGAGAGGAAGAGGAACCGGTCGTCGGCGTGCTCGTGCGGCACCTTGACGGGCAGGAAGTCGGCGAACGGGACGCGGAGGTACTCCGCCTGGCCGCCGGGGACCTGGCCGTAGAGCTTGCTGTAGCCGAAGAAGCTCGCGCCGGTGCCGTGCTCGTGGTTCTGCGTGGTCTCGCACTGGCTGTAGAGGCCCTGGTCGCACATCCAGCACGAGCCGCAGCAGACGTTGAACGGCACGACGACGCGGTCGCCGACCTTGAGGTTGCTGACGCCGCGGCCGACCTCCTCGACGATGCCCATCGGCTCGTGGCCGACGATGTCGCCGGCCTCCATGAACGGGGCGAGGGTCTCGTAGAGGTGCAGGTCGGAGCCGCACAGGCCGGTCGACGTGATCTTGATGATCGCGTCCGTCGACTCCTCGATGCGGGGGTCGGGGACCTCCGTGACCTGCATGTCGTGGACGCCCTGCCAGGTGACTGCCTTCATCGCGCTGAACCGCCTTCGGGTCGGGGGTGGTCGAAGGCGTTCCGTACCCGAGGGTCGTGGCGACATGCAGTGGCGGTGAGATCGACCGCCCCGGGGCTCCCGAGCGCCCCGGTGCACCCCGCGGGACGTCTCAGCGCGACGCGAACCAGGGGCGGTGCAGGTCGTAGAACTCCGCGTCCGTCATGGCGTACTCGAGGTCGGACCGGACCTCGGGCGGCGGCTCGACCTGCTCACCCTGACGCGCCGCGGCCTCGCTGGTGAACGCGACGGTCTCGGTGAAGGTGCCGTCCGGCTCGACGGCGAGCGTGCCGCCGATGATCTCGGGCCGCATCTGGTGCAGGGAGTCGGTGTCGGCGGTCATCATCGACCTGAGGCGGTCGACGTCGTCGACCTTGCCCCGGATGATCTGGACGAAGCCCGCACTGTCGGACCCGCCGTCCATCATCAGGGTGACGTCGTCACAGTCGTGGAACTCGACCGGACCGTCGAAGAGCTCCATCATGCTGGCGGCCCAGGCGTCCTGCTCGGGCCTGCCTGAGTTGGACATCGCGGACTCCCGCGAATCGAATCTGACGACGCCCACGAACATGTCGTCGTCGGTGAACCCGTAGGTCCCTCCGAGCCAGCCCGGTGCTCCGCTGCTGAGCTCGTTGCGCCACGTGTCCAGGTGCTCGTGGAGCTCCTGCTGGCGCGTGCATGTGCCTTGGATGATCTGGATGAACACGCTGCCCCTCCTCGGTGTGGTCACCCACCTCTCGGGAATGGGGGGTGGGAGGGCAATCCTCGAATCTACGCCGATGCGGCGGTGGGTGACAGGACTGCCGGAGTGGGTTCTAGACCGCCTCGATCCGCGCCGGGGAGCACTGTCGGTGGTCGTCCCTAGAGTCGTTCTCGTGGGGATCGCGGGGGCGATCCGGTGAGGGGTCGAGGCATGGGCGGAGAGCTGGAGCGTCGCTGGGACGACGCGGTGGAGGGGGCCTGGCGGGAGTTCCGCCAGCGCCTGGCGGACCACGTCGCCGGGATGGGTGAGGACGACTCGATCGTCGTCGAGGTGCCGCCGCAGGAGGAGACCGGGGCGGCGCCCTACTGCCAGGTGGCAGGCGGTGAAGCGATGATGCGCGTCGAGGCGGTGAGCAACGTCTACCTCGCGGCCGGGTCCGAGCTCGACGAGGAGCAGGAGCGTGCCCTCGAGGGGATCGGGTTCCGACGGCCCGAGGCAGAGGACTGGTCCGAGGGCGAGACCAACTTCTGGCTCGACCTCGAGCTGCGGGAGGCCGACCGGGCAGCCGTGATGGTGGTTCGTGCGCTGCGCGAGGTCTACGGCGTGCTCCACCCGGTCTACCTCGACGCCGACGGGCTGGAGGCGGAGGGTGCCGTACGCCCTCTGCCGCCGAAGCCGCAGCGCGTCGAGCCTGACCCGGACGAGGTCGTCCGACCGACGTCGGTCGAGGAGGTCCGGGCAGTCATCGACCTGGCCGTGGCGGACAGCTACGACGAGGCGCCGGAGTGGGACGACGACGGCGACCTCCCGCTGCCGACGGAGGACCAGCTCGTGTGGGTGTCGGTCAACAAGAACGCTCCGCGGGTGCTGCTGTCGTGCCTGCTGGTCGACGACGTGGCGGACCGCCAGGCCGCGCTGGTCGAGGTCAACCGGCTCAACCGCACCGAGTTCGGCCTGACGTTCTTCCTCACCGGCCAGCGCATCAGCGTCACGCGCGAGCTCGGGCTCGAGGTGGCCGAGCCGGCCGCTGTCCGCATCGAGGTCCTCCGGATGCTGTCGCAGGTCGACGGATGGGCCCGTGACCTCGCCGAGCGCGTCCGCGCGGCGCCCGAGCCTGTGGGCGAGCGGCCGGGCAGTCGGTTCGAGACGGCGTACGCCGTGATGGCGGAGCTCGAGCGCGACGACCGCGGGTCGGTGGGTACGGGCGCGATGGTGCGGATCTACGGCAACGACACCGGCCTGCTGCTCAAGGCGATCCGGATCACCGAGAAGCGCCGCCGCGAGACGCGCACGCGGATCCGGGAGGCACGGGCAGCGGGGCAGCGCAGCAGGGAGAAGGTGCTGCAGGCCCGGCACGACTACCTCCGCGACCTGGCGGCTCGGATGCGCGCCGGGCTGCGCCTGATGGTCGACGCCCCGGTGCGCAAGGTGCAGCTCGACCAGCTCGCGCTCTTCGACGAGGACGAGGCCGGGACCACCCGGTGACCGTGTTCGGGTCATGCGCGGATCGGATCGGTGATGGGGTGGTCGCATGCCGCGCCTGATCCCGGAGATCCCGACCTTCACCACTGGCTCCGAGAAGGAGGTGTGGGAGCGGCTGCGCGAGACGCTCGACGACGACGACGTGCTGCTGGCCAACCTCCGCCTCACCGACGGCGACAAGGACCACGAGGCCGACCTCGTCGTGCTCATGCCCGACGTCGGCGTGCTCGTGCTGGAGGTGAAGGGCGGCAGCGTCACGGTCGAGCCGGACGACGCCGAGGGACACCGGTGGTGGACACAGAGCGGGGGCGGGCGTCGGCAGATCCGCCCCGTCGACCAGGCGCGCGGCACCAAGCACGCACTGCGCCGCTACGTCGACCAGCACCCGCGCGGCGGGAGCACCCGCCGGGTGGCGTGGGGACACGGGGTGGTCGTTCCCTACACGCGGTTCGACTCGGACTTCAGCGTCCCCGAGCTGCCGCGGTGGTCGCTCCACGACAAGGACGACCAGCTGGTTCTCGCGGAGCGGGTCCGCGACGCCGCATGGTGGATGCAGCACGGCGACCGACCTCCGACCCACGACGACGTCGAGGTGCTCACCGACATCCTCACGGGGCGGTTCGCCACGCCCTACGACGTCAACGCCGAGTCGGACGACCGTGCGGCCGAGTTCGACCGGCTCACCATGGAGCAGGCCTCGATCCTCCGCGTGACCCGCCTGCTGAACCGCGTCGAGGTGCGCGGTGGCGCGGGCAGCGGCAAGACCGTGCTCGCCCTCCAGCAGGCCAAGGAGCTGGCACGTGGAGGTCAGGGCCGCAAGTCCCAGCGCGTAGCCCTGCTCTGCTACTCGATCGGGCTCGCGGAGCACCTCCGCCGCCAGGTCGCGCAGTGGGACCGGCGCCAGCGACCGGCGTTCGTGGGCACCTTCCACGCGTTCGGCCAGCAGTGGGGTGCGGCCGAGGGCGATCGCACGGACAGCGAGTTCTGGGAGGAGCGGCTGCCGGCCGAGATGGCCGAGCTCGCCGCCGAGCTGCCCGACAAGCACAAGTACGACGCGGTGATCGTCGACGAGGCGCAGGACTTCGCAGACTCCTGGTGGACGCCCGTGCTCAGGTCGCTGCGCGACGAAGAGCAGGGCGGTCTCTACGTCTACTCCGACGAGAACCAGAGGATCTTCGCGCGCTTCGGTCGTCCCCCGGTCGCCCTCGTGCCGCTCGTGCTCGACCACAACCTCCGCAACACCCAGCAGATCCACGACTCGTTCGGACCCCTCGCGCCCAGCCGGATGTACTCGCGGGGTGGCCACGGTCCGGCCGTCCGGTTCGTCGCTGCCACCCAGGAGGACGCCGTCGAGGCCGCGGATGACGCCGTCGATTCACTCCTCGAGTCCGGCTGGGAGCCTCGCAACGTCGCCCTGCTCACCACTGGTCATCGCCACCCGGTCCAGGTCGAGCGGACCGACTTCCACGACCAGGAGGGCTACTGGCGCACCTACTGGGACGACGACGTCTTCTACGGCCACGTGCTCGGCTGCAAGGGACTCGAACGCCGGGCGGTCGTGCTCTGCCTCAACGAGGACGGATCACGCGACCGTGCCCGCGAGCGGCTCTACGTGGGGATGTCGCGTGCCACTGACGAGCTGGTGGTCGTCGGAGATCCCGACACCGTTCGCCGGGTCGCGGGCGAGGACGTGGCGCGGAGGCTGGGGTTGTGAGCTGGGAGCCCGGAAGACGGGTCGGTACCTAGAGGTCGGTGTCGACGACGTAGGCATCGTGATCGGACAGGCGCTTGCCCTCGTCCGTGGCCGCCACCCGTCTGGCCGTTGCAGCTGTGCCCTCGGGGACGGCGATGTGGTCGATGCTGAGCAGGCCCTCGATCGGGTGCGGCAGCTGGGCAGTCGGGACCACCAGTCCCAGCTCGTCGAGGGCCCGTGCGATCTCGCGGCGACCGCCCTGCGATCCGGCGTACTCGCGCCCGTCCAGGGCGTGGTTCCAGTCGCCTCCCCAGACGAGGGAGTCGGCGGCTCGGAGGCGCAGGACGAGGTCGTCGACAGCGTGCTTGGTCTTGTCGGCGTGGCTGGCCCCGACCCACGGGTGACGCGATCCGCATGACCTCCACGGCAGCACCGAGCTGACGTATGTTGTCGCACCGACCTGCGCCGCAGCGCTCGCTGGGTGCGGGTCCGGGCTCGAGGTCAGGGGCAGCCGGCTGGCCACCGCCGCCCAGCGACGTCGCTGGGCCATCGGCGGCAGCGACGGACTGACGGCGTACCCGGGAAGGCTCGTCCGTTCGTTGACCTCGGTCAGCAACCACACGTCGCAGTCGGCATCGAGCATCAATCTCCGGTGCTCGTCCGACCAGCGTCCGGCAAGGTTCCACGTCCCGATGCGCACGGCGGCATCATGGCGGATTCGGCTGCATGCCGCGGTGGCAATGCCTAGGCTCGTGCGCCGGGGGTGACAGGAATGTCAGCAGGAAAGTCGGCGTACGACGTTGCGCGCAAGCAGCGGGACAAGGCCGCGCGCCTCGAGCGCTCGGCCGCTCTGTGGGAGCAGGGCGCGGCGGGGGAGGTCGCTGTCGCCACGGCGCTGGCCGCGCTACCTGCCGACTGGGTCGTGCTCCACGACCTCGCGTGGCCCGGGCGCCAGCGCGCCAACCTCGACCACGTCGTGATCGGGCCGGGTGGGGTGTTCGTCGTGGACGCCAAGAACTGGTCGGGGCGTGTCGAGGTCCGTGACCAGGTGCTGACGCAGAACGGGAGACGCCGCGAGGACGCCGTCTCCTCCGTCACGGCGGCAGCGATCGCAGTGCAGGCACTGGTGTCGCCACTGGACTGTGTCGGCGTGCTCTGCTTCGTGCGCGACGAGGAGGTCAACGCCACGTTCTGGAACGTGACGGTGTGCTCGACGGCGAATCTCGTTGGCGTGCTGACCTCTCGCCCGCCGGTGCTCGGGCCGGACGAGGTCGCGCGCTGTGCGGATGCGATCCGTCATGGCGCGGTGCGCCCGGCTGCGCCAGCACCCAAGACGGCGAGGCCCGCGCGCCGTTCGGCCAAGCATCGGTCTCGGCCAGTGGTTGCGATGGCGGGCCTGCTGTTGCTGCTGGCCGCCGTGTTCACAGGCGGCCTGCAGAAGGCGGGCGAGTGGGCGGGTCAGCAGTTCGTCGGTGTGATCGCGCCGGATGAGTCCTCGGACCCGGCTCCCGTGCAGAAGCAGAAGAAGGACCCTGCGCCGAAGAAGGATCGAGCGAGCAAGAACGCTACCCGCGGTCAGAACTGATCGAGCTGCACGACCAGGTCTGCGGAGTCGCGGGTGGCGGTGATGAGCCGGGCGTTGGGCTCGTCGACCTGGTCGACCCAGGCCCGAGCGGCCTCGGGGGACTTGCCGAACTGCTCGTGCCGGCGCACCAGTCGCTCACGGCGTACGTCGTCGTCGCCCTCGACGTGCCAGACCTCGGTCAGCAGCGGGCGTGCGCGCTCCCAGCCGCCGTCGGGCAGGAGGAGGTAGTTGCCCTCGGTGACCACGAGCCGCGCTGACGGCGGGATCGCGATGGCGGCGGCGATGGGCTGCTCGAGGTCGCGCTCGAAGCCGGGGGCGAAGAGCGTGCGGTCGGGTTCGTCGTTCAGGCGGCGCAGCGCGGCGACGTAGCCGTCGATGTCGAAGGTGTCGGGCGCACCCTTGCGGTTGCGGCGCCCGAGCCGGTCGAGCTGGACGTCCGCGAGGTGGAACCCGTCCATCGGCAGGTGGCCGACCGCGTCCGCGCCCATCGCGGCGCTCAGGTGCGACAGCAGCGTCCCGGTGAGCGTCGACTTGCCGGCGCCGGGTGCTCCCGTGACGCCGAGGAGAGCACGACCCGACCGGTCGAGGAGTGACGTCGCGCGGTCGACCAGCGCTGACAGGGTGCTCGTCACGGTTGCCGGTCGCTGTCAGGCGTGGGGGTTGGAACGCTCATGCACCGAGCGTAGACGGCCGATTGAGCTCGAACATACTGGCGAATATCGCAGAACCTGAGTAAGATCGTGCTGAACCTCGGATGAGGTGTGCTACGAGGGCCTCGGCCCAGTTGGCGTCCTGGTGACGGCCCGTTGACCTGCCGCACGTGTGTGCGGTGTGGAACCCGTCGTCGATGGAGGCCGCTCGTGACCCGTCCCCCCGATCATCGCTGCGTGAGCTGGCAGCCGCGGAAGCACAGCTGGTGGAGCTGCGGTTGCGGATCCTGGCCGATGCCGGTGACCTCGCCGCGGACCGACGGCGTCCTCTTCTGCAGCCACCACCACCATCGGGCCCACGACGCGAGATACCGGGTCGAGCGCTCGTCGGGAGGCGCCTTCACCTTCCACCTGCGCAGATAGGTCAGCGCCTCAGTCCCCGTCGTCGGTCCACCTCGTTCGACGTGCGTCCAGCGTCCCGCGCGCCAGCACGTCGTAGTGGTCCGGCGGCAGGTCGAGCGCGCGCCTGACGCGCCAGCGGCCGATGAGCGCGTACTCCTCCTCGTAGGCGGGAAGGTGCTGCTGTGGGTCGAGATCGCGAAGCCCGATCGTGAACCAGCGCATCGCCTCCTGCAGACGACCGGCTTCCTCGAGGGCGTCGGCGATCCTCTCGATGGCCTCGGCTGGCAGGCGGGGACCGCGGCGGAGGAGGTCGTCGAGCAGTGGCTCGGTCTCGTCGCCGCGGCCACTGCCGACGAGGTAGGAGACACGCATGGCCCTCAGGACCTCAGCGTCGTCGTGCGCGGTGGGGCCTGCCTGATCGAGGAACGCGAGCGCCGCGTCGACCTCGCCTCGCATGGCCCGGTGGTCCGCGATCACGTGCAGCACGTCGAGCCTGCCGGGGTCGCCGACGGTCATCGCCGCGAACAGCTCGACGGCCGGCACGACGGTGTCGACGTCGGGGTCGATCTCCCAGGAGTCGATCAGGTCGTGCACCTCGTCCAGCGAAAGCGCCATGGCTCCATCGTCCCGCATGCTGCGCGAACGACTACCTGATCCCGACGACGTCGGCCGGGATCGGACGGATCGCACCGCGGGTGGCGAGGTGCACGACCTCGCACGGCACGGAGGCGCGGCGTGCGGCGGCGTACAGGCTCGTCGCCCAGGCGCGGTCGGTGTCGGTGATGGTGCCCTTGCCCGGGCGGGAGCGGAGGAACGCGACGCGAAGGCCCGGTGCGACCTCGCGCTCGAGCATGACCAGGAGCTTCGCGAGGCCGTCGAGCTCCTCGGTCTCGGGTGGGTGTGCGGTGTCTGCGATCTCGGTCAGCTGGGGCAGCGGGCGGTCGTCGACGATGAGCATCATCCAGACGCTGTGGCCGCCGTAGCTCCACGGGCCCATCAGCTCGCGCCACGCGTCCTCCAGCTGCGACTGGGTGGTGAGGACTGGTTCGTACATGGCGTCGAGACTGCCCGCTGAAGCGACCCGTGGCGAACGAGTCTCCACAGGGTCGGCGGTCGTCCACAGATCCGTTCGAGCGGCTTGTGGCGGCGATCCGCGCGGGCCTTGGGTGGAGGCATGTCTCGGAACCCCACTCCCGGCTTTCGCCGGCTGCCACGCGTCGCCGACCGGATGACCGCGGCCCACTTCGACCTCGTCGCGCAGTCCCTCGCTGCCGAGCGGAGCGGCGATGCCGCCCGCGCGCTCGAGCTGCACTCCCGCGTCCCCGCCCTCAACCTCCGGAGCCGCCACCACGTGCTGCTCACCCAGCTCGCCTCGCTCGGCGACCACCTCCCTGACTGGGTGTGGGCGCGCTGGATCGCCTACCAGGCCGTGCGCTGCGAGGACCGGGAGTCGGACACGGGACGGGCCCAGCGGCTCTCACTGAAGTACGCCATCGAGACCTTCCACGACGACCAGCTCGCCGACTGCCACGCCGACGGGGGCGACCCGGTCCGGGTGATGGCCTGGGTGGCGTCGGAGTCCTGGCTGTTCCACCAGGTCCTCGTCCACGAGCTGGGCGGACTGGAGCGCTTCGTCGACGAGATCGCGACCGGTCGCCTCGCCGAGCACGCGGGGCTCGCGCGGTCCTGGGTGGGAGCACCCCTGGGCGGCTACCAGGTCGGGGCGAGCCTGCCCGGCGGACGCCTGCGCGTCCACGACCCGGCCGCCGGCTCCTGGCTCGAGGTCCTCGATCTCGGCGCCAGGTCGGACGCCGGTGACGACGGGTGGGTCCTCGGGCGGCTGGTGCCGAGCGGGGTCGACGACCTCCTCATGTTCGACACCCCGCCGATCGCGGTGCCCGAGCCCGTCGCCCGCGACGTGGCCGGTGCGCCGCAACCGTGGATGCGCATCAAGGAGGCGCTCGACGAGGGCAGGCTCGTGGAGCGTCGCTTCATGCGCGCCGACCACGAGCTGCTGACCGACGTGCTCTCGATCGACCTGCTCCGGATCGGCACGGCTGCCGCCGACCTCGAACGGGTCACCGCGCAGCTGCGATCGGGGCGCGACGAGATCCCACGGGCGGCCTTCCGCATCCTGCGGCGAGCCGTCGACGGCGTACGACAGTCCGACGCGTCGCACGTCGCGGCGGCGGTCCTCCAGCCGAGCGCGCGGGCCGACGCGCGCAGGATGCTCGTCCGCGAGGGCCAGCACGACGTCTGGGCGCGGTGGGCTGCGCTGGTCCACGAGCCGGCGCGTGGTCTGCTCCTCGACCTCGCCGAGGCGGGCCGGGCCGCCGGATGAGGTCGGTGGCTACCGCGTCCCGTAGGTCCGACTGACGACCTCGTCGAAGACCCGGTCGGGCAGCAGGTCGCGCGACGTCGTGATCGTCCGCGCGCCGCGGCCGACGGGGTAGCGCGCGGCCGGACGCTTCGCCAGCGCGGCCTTCACGATCTTGTCCGCCACCTCCTCGGGCGTCGACGCCCGGGACGGTTCGTCGAAGCGCTCCATGACGCCGTGGGCGTGACGGGCGTACGACGCGTAGGGGCCGTCACCGGACCGCTCGAGCAGTGAGTCGCGGGCGATCTCGTTCCACTCCGTGCGGATCGGGCCGGGCTCGATGAGCACGACCTGGATGCCGAACGGCCGCAGCTCCATGCGGAGGCTGTCGCTGAAGCCCTCCACGGCGAACTTGGTGGCGTGGTACCACGCTCCGAACGGCTCGTAGAACTTCCCGCCGATCGAGGAGATGTTGATGATCCGGCCCGACCCCTGGGCGCGCATGTGCGGAGTGACGAGCTGGACGAGGCGGGCGAGGCCGAAGACGTTGACCTCGAACTGCCGCCGCGCCTCGTCGATCGGGACGTCCTCGACGGCGCCGTACGAGCCGTAGCCGGCGTTGTTGACCAGGAGGTCGATGCGCCCCTGCTCGTCGATGATCCGGTCGATGCCGGCGACCATCGAGGCGTCGTCGGTGACGTCCATCAGATGTGTCTGCACGCCGAGGTCGGACAGGGAGGCCATCCGGTCGAGGCGGCGGGCGACGGCGTACACGACGAAGCCCTTGGCCAGCAGGGCGCGTGCGGTGCTCTCGCCGATGCCGGACGAGCCACCGGTGACGAGGGCGACGGGGGAGGTCATGGAGCGATCGTAGGCGCGCGTCCCCTGTCGTCCGTCGCGTCAGTCGCGCTCCCACGGGGCGTCGTCGCCCATCTTGGCGTAGTACTTCGCGAGGTGGCTCTTGACGCGGTCGACGTCCTTCGACGGCAGGTCGACCCCACCGCGGCCGCCCGCCATCACGTTGCCGGCCGCCATCACGCCGCGCGGCACGGCGCGCAACCGGCCGTCCACGACGTCGGCGACCAGCAGCTTGTAGGCGGTGAAGTTGTCCTTCTTGTCCGCGTCGTACCAGACGTGGGCGTCGCGGTACTTGTCGTTTGGCTCGTCCACGGCGCCCGCCCACTCGCGCACCCGCTTCTCGGCGGCGTCGCCGTCCCACTCGCGGTCGCGGTCGGCCAGCGGCAGGTCCTGGAAGCTCGTCACAGCCATGCCTCCACCGTGCTCCGCCGTCACAGGACCAGCCACACCCGGAGGGACGGGCGTACGGTGCGGCACATGGCGGACCTCGAGGAGACGCTGCACCCGTTCGTCGACTCCGGCGACATCCCTGGCCTCGTCGCCCTCGTGGCGCGAGGCGACGACGTCGAGGTCGTCGCCCTCGGCACCCGGGACTCGAGCGGTACGCCGATGCGACGCGACGCGCTGTTCCGCGGCGCCTCGATCACGAAGCCGGTGACGGCCGCGCTGGCGATGGCACTGGTCGAGGACGGCCGCATCGACCTCGACGCCCCGGTCGCGGACCTGCTCCCCGAGATCGCGGAGCCGCAGGTGCTGCGGACCCTGGGGAGCCCGCTCGACGACACGGTCGCGTGCGAGCGGCCGATCACCGCCCGGCACCTGCTCATGGGAACGGCGGGCCTCGGCTTCTGCACGTGGGAGTCGGCGGTCACGCCGCTGCTGATGGAGCGGCTGCACCAGGCGGCGGACGACATCCACGAGGTCCCGGCGCCGGACGAGTGGATGCGCCAGCTTGCGAGCATCCCGCTGATGCACCAGCCGGGCGACGGCTGGACCTACAACGCCGCCTACGACGTGCTCGGTGTCCTCCTCGCACGCGCGGCCGGGAAGGACCTCGCCGACGTGATGGCCGAGCGGCTGCTCGACCCGCTCGGTATGCCGGACACCGGCTTCCACGTGCCGGCAGACAAGGTCGACCGGCTCACCACGATGTACGGCGCCGGCGACGGCGGGCTGGTCGTGCGCGACGAGCCGGACGGGTTCTTCACGCGCCCGCCGGCCTTCCCGTCCGGGTCCGGCGGGCTCGTCACCACGGCGGGCGACTGGCTGTCCTTCGGGCGGATGCTGCTCGCCAAGGGCGGCGACGTGCTGAGTGAGGAGTCGGTGCGCCAGATGACGACCGACCACACGACGCCCCGGCTCCGGGAGATGGGCGGCTTCTTCCTCGACGGCCAGGGGTGGGGGTTCGGTGGTGGCGTCGACACCGAGCTGATCGACCCGTGGAACGTGGTCGGCCGCTACGGGTGGGTCGGCGGCACCGGCACGTCGGCGTACGTCCATCCCGACGGGACCGTGGCCATCCTCCTGACCCAGGTGGTGCTCGGCTCGCCCGGCGTCGAGGACCTGCTGAAGGCGTTCTGGACGGCGACAGCACACCCCGTTGGACGGTTGTCCCCACCATGAGCCTCACTACCGTGGACGCATGACTGACGACGTGAAGCAGGCAGCGATCGAGGCCGCCCAGCGAGTGGTCGACGAGGTCTCCTCCTGGCAGTACAGCGCCGAGGACAGCACCATCGCCGAGCAGCTCGACGAGGGCCTGGCCAAGGCGAAGGTGTCGGTGAGCGGCGACGAGCGCACCCGCATCCTCGCGGAGATCGACGGCATGAAGGACGAGAAGTCGTCGGCTCCGCAGGTCCGGTCCGCGGCGCCGGCGGAGTGACGTCATGGACGTGCGCGGGCTGCTGACCGAGGGCTTCGGCCGCATCACCGAGCTGTACGCCGGCATCGCGGCGGACCTCGACGACGAGACCCTCCACCACCGTCCCGGCGGCACCGGCAACCCCGTCGGGTGGCTGCTGTGGCACCTGGCGCGGGTGCAGGACGACCACGTCGCCGACCTCGCCGGGGGGCCGCAGGTCTGGGAGCGGTTCCAGGACCGCTTCGGCCTGCCCAACGGCACCGGCGACATCGGCTACGGCCACACGAGCGAGCAGGTCGACGCGCTGCGGATCGAGGACCCGGCGCTGCTCGCGGAGTACCACCACGAGGTCACGCTCGCGACGGCCCGCTACCTGCAGACCGTCGACGAGGCGGAGCTCGAGCGGGAGGTCGACCAGCGGTGGGACCCGCCGGTGACCGCGGGGCAGCGGCTGATCAGCATCCAGGGCGACTGCCTCCAGCACCTCGGCCAGGCGGCGTACGTGAAGGGGCTCGTCGGGCACTGATTCGACGCCGATCCCCCACAAACGTCTCGGGAGGGCCATACTTGGGGGTGATGACCACTCCGAGCGGCCGACGGCCGAAGCACCTTGCCAGCAGTCCTTTCAAGCCGGCCGTTGAGCCGGTCGTCGAGGTGTTCGAGGTCGGCGACCGCGTCACCCACGACATCTACGGCCTCGGCCAGGTGACCCACGTCGACAACCAGGCGGTGACCGCGGACTTCGGGTCGAAGTCCGTGCGGATCGCGCACCCCTACCCCAAGCTGCACCACCTCTGAGGCGCTGCCGCCCGCGCGGGCGGCTGCCGGCTGCCTAGGCTGGCCGCATGACGACGCGGTGGCTCTTCGGCGACCAGCTCGGACCGCACTTCGTCGACGACCAGCGCGGCCCGCTGCTGATGGTGGAGTCGACCGCCGTCTTCCGGAGACGGCGTTTCCACCGGGCGAAGGCGCACCTCGTGCTGAGCGCGATGCGGCACCGCGTCGCCGAGCTCGGCGACCGGCTGACCTACGTGCAGGCGGAGACCTACGCCGAGGCGGTCCGCGAGGTCGGCGGTGACGTCGAGGTCGTGCACCCGACGTCGTACGCCGCGCTGGGGCTGGTCGAGCGGCTCGGCTGCACCGTCCTTCCGCCCCGCGGCTTCGCGACCGCGCGGGAGGACTTCGAGCGCTGGGCCGAGGGTCGTCGCGGCAAGCGGCTGCTCATGGAGGACTTCTACCGGCGGGCGCGCCAGGCGCACGGCGTGCTCCTCGACGCCGGCGAGCCGGCCGGCGGGCAGTGGAACTTCGACCACGACAACCGCCAGCCGCCGCCGAAGGGCGCCGACACGCTCGGGGTCACCGAGCCCTGGTGGCCCAGCGAGGACGACATCGACGCGCAGGTGCGCGAGGACCTCGACCGATGGGAGCGCGACGGCGAGGTGTCGTTCATCGGGCGTGACTCGCCGCGGATCTTCCCGGCCACCCGGCGCCAGGCGCTGGCTGCGCTCGAGCACTTCGTCGAGCACCGGTTGCCGGAGTTCGGGGCACACGAGGACGCGATCCTCGAGGGCGACCCGTGGATGGCGCACAGCCTGATCAGCGCGCCGATGAACCTCGGCCTGCTCGACCCGCTCGAGGTCGTCGAGCGGGCAGAGGAGGCCTACCGCAGCGGAGCGGCGCCGATCGAGAGCGTCGAGGGCTTCGTCCGCCAGGTCATCGGGTGGCGCGACTACGTCTGGCACGTCTACTGGCACATGGGCGACGGCTACCGCCGCGAGAATGCGCTGGCCGCCCGGGAGCGGATCCCGCAGTGGTTCGCCGAGCTCGACGGTGCGGCGACCGACGCGCGCTGCCTCTCCCACACCCTCGACCAGGTCGCGGAGCACGGCTGGGTGCACCACATCCCGCGGCTGATGGTGCTGGGGTCGTACGCCCTGCAGCGCGGGTGGGCGCCGACGCAGGTCACCGACTGGTTCCACCGGGCCTTCGTCGACGGCTACGACTGGGTGATGGTGCCCAACATCGTCGGGATGTCGCAGCACGCCGACGGTGGCCAGATGATGACGAAGCCCTACACGTCGGGCGGCGCCTACATCAACACGATGAGCGACCACTGCGGATCGTGCCGCTTCGACCCCAAGGTGCGGGTGGGGGAGGACGCATGCCCGTTCAGCGCGGGCTACTGGTGGTTCCTCGACCGGCACCGGGAGACGTTCGAGGGCAACCACCGCATGTCGCGTGCGGTCCACGGGCTCGACCGGCTCAAGGACCTCGCCGAGCTCGTCGAGCAGGAGGACGCGCGAGGCAACCGAGCGCCCTGAGGTCCGTGGTCCGCGTCCGTCAGCGGCAGGGGAGGGAGCCGAGGCGGGCGAGACCCTCGCGGTCACCGGGCCCGAGCTCGACCTGGCCGGTGTTGGAGGCGTACATCAGCTCCATCGGCTCGCTGACGTGACCGAGCCCGACGACGTGGGCGACCTCGTGGAGGACGATCCCCTCCATCACCCGGGGCTGCTGCGCGACGGTCGTGGCGGTGAACGCCTCGACGTCGAGCACGATGCCTCCGCTGACGAACCGGAGCCGTCCGCCGCTGCCGCGCTCGGCGACGGCACCGCCCACGCCCGCGACCTGGCCGGCGAGGTCGGGGTACTCCGCGGCGTCGGCCCAGCCGATGACGACCGGGTCCGGGCGCCCGAAGAGCTTCACGCCGCCGGGAAACGGCCGGTCGTCGGTGTCGCCCTCGTCGACGAACTCGAGCCCGGTCGCCGCGCTCGCCCGGCCCAGTGCCCGGCGGACCAACTCGCTCCCACCGGGCGGCTCGCCGGCCGGATTGATCCGGTAGCGGACCTCCTCGCACGGGTCCCAGCCGACCGGCTCGTCGCTGTCCGGCTGGGTCATCGCCGGGTGAAGGTCCCACCCTGTCGTACGACGCTCGGCGCCGGCAGTGGCCGCTCGGGCCCCAGCCCCACCGCACGCCGCACGGGGTCGAGCTGCTCGGCCGGGTGCCACACCACGACCGCAGCGAGCAGCGCGGCGGTGAGCACCACGGTCAGCCGGGTCGAGGAGCGGGACACCGGGTCAGTGTCCTCGGTGCACGGGCGGTGTGTCAGGAGGTTGGCTCGGGTCGCCGTGGAACCATGGCGGCATGCCGACCGAGCTCGTCGTACGCCAGGCCGGGTTCGCACCGGTCAAGGGCATGCGGCACCTCGCCCTCGACGCGGTCGACCTCGACGAGCACGGCGCCGTCGGCGACCGGTCCTACTGCCTGGTCGACGTCGACGCCGCGCGCGTCCTGAGGACGGTGCAGCACCCGGCGCTGATCGGCGTCGTGGCAAGGGTGGACGAGGACGTCCTCGGCCTGACGCTCCCGACTGGCGCGTCCGTGGTCGCAAGAGCCGACCGGGACGGCCGGACGATCACCTGCGACTACTGGGGCCGCCCCGTCGACCTCGAGCTCACCGACGGTCCGCACGCCGCGCTCGTCTCCGCCTGGCTGGGTCGGCGCGTGCAGCTCGCGGCCGCACCTCGCGGCGGGGTGGTTTTCGGCGACCCGCTCACCGTCGTCGGCACGGCGTCGCTGCGAGAGCTGGCGCGACGTACGGGTCATCCCGCACTGGCCGATCAGGCGGCGCGACTGCGGTCGACGCTGGTCGTCGAGACCGAGACGCCCTTCGTCGAGGACTCGTGGGCGGGACGCGACGTGGTGGTGGGGCAGGCCACGGTGCGGATCGGCGGACCGGTCCCGCGGTGCGCCGTCGTCGACCACCACCCGGAGACCGCCGCGAAGGACTTCCGGCTGCTGAAGGCCCTGGTGCGGGAGCGCCCGACCAACCGGGCCGGTGAGCCGATGCTGGGGGTCTACGCGACCTGCACCCGGCCCGGGCGGGTCACCGTCACGCGCTGACGCCCGTCGTCAGCGGTCCACGTCGCGGCGGTCGACCTGACGCGGCACCGTCGGCCGCCGCTCGAGCTCCGCGAGCTCCTCGCGTGCAAGGTCGAGCGAGCCGAGGAGCGCCGACAGCGCGTCGATGGCGTCACGGGCGGCGTCGTCCCACTCGTGCCATCCCGAGCCCTGGTGCCGGACGGTGCCGCCCTGCCACGCCACCACGAGGGCGTCGATGCTCGCCTCGGCGGCCCGCCGGCGGGCGTCGACCTCGGCGATGCGAGCGGCCGCGAAGGAGGAGACCACTGAGCGGCCCGAACGGTCGTGCTGGAGGTGGCCGGAGATGATCATTCACTGCCAATACCCACGCCCCGGGTGGGCCAACACGCTCTTGACGAGATCTGGAGACAATCGAGACAGCGTCTTTCCTCGTCGGTGAGCCACCGCAGGCACCGCGGCGGAGGTCCTAGGCTGGGTCGACCCCACCAGCGCACCTCGGAGGCTCCCAGTGGACACCATGACCCCCGTCTACAGCGCCGGCACGCTGCTGATCATCGCAGCCGTCGCCGTCGCCGTGCTCCTCGTCCTGATCATCGCGCTGCGCATGCACGCCTTCGTGGCGCTGGTGCTCGTCAGCTTCGGCACCGCCGTCGCGGCCGGCGTGCCGGTGGCCGAGGTGCCGACCATCGCCATAGCCGCCTTCGGCAGCACGCTCGGCACAGTGGCTCTGCTCGTCGGGCTCGGCGTGATGATCGGCCGCCTGCTGGAGGTGACCGGGGGAGCGCAGGTCCTCGCCGACACCCTGGTCAGTCGCTTCGGCGAGAAGCGGGCTCCCCTGGCGTTGGGCGTCGCCGCCCTGCTGTTCGGCCTGCCGATCTTCTTCGACGCCGGGCTGGTCGTGTTCCTCCCGATCATCTTCTCCGTGGCCAAGCGCTTCGGTGGCTCCGTCCTGATGTACGCCCTCCCGGCCGCGGGTGCGTTCGCCGCCATGCACGCCATCGTCCCGCCGCACCCCGGACCGGTCACCGCAGCCACCGAGATCGGCGCCAGCATCGGCCTCGCGCTGCTCGTCGGCGTCGTCGTCGCGGTCATCGCCTGGTTCGTCGGCGTGTACGCCGTCACCCTCGCGTGGCTCGGCAAGGTCTACGTCCCGATCGACGACTCGGTGCTGACCGGCGGCCGCGAGGCCGACACCGACAACCCGCCGGCGTTCTGGCACGTGCTCAGCATCCTGCTCCTCCCGCTCGTGCTCATCGGCGCCAACACGGTGCTCACCACCCTGCGAGCGAACGGCACGATCGAGGAGGAGGGCGCCTGGGCCGACGTCCTCGTCTTCGTCGGCCAGACGCCCGTGGCGCTGCTGATCGCGCTGCTCGTCGCGACCTACACCCTGGCCGTCCGTCGCTACTCGTTGGGCGAGACCGAGTCGCTGCTCAACGACTCCCTCGGCCCGATCTGCGCGATCATCCTCATCACCGGCGCCGGCGGCATGTTCGGCGGCGTGCTCCGCTACAGCGGTATCGGTGCCGCGCTGTCGGACTCGCTCGACGACCTCGGCCTGCCGCTGATCGTGAGCGCGTTCGTCATCGCCACCATCCTGCGCGTCGCGCAGGGCTCGGCGACGGTCGCGCTGACCACCACGGCCGGCCTCATCTCCGCCGGAGTCGCGGAAGCCGACCCGACGAGCCTCCAGCTCGTGGCGCTGGTGCTGTCCATCGCGGCGGGGGCCACCGTCCTGTCCCACGTCAACGACTCCGGCTTCTGGCTGGTCGGCCGGTTCTTCGGGATGGACGTGAAGACCACCCTGCGGACCTGGACCGTCATGGAGACCACGCTCGGCGTCAGCATCTTCGTGCTCTCCCTCGGCCTCTGGGCCCTCGGATGAGAACACCCGACGCACCGCTCCACCTCGTCTTCATGGGGGTCTCCGGCTCCGGGAAGTCGACCGTGGCGCGGGCGGTCCAGGAGCGGCTGGGCTGGGAGCTCGCCGAGGGCGACGACTTCCACCCGCCGGAGAACGTCGCGAAGATGCGGGAGGGCATCCCGCTCAAGGACGCCGACCGCTGGGGGTGGCTGGAGTCGCTCGCGGAGTGGACCGCCGAGCGCGACGCCCGCGGCGAGCCCACGCTCATCGCCTGCAGCGCCCTGCGCAGGGCCTACCGCGACGTGCTGCGGCGCGGAGGTGAGGGCACGTTCTTCGTCCACTGCACCGGCGACAAGCACATGCTGCTGGAGCGGATGAGCGCGCGCGACCACTTCATGCCGCCCAGCCTGCTGGAGTCGCAGCTCGACACGCTCGAGCCGCTCGAGCCGGACGAGCAGGGGATGGACGTGGACCCGGCGCTGCCGGTCGACCGCCTCGCCGCGATGGTGCTCGCCCGGCTCGATCTCGCCTGACCGACCCGTCGGATCGTCGGGTCAGCCCACCCGTCGCGCGCGCAGCACCGCGTCGGCGATCTCGATCTCCTCACCCGTCTCCGGGTGGGCCTGCGTCCGGGGCCGCGACTCGCACACCTCCACCTCCCACGCGTCGTCGAGCGCCGGGAGCAGCTGGTCGGCGGTGTGCATGAACGAGTGGTGGCCGTGCCGCAGGCCGGTGTGGACGTCGCTCGGCGCGTGGCCGACCACGAGCAGGGTGCCGCCGGGCGCGACCGCGGCCGCCAGGCGGCGTACGACGTCGACCATGCCGCCGTCGGGCAGGTGCACGAAGTGCGAGGTGACGAGGTCCCACGTATCGCCGTCCGGCTCGAAGCTGCGCACGTCGATGCGCCTGGTCCCGACCCGGTCGCGGAGCCCCGCCTCCGCGGCGTGCTGGGCGACCCGTTCCAGCGCCGCATCGGCGAAGTCGGACGCCGTCACCTGCCAGCCGTGCTGCGCCAGCCACAGCGCGTCGCCGCCCTCGCCGCACCCGACGTCGAGCGCGCGGCCCGGCGTGAGGTCGGCGGCCTCGGCCTCGAGCTGGACGTTGACGCGCCCGCTCCACACACGGTCGCCGGAGTAGCGCTCCTCCCACGCCGGCTGCTCGAAGAAGTCGTCGCGGAGGGCCTCGACGGCCTTCGTCGCGTCGGCGTTGGCGAGCTCGGCGTTGATCCAGGCGCCCACCCGGTTGCCGTGGGCCGCCGAGGCCATCAGGGTCATGGAGATGTCGGTCGCGTTGCCGGCGGCGAAGACGCCGGGGACCGCGGTCGCACCGGTGGGCTCGACCGCGATGACGGAGCCGAGGACCGCGCCGGCCATCTCGAACGGCGTCGGCTCGATCCCGAGCGGGCCGAGGTAGTCGGCTCGCACGTGAGGCTTCGTCGCGACGACGATCGCGTCCCGCTCGAGCAGGGAGCCGTCGGCCAGACGCAGTCCGACCAACGCGTCGCCATCGGTCACCACCTCCCGCGGCGTGCCGTGGGCGAACCGCACCCCGATCGCCCCCAGCTTCTCGACCTCCTCGTCGGGCAGCTCGACGCCGTCGTGGACGACCATGACGACGTCGTCGGACAGCTGGCGGAACAGCAGACCGTGGTGGGCGGCCATCGGCGTCGTCGCGAGGATCGCGAGCGGCTTGTCGCGCACCTCCCAGCCGTGGCAGTAGGGGCAGTGCAGCACGTCGATGCCCCACCGCTCGGCCAGCCCCGGCACGTCGGGCAGCTCGTCGACGACGCCGCCGGTGACCAGCACCCGCCGGGCGCCGTACCTCCGCCCACCCTCGGTGGTGACCAGGAAAGAGTCGGCCTCCCCGGACAGGCCGACCACCCGGTCGGTGACCACTTCGACGCCGTACGACCTCACCTCGTCGCGGCCGGTGGCGAGCAACTCCAGCGGGGAGACGCCCTCGCGGCCCAGGTAGTTGTGGGCGTGGCCGGCGGGGGCGTTGCGGGGCTCGCGCGCGTCGACCACCAGCACCGATCGCTTCGACCTGCCCAGCGCCATCGCGCCGCTCAGCCCGGCCGCGCCGCCACCGATGACCACCACGTCGTACGTCTCGTTCTCACTCATGTCCCCGAGCATGCAGGGGCCGTGCGATATTGACAAACAATCTTGCCGGACTGGCAAACTGGGGGGCATGGACGACGAAGGAGTGCTGGCCGCCGTCGGTCCGCGGCTGCGCCAGCTGCGGCTCGAGCGGGAGGCGACCCTGACCGACCTCGCCGAGGAGACAGGCATCTCGGTGAGCACCCTGTCGCGGCTGGAGTCCGGCCAGCGCAAGCCCACCCTCGAGCTGCTGCTCCCGCTCGCGCGGGCCCACCGCGTCGCCCTCGACGAGCTGGTCGACGCGCCCGAGACCGGCGACCCGCGGATCCGCTCCAAGCCCGTCGTGCGACACGGACGCACCTTCATCTCGCTGACCCGCCGGCCCGGCGGCCTGCAGTCCTTCAAGATGGTGATGCCGGTCGAGAAGGACCCGCGCCCGACGCTGCAGACCCACGAGGGCTACGAGTGGCTCTACGTCCTCAGCGGCAAGGTGCGGCTGGTGCTGGGGACCCGCGACCTCGTGCTCGAGCCGGGCGAGGTCGCCGAGTTCGACACCCGCACGCCCCACTGGATCGGCAACCCCGGACCGACGCCCGCCGAGGTGCTGGCGATCTTCGGTCCCCAGGGCGAACGGATGCACGTCCGCTCCTGAGGGGTGGGCCGGGCGTCGGCGCGCGGTGGCACGGTGGACGCATGGCGATCCGCACCGGCACGACGGTGAAGTGGAAGTGGGGCTCCTCGTGGGCCGAGGGCACCGTGAAGGAGGTCCACCACGAGGAGATCTCCCGCGCGACCAAGGGCGAGAAGGTGACGCGCAAGGGCAGCGACGACGACCCGGCGTACGTCATCGAGCAGCAGGACGGCACCACTGTCCTCAAGCTCCAGAGCGAGGTCGAGCGGGCCTGAGCCCACTCAGTTCCAGATCGCGGCCGCCCACTCCGGGTGGTCGACGAACGGGTTGCGGTTGCCCTGCCACTGGGCGTGGATACGGTCGTTGCGGCGCATCTCGAAGGCGTCGACCGGGTCGGCGGCGTTCCACTGGAGCAGGATGTCGAGGTCGCCGAGGCGGGGGACTGCGCTGCCGGAGACGTTGCTGAGCTCGAGGTCACGGAAGCCGTCGTCGCCGTTGTAGCGCACGGCCATGTAGAACAGCATCCGCGCCACGTCGCCCTTGACCGCGTCGCGGGGCTCGAAGGAGTCGGTGTCGGTCCAGCAGTCGGTGCAGCCGGAGACGGCCGAGCCGCCGTTGTCGAAGTCCTTGTTGCCGCGGGTGCCGTTGACCTGGACGTCCTCGGCGCGCAGGTGGTGCAGGTCGGTGCCCGGGCCGGCACTGGTGGTGAAATCTCCGCGCGACTGGGCGAAGACGTGCTCGCGGTTCCACTGCCCGCTGCCGCCACCGTTGCTGCTCTTGGCGATCGAGCGGCCGGTGTACAGCTCGATGACGTTGCTGGTGTTGTTCGGGTCCTGGTCGGTGTCCTTCAAGGCGGTCCAGACCGCGTCGTACGACAGGCGCGTGTTGTCGTCGATGATGCCGTGCAGCGAGGCCTTGAGCGTCGAGCCGGTCTTGCCGATCGCGGGCGCGTAGTAGGTGGAGTCCCACGGGCTCGTCCCGCCGGTGGGCGGTGGCTCCGTGGTGCCGCCCCCGGCGAGCGCGAAGGCCGACGTGCTGGTCACCCCGGGGTGGGAGAAGTACGCCGACAGCGCGCCGGTCACGTCGACCTGCTTGCCCATCAGCGCGGGGTTGGAGCGCAGGCCCCACTGCGCGCGGAACGCCGCGGGGATCTGCACGTAGAGCATCTGCGACGTGCTGGTCTGCGAGGGGGAGTCGGCGATCGCGAGCGCGTAGTCGTTGGGGAAGCCGGAGCGTACGACGGTGGAGGTGGCGGTCGGCTGGCCGACGACGTAGCCGCGGACGGTCTGCGACGTCCCGGTCTGCTGGCCGATGGCCTGGCCGACGGTCAACGGGGTCGCGGCGCCAGCGGGCGACGTGGCGGCCGGCAGCACCAGCAGCGAGAGGGCAAGGACGAGGGAGGACGCAAGGGCAGCCGCGAGCGACCGGCCCTTCCCGAGAAGGAGGGTCATGGCGCCGAAGCCTGCCGCACGGGCGGCCGGGGCGGAAGGGCAGAAGGCCTGGATTCGCTCCTTACACCGCCTTGACCCGAGTTCTCGGAAAACGCCACGGAATGTCGCCGAACTCCTTAGGTTGAGCCTGCGTCGGTCCCAACGGCGCGTTCTCGGATTCGACGTAGTCGCTCACCAAACGCGAGGCACACATGACTCAGGATGCAGCCCAGGCCCGCAAGGGCACGGGACTCTCGGTCGCCGGTTGGCCACTGGGCCGGAAGATGGCCCTGGCCCTGGCGATCCCGCTGCTGCTCGCGGCCGTCCTCGGTGGCCTGCGCGTCTCCGGCGACTACGGCGACTCGCGCCATGCCGCGCGGAGCGCCCAGCAGGTCACGATCATCCAGCCCGCGGTCGACTACCTGACCGCGTCCGAGACCGCGATGGTGGCCGCACAGTCCGACAGCGCCGCCAGCCAGGGCGACCTGATCGACGCGATCAGCGACATCTCCACCAACGCCGAGACGCTGGTCGAGGCCCGCGACGGGGCCGAGCTCGACGAGCTGCAGACCGCCCACGTCAACGCGCTGCTCGACCTCAGCCAGGCCATGCGCGGCGAGGGCGCCGAGACGCTCGGCCCGGCCACCTGGATCGCGCTCGTGCGTCAGCTCGAGTCCAGCGTCTCCCAGCTCATCACCAGCGTGAACGCCGCCCAGGCGACGCCGGAGCCCCGCCTCGAGCAGCTCTCCCAGGCCATGAGCGGCCGCCTGTCCCTCGCGCTCCAGCAGGGCCTCATCGCGACCACGCTGTCGCAGTCCAGCTCGCAGGAGCTCTTCTCGGAGATCGGTGTGGAGGCGGCCGCCATCGACCGTCTCGCCGGATCGGTCGAGGGCGCGGAGGACCAGACCGCCCTCCTCCGCGAGCAGAACACCCGCCACGCCGGAGAGATCCGCGACGACGCCGCCACCGACCTCGGCGGCCGTGACGCCTACGCGCCGTACGACGAGATCACCGACACGCTCGTCACCGGTGTGACGAAGACCCTCGACGACGCGGCCGGTGCCGCCCAGCGCAACGCCCTCGTCGGCGCCGTGCTCACGCTCCTCGCGCTCGCCGCGGCGATCGCCCTCGCCTTCTTCATCGCCCGCAGCCTCCTCGGCCCGATCGGCAAGGTCCGCGACGGCGCGCTCGCGGTGGCCCGCCACCGCCTGCCCGACGCCGTCGCCCGGATCCGCGCCGGCCAGGAGCCGGAGCCGATCAAGACGATCGACGTCCACACCAACGAGGAGATCGGCCAGGTCGCGCGAGCGGTCGACGACCTCCACCGCCAGGCCATCCACCTCGCCTCCGGTGAGGCCCAGCTCCGCCAGACCGTCAACGCGATGTTCGTGACGCTCTCGCGCCGCTCGACCTCGCTGGTCAACCAGCAGCTCGCGCAGATCGAGCGCCTCGAGCACGACGAAGAGGACCCCAAGCGCCTCGAGTCGCTGTTCCGCCTCGACCACCTCGCCTCGCGCATGCGTCGTACGGCCGACTCCCTGCTGATCCTGGCCGACGCCCCGAACCGTGCCGCCGGCCAGTTCAGCCTCACCGTCGGCGAGGCGCTTCAGGCCGCGACCTCCGGTGTGCAGGACTACCAGCGCGTGCAGATCCTCTCCAACCTCAACACCCGCGTCGGTGACGAGGCCGCGGCCGACGTCGTCCACCTGCTCACCGAGCTGGTCGACAACGCGCTCAGCTTCTCGCCGCCGGCCGAGCCGGTGCGCCTGGCCGCCAAGCAGGGCCCCGAGGGCGTCACCATCACGATCACCGACTCCGGCCTGGGCGTGCCCCCGGCCGAGCTCGAGCAGCTCAACGGCGACCTCCAGCACGGTGCCGAGGCCACGCCCGACACCGCCCGCCGCATGGGCCTGTTCGTCGTGTCGCGCCTCGCCGAGCGCCACGACATCACCGCCCACCTGGCCCGCAACCCCGGTGGCGGCATGACGGCCAGCGTCCTGCTCCCGCCGTCGGTGCTCCCCGACGTGTCGCAGTCCGGTGCGCCCGCCGCCCCGGCCGCGACCACCACGGCTGCTCCGTCCACCCCGTCCGCCACGTCGACGGGCTCTACCGAGCTCGTCGGTGCCGCGGCCGCCGCCGCCCCGGTCGTCTCCAAGCGCGAGGCCCGCAACCGGGCCCGCGCCGAGAAGGCCGAGGCCAAGGCCGCCGAGCGCGCCGCCGCCTCCGAGGCGAAGGCCAAGGCCAAGGCCGCCAAGGCGGAGGCCGACCTGGAGCCGGTGCCGGTCGCGACCGGTACGACGACCGCTGCGGACGACGCGTCGAGCGCGCCCGCCGCCTCCGCCGCTGCCGCCACCTCGTCCTCCTCGTCTTCGGAGCCGACCCCGGACCGTCCGCCGCTCGGCAGCCTGCTGCCGCGCCGCGACCCCGGTGCCAACATGCCCCGCACGGGTGCCGACGCATTCCTGCCGCCGGAGACCTCCGGCGCCACGGGCCCGCTCTTCGGCAAGCGTGCCGACACCGCCGCACCCGCCGCCAAGGCGGACGCCGCCGGTGACGAGCCCGCGCCGACCGAGCGCGCCGAGAAGGTCGCCCGCGTCGTCCCGATCACCGCCCTGGCCTCCCGCCAGCGTGCGCAGGCCGAGCAGGAGGCGCGCAGCGCCGAGGTCCCTGCCGAGACTCCCGCCGAGGAGCCGACCGAGGTAGCGGTGGCCGAGGAGCCGACCGAGCAGCCCGTCGAGCAGCCCGCCCGGGCCCACGACCAGCTGTCCGACCCGCTGTCGGACCCGCTGCCCGCGGACGCCTTCGACGAGCCCGCTGCTGCCGAGCAGTCCGAGCCCGCCGCCCAGGTCGAGCCCGAGCCCCAGCCCGTCGCCCAGGTCGAGCCGGAGCCCGAGCCCGCCGTCGAGCCCGAGCCCGCCGCCCAGGCCGACGAGGTCGAGGTGCGGGACGAGGTCGAGGTCGACGCCGCCGACCCGCTGGGTCTCGGAGCACCGGTCCGGCCGACGGAGCCCGTCAGCCAGCCGGTCAGCCAGCCCGAGCCGGAGCCCGTCAGCGAGGTCGTGGCCGAGCCCGAGCCCCAGCTCGAGGAGCGTGCCGAGCCCGAGCTCGAGCCGGTGCCGTCGTACGACGCCGCCGCGCTGCTCACCGACGGCCACGGCCACGGCACCAACGGCTCGAATGGCAACGGCACCAACGGCTCCAACGGTCACGGGTCGAACGGCCACGGCAGCAACGGCCTGTCGCTCGGTGCCGAGCCCGCCCGCGCCGGCGGCGAGTCCCCGATCTTCAAGTCGATGCGCTCAGGCTGGCTCGCCGGCGAGGGCAAGGGCGAGTGGCACGAGACCGAGGTCGACCGTGGCTGGGAGATCGCCGAGCACGTCTCCGAGCCGGCGCCGGTCGTCGAATCCACCCCGGTCGGACTGCCGCGACGTGCCCCTGGTGAGCGCCTCGTCCCCGGTAGCGTGACCCCGCCCACTGCAGCAAAGACGCGTGACCCCGAAGCAATCCGACGCCGTCTCCAGGCACACACCGCAGGAGTCTCCCGCGGTCGCCGAGCAGCCCAGAGTTCCACCCAGCACACGGAAGCAGGCCCCTCATGACTCACGACACCTCCGCCGCCCCCGTCGCCAGCCCTGCTGGTGACGACCGAGACCTCGACTGGGTGATGTCGCGATTCGTCGACGACGTACCCGACGCGGCGCACGCGATCCTCGTGTCCGCCGACGGTCTCCTCATGGCCTCGAGCACCAGCATCCCGGGCGAGCGCGCCGAGCAGGTCGCCGCCGTATCCTCCGGTCTGGCCAGCCTCGCGGTCGGCGCCGCCCGCCTCTTCGAGGGCGGCTCGGTGATGCAGACCATCGTCGAGATGGAGATGGGCTTCCTGATGCTCATGAGCGTCGGTGACGGGTCCAACCTCACCGTGCTCACGACCGAGGAGGCCGACATCGGCCAGGTGGGCTACGACATGGCCCTGCTGGTGGACCGCGTGGGACGTACCGTCGAGGCCCAGGCCCGCGTCGGTACGGGCGGCTGACCGGACCACGCGCCGTGACGCCGCCACCCGAGCCGGAGGACGAGGGCTACCGCCCTCGACTGATCCGGTCCTACACCCTCACCGCAGGCCGGACGGCCGCGAAGGTCGAGCTGGCCATGGAGGCCACGCTCCGCCTTCAGGCGGGTGCGGAAGCACCCGTGCTCTCCCCGTCCGCTGCGCAGGTTCTCGAGGTCTGCGATCGGCGTTCCGTGGCCGAGGTGTCGGCCCTCACCAAGATGCCGATCGGCGTCACCCGGGTGCTGCTGGGTGACCTGATCGAGCAGGGCCTGATCCGCATCCAGGCCACCATCACCGACAGCACGTCGACAGATGAGCGGCTCGAGCTCATCGAAAGGACCCTCCGTGGACTTCGAAACTACTAAGGCACAGCGCGCGGCTGCGTCGACGAAGATCGTCATCGCAGGCGGCTTCGGCGTCGGCAAGTCGACGCTCGTCGGCGCCGTGTCGGAGATCGACCCGCTGCGCACCGAGGCGCTCGTCACGAACGAGTCCGAGGGCGTCGACGATCTTGCCGCCGTGCCCACCAAGGCCACCACGACCGTGGCGATGGACTTCGGTCGCCTGACCCTGGCCGAGGACCTCGTGCTCTACCTCTTCGGCACGCCCGGGCAGCGCCGTTTCTGGTTCATGTGGGACGACCTGTGCCGCGGCGCCATCGGCGCCATCGTGCTGGTCGACGTGGCGCGCCTCGACGAGTCGTTCTCGCCGCTGGACTACTTCGAGTCCAAGGGCATCCCCTTCATCGTCGCCGTCAACGAGTTCGACGGTGTCCCGCGCTACCCCGCCGAGGAGATCGCCGCCGCGCTCGCCCTGCCCGCCGACGTACCGATCATCAGCCTCGACGCCCGCGACCGCGAGCAGGCCAAGGGTGCGCTCGTGAAGATCACCGAATATGCGCTCACGCGACTGCGTGAGTCGCTGACCGCGAATGCGAACTGAGACCATGACCCGCACCGTTCGACGGCTCGGCCCTGCCCGCACGGCCCTCGCCGCCCTGTCCTCCGTGGCCCTGATGGCCACGCTGAGCGCCTGCGGCGGCAGCGCCAGCGCCGACGAGGCCGACGCCCTGAGCGAGGTGTCGCTGGTCTTCAGCGGCGCCCTCACCGTCTGCACCGACATGCCCTACGAGCCGTTCGAGTACGAGAAGGGCGGCAAGCCCACCGGGTTCGACATCGACCTGGTGCGCGAGGTCGCCAAGGGCCTCGACGCAGACCTCGACGTGATCGACGTGTCGTTCGACGACATCACCTCGGGCAACTCGCTCAACAACGACGTGTGCGACCTCGCCATCTCGGCGATGACCATCACCGGTGAGCGGGCGCGCGTGCTCGACTTCTCCAGCCCCTACTTCGACGCCAAGCAGGCGCTCATCACGCCGCGCGGCTCGGGCCTCGACCAGCTCACGGAGCTCGCCGGCGAGCGGGTCGGCGTGCAGAAGGAGACCACCGGCGAGACCTACCTGAGCGACTTCGCCCCGGAGACCACGCAGGTGATCGCGTACGACGACGCGGCGGGCCTGCAGGACGCGCTCGCGGCGGGCCAGCTCGACGCGGCGATGCTCGACAACACCGTGTCCGGCCAGTTCGTCTCCGACAACCGCAAGCTCAAGCTGGCCCGGGAGTTCGACACCGGTGAGCAGTACGGCATGGCGGTGAAGAAGGACGGCAACATCCCGCTCCTTCGCACCATCAACGGCACGCTCGCCGACCTCCGCGAGGACGGCACCTACGACAAGATCTACGCGACCTACTTCGGCTGACCTGCCGCAGGTCCAGCGTCCACCCGAGCGGTGGCCCACCCACATCCCGCAGTCTCGGGACGTGGCTGAGCCACCGCTCGGGTGCGTCTCAGGGCGCGACGGTGAGGAACAGGAACGCTGCGAGCAGCACGAGGTGCACGCCGCCCTGGAGCGGCTTGGCGCGACCCGGTACGACGGTGAGGGTCGCCACGGCCGCGGTGAGGATCAGCAGCACGACCTGCAGCTGGTTGAGGCCGAGCTCGAGCGGCCCGTCGAGCCAGATGCTGGCGATCGCGATCGCGGGAATGGTGAGGCCGATCGACGCCATCGCCGAGCCGAGCGCGAGGTTGAGGCTGACCTGGACCCGGTTGAGGGTCGCCGCCCGGACGGCGGCGATGGTCTCGGGTGCGAGGACGAGGAGCGCGATCACGACGCCGACGACCGCCGGCGGGAAGCCGAGCGCCGCCACGCCGGACTCGATGGCCGGCGACTCGATCTTGGCGAGGCCGACGACGGCGACCAGCGAGACGACGAGCAGGCCGAGGCTGGTGAGGGCGGCCCGGTCGGTGGGCGGGTCGGCGTGCCCGTCCTGGTCGAGGTCGACCGGGTCGTGCTCGAAGGAGCCGGCGTCGACGGCTGCGCGGGCGGCTGCGGCGGCGTCCGCCGCGGCCTGGGAGGTGACGAGCGGCGAGTGGGCGTCCTGGGTCACCGGGAGGAAGAAGTCACGGTGCCGGATGGCCTGCGTGAAGACGAACATCCCGTAGAGCGCGAGCGACGCGATCGCCGCGAAGGTCAGCTGCGCGCCGGTGAACTCCGGCCCGGGCTGGGAGGTGGTCACCGACGGCACGACGAGGCACAGCACGGCGAGGGCGATGACGGTGGCCAGCGCGGCGCCGGTGCCCTCGGGGTTGAAGACCGCGAGGTGGTGCTTGAGGGCGCCGACGAGCAGCGAGATGCCCACGATGCCGTTGAGGGTGATCATCACCGCCGCGAAGACGGTGTCGCGCGCCAGCCCGGCGGTGTCCTTGTCGGTGGTGACCATCAGCGTGACGATGAGCCCGACCTCGATGATCGTCACCGCGACCGCCAGCACGAGCGAGCCGTAGGGCTCACCGACCCGGTGGGCGACGACCTCCGCGTGGTGCACGGCGGCAAGCACGGCGCCGACCAGCAGGACCGAGAGCACGCCGAGCACGGGCGCGCTGTCCGGGTGCAGGGGCCAGGCGACGGCCAGTGCCACAGCGGCCAGCAGGGGAGTGACGGTTGTCCACGACGGCCGGGGCATGGCACAACCCTAGGGGCGCCCCCGGCAGCCGACCGACGCCTGCCCGTCAGCCCTCGGGCGTGCTGAGCTTCTCCAGCCGGGCGCGCAGCAGCGGGACCCGGTGGCTGTTGCCCTCGAGGGTGACGTACTGCTCGCCGAAGATCGCGAGCAGCGCGTCGTCGAGGCGTCGTACGGCCCCGGCGGGGTAGCGGTAGCCCATCCGCCGGATCACCGCGTCGGCGTCGACGGAGGTCAGCAGGTCGGCAAGGTCGTCGATGCTGTCGATGCCGAGCTGGGTGAGCAGCCCGGCGATCCAGTCGTAGTGGTCGGTGTGCGACCAGCCGGCGTCGCTGTAGTGCCCGGCCAGGAAGGTGGCCAGCTCCTGCCCGACGATGTGGTCGGCGTCGGCCTCGACGGCGCTGCCGGGAGCGGCCATCTGGATGCGCTCGCGGATCGTGGCGAACTCGCGGTCGGCCAGCTCGATCAGCCCGGCGGCGAGGGTGAAGCGGCGGTCGAGGTCGGCGGCGGCGTCCTCGGGGACGTTGCCCTTGTAGCGGATGTCGTGCTCGAACTCCGCCCACGCGTGCTGGAGCACCGTGCGCACCTGCACGCTGGCCCGGTGCCCCTCCAGCGTCGGGAGCTCGGCGCCCGGGTGGGTCTGGACGAGCAGGTGCCGGCTGGCGTAGCCGAAGCGACCCGATCGGGCGGTCTCCTCGCCCAGGTCGCGGTCGTCGAGCATCGCCAGCTCGTCGTCGAGGACCTCCGCGACCGCCGCGACGTCGCTGTGGACGTAGGTGATGACGCGGACGCCGATCTGGTCGGTGATCTGCTCCAACGGATCGGGGTAGAGCGGACCGTCACCCTCGGTGCGGTTGGCCTTCGCGGCGAACGACGCGACGCTCTTCGTACGTCCGGTGACGCTGAGGTAGTCGATGCCGGCGTCGTCGAGGAGCACCTGGATGAGGGCGACATAAGCCTGGGTGGCCGAGGCCAGCTGGGGCTGGAGCGCCGCGTAGGCGCGGACGGCCTCGCGGACCGGCTCGGCCTGGTTCTCGGGGTCACTCATGGCGCCAGCCTGCCAGTGCGGACCTCACGGCGTCGACGCGACGTCCCGCGTGCGAGCCTTCCGGCGGAGCCGGGCGCCCGTCGATATCGTCGAAGCACCATGAGCCCCTCACCGCGCCGCTCGGGCGCCCGCACCCGGTCCGCCTCCGCCCTCCTCGCCGCCCTCGCCCTGGCAGGAGGGCTCTCGGCGTGCGGGGACCACGACGGCGGTACGGCGACCGACCCGGCAGCGACGAGCACACCGAGCCCGTCCGAGAGCCCGTCCGACACCCCGAGCGAGACCCCGTCTCCCTCCGAGAGCCCGTCCGAGGATCCGTCCGCTGGCGGGGACGCCACGCCCATCCGCGTCGAGGGGTCCGCCGGCGTCACCGACGCCGTCCTGGTCGACGCCACCGAGGGCGGCGGCTCGCCGTCGGAGATGGCCTTCGCGCTCGACACCGACCAGGCCGTCGCCGACTTCGTCGTGGGGCTGCAGAGCGGGCTGCCGGACGAGGTCACCGCCGCGGTCAAGGACCTGAGCGCGCCGGGCACGACCCCCTACGGGGCCGTCGTCTCGACCGGGTGCGAGCCCCCGCGCAGCGTCGCCATCGACGCCGGCGAGGCCGGCTTCCAGGTCGTCCCGGCCCTGCCGAAGAGCACCGTGCAGTGCCTCGCGCCGGTGACCTACGTCGTGGTCTTCTCCGTGCCCGACGCCTGAGCCGCCTCTCCGGTCAGGGAGTCGGCGTCGTCGTCGGGGGCGTGGTCGGCGGCACCGTCGGAGTGGGCGTCGGGGTGGGCGTCGGGGTGGGCGGCAGGATCGGCACCACCGGCGGCAGCTCGCCGTGGTAGACGAGGCCGAACGAGTTGGCCACCAGCCGCTCGTTGCCGTCGGACGGCTCGTTGACGATGCCGAAGGCGCCGGTGCCGGTGCGGGTGTACATCGCCGAGGAGCCGCCGCCGTCGAGGTTGATCGCGTTCTCCGCGCCGAGGGCGGTCATGATGTCGGCGAGCTCGACCATCGTGTAGCCGCGGCTGACCGTGGAGCGTCCGTCGACCACGAGGATGAGCAGCTTGCGGCCGTCGGCGTCGATGCCGACCGCCGTACGCGGGTGGGCGATGGTGTTGTTGACGACGGTGCGGACGCCGTTCGTGAGCAGCGGGCGGTCGCCGCTGATCGCGACCGTCGGCTTGCCGCCGGCGATGCGCTGCGACAGCGTGATCTTCTTGCCCCGCTTGAGGTTCTTCAGCTTGGCGGCGGCGGGACCGGTGCCGATCAGCACCCGCTCCTTCTGCTTGATCTTGCGTCCGGTCGAGAGCTTCGGCTTGTTGGAGATGACGCGGTTCTTGCGGAGCACGACCTCGCGGGCGCGCTTCTTGCCGGCCGTCACCTGGTAGCCCGACGTGCGGTGCCAGTCGGAGGTGAAGACGCCGATCTGGCCCGACGGGACGCGCGGGTGGTTGACCCCGCTGACGGTCCACGCCCTGCGCTGGCGGATCGTCCACTCGAGGGCCAGCGGGCTGACGTGCGGGCCGGAGTCGTCGAACCAGAGGGACGAGTTGACGCCCGGGATCCAGCCGTCGCGCGAGCCGCCGAGGACGCCCTTCTCGCGGTTGATCGTCACGCCGAGCGGCGCGTCGGTGCTGCCGATGTCGAAGAAGTCGCCGTTGACAGCGCCGAGGGCGTCGTTCCACCCGCCGAGCTGGCTGACCTTCTTGCGGCTGGTGACGTAGGTGGGGGAGAACTCCTCGAAGGAGATGTTGGGGGCGTCGAGGCTGACGGAGAGCAGGTTCATCCGGACCTGCCCGATCGGCTGGCGGCCGTCGACCTGGTCCCACTCCCGCAGCACGACGCCGGGCGCGATCTCGTAGCTGACGTCGTTCAGCACCGTGACCGTGCGGCCGCGGGCGTTGATCGGCGGGCCGACCACGATGCCGGGCTTGCCGTCGGAGGTCTGGTTGCGGCCGCGGTAGCCGTTGTCGGCGCCGTACGTCAGTCCGCCGCGGCTCTGCGTCTTGTCCGTCCGGTCGCCGTCGTCGGCCACCGACGGGCCGACGCCGACGTTGAGCGCGAGGCCCGCGACGAGGACGCCGGCGGTGGCGACCGTCAGCGCCCGCCCGCGAGCGGGGGCGGAGCGACGGGAGGGGCGTGAGCGGCGCGTGGAGGAAGACACGCGCTCCACAGTAAAGGACGTTCTGGGGCTGGTGGGAAAATTGGGATGAGCGTTTCCCGCAGCGACCCGTTGCCGCTGCCGGGCCAGCGCCTAGGCTGTCGCGCGTGCCCGACGAGCCCGCGCCCGCTGCCGGTGGTGCGCGAGGCCCCGTGTGGAACACGCTCCACGTCGGTGACAACCTCGACGTGCTGCCGCTGCTCCCGGCGGGGTCGGTCGACGTCGTCTACACCGACCCGCCCTACAACACCGGCAACGACTTCGCGTACGCCGACCGCTTCCGCGACGGCTCGCACGCCGACCCGTACGCCGGGCGGCACGCCGCGTGGACGGCGATGATGCGTCCGCGCCTCGAGGCCGTCCGCGAGGTGCTGGCGCCGCACGGCGCGGTGTTCGTCAGCATCGACGACAACGAGGCCGCCCACCTGCGGCTGCTGATGGACGAGGTCTTCGGGGAGGCCAACTTCCTCGCCCAGGTCGTGGTGAACCTCAACCCGAAGGGCCGCCAGCTCGGCCGCGGGTTCGCGACCAGCCACGAGTACGTCCTGGCGTACGCCCGCCACCTGCCGTCCTGCGCAGTGGACGGGGCGTCGACCGAGGCCGTCGACGAGTCCGACTTCCCGCTGACGACGCCCGACGGGCGACGGTTCCGCTACCTGCCCCTGCGCAACACCAACAAGAAGTTCAACCCGGTCAGCACGCCGACGCTCCACTACCCGCTGCACGGCGACCCGGCGACCGGTCGGGTCTCGGTCAGTGAGTTCGACGGCAGCACCGCGCTGACGCCCGTCTTCGGCGACGGCCGCCCGGCGGTGTGGCGGTGGTCGAGGCCGCGGGTCGAGGAGCGCCCCGACGACCTGGAGTGCCGGGTGATCCGGGGCCGCAGCGGTGAGCGGGCCGACATCTTCCAGCGCGACTGGCTGCACCGCGAGGGCGGGCGCCGCAAGAAGCTGCGCACCATCTGGCTGGCCGAGGAGATCGGCTCGACCGACACCGCGGTCGCCGAGCTCAAGGCGGTGGTCGGCCACGTCTTCGAGTCGCCCAAGCCCACCGGTCTGGTCCGCCGGATCCTGTCCACGCTGCCCGCCGACGTGGTCGTGCTCGACCCGTTCGCCGGCAGCGGCACCACCGGGCACGCCGTCGCGCTCGCCAACGCCGCCGACGGCGGCTCCCGCCGCTGCATCAGCATCAACTCCGCCGAGCCCACCCGCGCGGGCTCCAACGCCCAGCTCGCCGGCCTCGCCACGGTCGCCGACATCACCCGCGCCCGCCTCGCCGCCGTCGCCGAGACCGTCGGCGGTGGCCTCGAGGTGGTCCGCTGACCGCGGGGATCGCGCGCGTCAGAGGCCGGCGGCCCGCTCGAGGGCGATCAGCTCCTCATCGAGGTACTGGAGCAGGACCTGGAGGTGGGGGACGGTGCGGCGGCAGCCGGTGAGGCCGAAGCACATCTTGCCGTCGTAGGACGTGCAGGTGATGTTGAGCGCCATCCCGTTGATCGGGATCGACAGCGGGTAGGTGCCGGTGAGCCGGGCGCCGTTCCAGTAGTGGGTGGTGCGCGGGCCCGGGACGTTGCTGACGACGAGGTTGTAGGGCGGGCGCACGATGCCCTGCATCCGGAAGATCGGGCCGAGGATGGCGGGCGCCTGGCCGAGCGCGCTCATCGCCAGGATCTGCGTCGGCGTCATCGCCGACAGGCTGTCCTTGCCGTCCACCATCGAGCGGTGGATCGCCTCGAGGCGGTCGGCCGGGTCGGGCAGGTGGGTGCCGAGCTGCACCATCACCGAGCCGACCGCGTTGCCGCCTTCGCCCGAGGCGAGCTGGGACTGCTTGGCGTTGAGGCCGACCGGCACCATCGAGATCAGGGAGGTGTCGGGCAGCGCGTCGAGCTCGATCAGGTAGGTCCGCATCGCGCCGCTGACCATGGCGAGCACCACGTCGTTGATGGTGGTGCCGCTCGCGCGACCGACCGCCCGCAGCCGCTCGACCGGCCAGTCCTGGGCGGCGAAGCGCCGCGAGCCGGTGATGTTCTGGTTGAGCATGGTGCGCGGGGCGTAGAGCGACAGCGCGGACGTCTCGTTGCGCACGCTCTTGTTGAGGGTGCGGACCAGCGCGCCCGGCATGCCGGCGGCCTCCGACGCGATCGCGAGCGCCGTACGCACCGTGGCGCCCGTGACGTCGGACAGCGACGCGCCGCCCGTGCTCGCGGGCTCCTCGCGCGGCGCGCGCGGACGCATCGCCCAGGGGGCGGGCATGTTCCGCTCGTCGGGGTCGGTCGACAGCACGCTCGCGAGCAGCCGCATCGCGGAGATGCCGTCGACGAGGGCGTGGTGGGTCTTGGTGTACATCGCCACGCGGCCGTCGCGGAGGCCCTCGATCACGTGCGCCTCCCAGAGCGGTCGCTCCCACGCCAGGCGGGTGCTGTGCAGCCGCGAGCAGAGCTCGAGCAGCTCGCGCACGCGGCCCGGCTTGGGCAGCGCGCTGTGCCGGACGTGGTGCTCGATGTCGAACTGCTCGTCGGGCACCCACACCAGCTGGCCCGCCGTGCGCGTCGAGCGGTGCGGGTGCTTGAGGAAGAGCGGCGCCATCTGCTCGACGTCGCGCATCTGCTCGTACATCTCGCGGACGTAGCCGCGGCCGGCACCGGCGGGCTTCTCGAAGAGCTGGAGGCCGCCGACGTGCATCGGCATGTTGCGGTTCTCGGCGAGGAGGAAGCCGGTCGCGGTCGGGTCGATCGGGTCCACCACTGGCTGCTCCTCGGTTCGGATCCTCCGTCGGCCTCGACGCCGGGCACGAGACGGGGAGGTCCGGGCATCCTCTCGTCCCGCGGTGACCCGCCACAAGGGCGCGCGGCCGAAGGGGCGTCAGGACTCCAGCGAGTGGGCGAGCTCCGCGACGAGCGCGTCGACGACCGCGACCAGGTCGCCACCCGACTCACGGGCGACGGCCCGCTGGCGCTGGTAGGACGCCCCGCGGACGGGGATGTCGGCGACGGTGCGCAGCTCGGCCTCGCAGTCGAGCCGCTTGGCCACGGGGGTGAGCCGCTCGAGCAGGTCGTCGAGGTCCTCGGTGACCAGCCGCTCGCGATTGTGGTCGTCGAGGATGATGATCGCGTCGAGGCCGTAGCGCGCGGCGCGCCACTTGTTCTCCTGCACCTGCCACGGCGGCAGGGTCGGCAGGTCCTCGCCGGCCGCGAGCCGCGTGTCGAGGTCGACGACGAGGCAGTGGACGAGCGCGGTCAGGGCGGCGAGCTCGCCCAGGTCGGACATGCCGTCGCAGACCCGGTGCTCGAGGGTGCCGAGGTGCGGCGCGGGGCGCAGGTCCCAGCGGACGTCGGACATCGAGTCGATGATGCCGGTGGTGGTCTGGTCGGCGATGCACTTCTCGAACTCGGACCAGGTGTCGAAGGCGAAGGGCAGCCCCGCGGTCGGCAGCTGCTGGAACATCAGGGCCCGGTTGGACGCGTAACCGGTGTCCTGGCCGGCCCAGATCGGGGAGCTCGCCGAGAGCGCGAGGAGGTGGGGGTACGTCGTCAGCATCGACGCCAGGACCGGCATCACCCGGTCGCGCTCGGGCATCCCCACGTGGACGTGGACGCCCCAGATCAGCATCTGGCGACCCCACCACTGCGTGCGGTTGATCAGCTCGGCGTAGCGGTGGCCCTCGGTGAGCTGCTGGTGCGACCAGTCGGCGAAGGGGTGCGACCCGGCGCCAAGGAGGTCCACGCCAAGCTCGGCCGCGGCGGGCGTGACGACGGCGAGGGTGTCCCGCAGGTCGGTGACGGCCTCCCCGACGGTGTCGCAGATGCCGGTGACGATCTCGACGGTGTTGCGCAGCAGCTCCTTGTGCAGCCGCTCGGGCCGCTCGAGCCGACCGCCGGCGAGCTCGTGCACCTCCGAGGCGATGCTGACGAGGTCGCGGCTGGCCCGGTCGACGAGCGCGAGCTCCCACTCCACGCCGAGCGTCGGCTCGGGCGACGCGTGGAAGTCGATGCGCATGCGTCGAGTCTAGGGACGCCCAGGCGGCGAAGGCTCACCCCTGTGCCGAGTGGGATCCGGCCTTTGTCACCATGGCCGGGTGGACCAGCAGGACGGACGAGCGCGCACGCCCGAAGAGGACGATCCCCAGGCCGAGCTGGAGGCCCGGCTCGAGGCCGAACGGGCCCGCGAGATCCACCTGACGATGGACCTCTGCCTGCGCATCGGGGAGATGCTCCTGTCCTCGGGCGCGGGCGCCGCGGACGTGACCGCGACGATGCGCTCGGTGGCCGACCACCTGGGCCTGCGCGCGGCCGAGATCGACGTGACGTTCACGGCCCTGTCGATGAGCTACCAGCGCTCGCTGGACGACGTACCGACCCTCATGGTGCGCCACGTGCAGCAGCGCGACATCGACTACGAGGACCTCACCGCGGTCGACCACCTCGTGCGCGACGTCCTCACCGACGAGGCCGACCTCTACCTCGCGCGGTCGCGGATGGCCACCATCGTCTCGCTCGGGCACGCGTTCCCGCGCTGGGCCGTGACGGTCGCGTGGATGGTGATGGCCGCGGCCGTCGGCGTCTTCCTCGGCGGCGGGCCGGTGGTGTCGGTCACCGCCGCCGTGGCGGCCGGCCTCATCGACCGCGTGCAGATCGTGCTGGCGCGACGGCGGCTGCCGTACTTCTACCTGCAGGTCGCCGGCGGCGCGATCGCGACGCTGCTGGCCGGGGCGGTGGCGGCGACACCGATCGACGTCGACCCGTCGCTGGTCGTGACGGCCAACATCATCCTGCTGCTCGCCGGGATCGGTCTGATGGGAGCCGTGCAGGACGCGCTCACCGGCTTCTACCTGACCTCCAGCGCCCGCCTCATCGAGGCGATGATGGCGACCGCGGGCATCATCGCCGGCGTCGCGCTCGGCATCTCGGTGGCCGACGGGATCGGGCTCGAGCTGGGCCAGCTCATCCCCGGGGCGCTCGGTGTCTCGGAGCTCCCGGCGGTCCTCGGCGGTGCGGCGGTGTCGGCGGCCGCCTTCAGCATCGCGTCGTACGCCCCGCGGCGTGCGGTCGTGCCGATCGCCCTCATCACCGGTGTCGCGGCGCTGATCTCGCAGGGGGTCGCTCTGCTGGGCTTCGGCCGGATCATGTCGGCAGGGGCGGCCGCGTTCTTCATCGGCCTCGTGGCCTACGCCGTCGCGGGCCGGGTGCGGGTGCCGCCGCTGGTCGTGGCGGTGCCGGCGATCGTGCCGTTCCTGCCCGGCCTCTCGATCTACCGCGGCCTCACGTTCCTGGCCGAGGGCGGCTTCTTCGTCTCCCAGGGAATCCTCGCGCTGATGACGGCGATCTCGGTCGCCATCGCGCTCGCCTCGGGCGTGATCCTCGGGGAGTACGTCGCCCAGCCGCTCAAGCGCGAGGCGCGCAAGCTGGAGAGCCGGCTGGCCGGGCCTCGCCTGGTCGGACCATTCCGCGCGATGACCCGCTCCGAGCGGCGTGCCCTCAGGCGGACGTCAGGCGAGTGAGCTCCGCCAGCCAGCGCTGGTGCGTGCCGTCGTACGGCGGCAGGCCGGCGCGCACGGCCACGACCAGCGCGTCGCAGCTGGCCTGCGCCGCGGCCACGACGTCGGCGGGGTAGCCGTAGGCGACCTGGTGCTCGGCGAACTCGTCCTCGTCGTCGACGAATACTTCGCCCGGCCCGGCCGGAGGGACGTCCCAGGGGGCGGACCCCACGGGCGGGAGGGGGTCCGGCAGCCGGATCACGTCCAGGTCGAGGTCGACCGCGCGGAGCACCTCGCCCTCCCAGACGGCGGGCGTCGTGACATCGACGTACAGGTCGCACCAGATCCCAGGCGCCTGGAACGTCGGCAGGTGCCACTGCCCTGGCTGGACCAGCGTCACGCATTCGACGGCCGAGTGGAACTCGTGGCCCGGTCGGTGGTTGTGGGTGCCCGCCGGGAAGCCCAGCCAGTCGCCGTGCTCGTCGGAGCCGAGGAATAACCCGTCGAACTGCCAGTGCGGCCGGTCGCCCCACTTGCTCGTCTCGCAGCGGATGGCGGTCCCGGGATCCATGTCCCCAACCTAGGTGACCGGGCACCTCCTCGCGCCAGGAGGCGTCGACCGGGCACCTCCTCGCGGAACGGGGACAGCTCAGCGCGAGGAAGTGCCCGGTCGGCGGTGTGATGCGCGAGGAAGTGCCCGGTCAGCGGGTGCGGGCGGCGAGGCGTGCGACGACGTCCTGGTAGCGGGCGCCCGCGATCCGACCGAACTGGTGGATGAGGTGCGCGTCGAGGCCGACGAGGACGCGCGGCTTCCCGGCGAGGGCGCCGTCGAGGATGATCTCGGCGGCTCGGTCGGGCGACATCTTGGCGAGCTTCTTCTCGAAGAGCGCGTCGATGCGGGCCGCGTCGAGGCCGGCCGCCTTGCGGCCGTGGCGGCTGATCCCGGTGCGGATGCCGCCGGGGTGGACGCAGGTGACCGTCACCGGGTGGCGGTTGACGAGCATCTCCTCGCGGATCGCCTCGGTCAGCCCGCGGACGGCGTACTTCGTGGCGTTGTACGCCGACTGGCCGGGCACCGACACCAACCCGAAGAGCGAGGAGATGTTGACCAGGGCGCCGTCGCCGCTCGCGACGAGGTGGGGCAGGAACTCCTTGGAGCCGTGGACGACGCCCCAGAAGTTGATGCCGACGATCCAGTCGAGGTCGTCGTAGGTGAGGTCGGAGAAGTCGCCGGTGGCGCTCACGCCGGCGTTGTTGACGACGAGGTTGACGCGGCCGAGCTCCTCGACCACGCCGGCCGCCCACGCAGCGACCGCTGCCCGGTCCGAGACGTCGACGACGTCCTGGCGGACCTTCGCCGCGCCGGCCTGCTCGGCGAGCGCGACGGTCTCGGCGAGACCGTCGCGGTCCCAGTCGGACAGGGCGAGGAGGGCGCCCGCCCGTGCGCTGCGGAGCGCGAGCGCACGACCGATCCCCGATCCGGCACCGGTGATGACGACGACCTTGTCGGTGAGGGTGGTCAGGCTCATGCCGCCCACGGTAACTGGCGTTTACGCCGCCGGGGAGGGCAGGACGACGGCGATCGTGGTGTCGCCGGGCCGGCTGTCGAGCGTCACGGCACCGCCGTGGGCGCCGACGATCGCCTCGACGAGCGACAGCCCCAGGCCGGCACCGCCCCGGGTGCGGGCGGCGTCGCCGCGGGTGAACCGCTCGAACGCGCGGGGTGCGAGGTCGGGCGGGAAGCCCGGGCCGTCGTCGTGCACGGTGAAGCCGGCGCCGGTGGCACCTGCCGTGCCGGTCACCGTCACCGTGCTGCCCGGCGGCGTGTGCTTGCGGGCGTTGGCGAGCAGGTTGCTCACGACCTGGTGCAGCCGGGCCTCGTCGCCGGTGACGGTGATGGGCTCGTCGGGCAGCGAGAGGCGCCAGGACCGGTCGGGGTCGACCACGCGGGCGTCGTCGACCGCCTCGAGCAGCAGCCGGGAGAGGTCGACGGACCGCCGCTCCAGCGGCCGGCCCGAGTCGAGGCGCGCCAGGAGCAGCAGGTCCTCGACGAGGGCCGTCATCCGCGCCGACTCGGTCTCGACCTTGGCGAGCGCGGTGCCGCCGGTCTCGGGCCGGTGCCGGGCCAGCTCGGTGTAGCCGGCGATCGTCGCGAGCGGCGTGCGCAGCTCGTGCGACGCGTCGGCGACGAACTGCCGCACCTGCTGCTCGCTGCGGTGCCGCTGGCCGAGCGAGTGCTCGACGTGGTCGAGCATGGCGTTGAGCGCCGATCCGACCTGGCCGACCTCGGTGCGCTCGTCGGTCAGCCGCTCCGGCACCCGTTCGGCCATCTCGATCTCCCCGGACGCCAGCGGCAGCTCCGCGACCCGGTGCGCCGTGGCGGCTACCTCGCGCAGCGGCGAGAGCTGACGGCGTACGACGACCATGCCCACGCCCGCCGCGGCGATCACGCCGAGCAGGCCGGTCAGCAGCTCCAGCTGGACGAGCCTCTCGACGGTCTCCCGTACCTCGCCGCGGGGGAGTCCGGCGACGACCGTCCCGCCCGGCAGGTCGGTCACCAGGACGCGGTAGCTGCCGAGGTCGGGCAGGTCGACGCTCTGCGGGTCACGACCGGCGTCGAGGCCGGCCAGGGCCGCCAGCTGGGCTGGATCGAGCGGTGTGGACGCGGACGGACTCGCGCCCTGCTGCTCCGAGAGCACCGTTCCCCAGGAGTCGCCGGAGTCGGGCCGGTAGGCCTGCAACGAGCCGAACTGCTGCCCCGGGCCGAAGTCGTCGCCGTCGCGGTCAGGGTGACGGGGGCCGGTGGCGAAGCGGGTCGCGTCGCGCACGTCCGCATCGAGGCGCTGGTCGAGGCTGCGCTGCATGGCCAGCGTCGTCGCGGTGCCGATGAGGAGCGCCGTCACCGCGACCAGCAGCACGACCACCGCCACCAGCCGGGCGGTGAGGGTGAGCGGCCGCCGCGGTCCGAGCGTCACGACGCCGGCTTCAGGACGTACCCGGCGCCGCGCATCGTGTGGATCATCGGCTCGCGGCCGGCGTCGACCTTCTTGCGCAGGTAGGAGATGTAGAGCTCGACGACGTTGGCCTGGCCGCCGAAGTCGTACTGCCAGACGCGGTCGAGGATCTGCGCCTTGCTCAGCACCCGCCGCGGGTTGCGCATGAGGAAGCGCAGCAGCTCGAACTCGGTGGCGGTCAGGGCGATCTCGTCGCCGCCGCGGTGCACCTCGTGGCTGTCCTCGTCGAGGGTGAGGTCGCCGACGACCAGGAGGTTGCCGGCCTCGGCCTGCGCCGCCGTGCCGCCGCGCCGGATCAGCCCGCGCAGCCGGGCCACGACCTCCTCCAGCGAGAACGGCTTGGTGACGTAGTCGTCGCCGCCGGCCGTGAGGCCGGCGATGCGGTCCTCGACGGCGTCCTTGGCGGTCAGGAAGAGGACGGGTACGTCGCTGCCGTCGGCGCGCATCCGGCGCAGCACCTCGAGGCCGTCGAAGTCCGGGAGCATGATGTCGAGCACCACGGCGTCGGGCCGGAAGTCGCGCGCGGTGGTGACGGCGTCGCCCCCGCTGTGCGCCATCCTCAGGTCCCATCCCTCGTAGCGCAGGGCCATCGCGAGGAGCTCGGCGATGTTGACCTCGTCGTCGACGACGAGGACACGCACGGGGGAGCCGTCGGGGCGGGTGAGCTGCTGCACGGACGGCATCCTGCCGGGGCAACCTGTGAGGTTGCTGTGCGACGCCTGTCAGCGGGCTGCCCGGTTGAGCCGGGCGGCCTCCCGGGTCAGGTGGGTCCGCTCGGCGAGGTTGGTCGCGAGCCCGGCGGCCTCGGCGAAGAGCCGCGCGGCCGTGACGAGGTCGCCGTCCTTCTCGTGGAGGTACGCCGACGCGGCGCGGTGGCGGGGCAGGTCGGGGTCGACCTCGGCGAGCGCCGCGAGGCCGGCCCTGGCGCCGTCGGCCTCGCCCACCGCCACGGCGCGGTTGAGCCGCACGACCGGGCTGCCGGTGAGCGCCAGCAGCTCGTCGTACCACTGCACGACCTGCACCCAGTCGGTCTCCGCGGCGCTGGGGGCGTCGGCGTGCAGCGCGGCGATGGCCGCCTGGAGCTGGTACTCGCCGCGTCGCTGCTGGGCGAGCGCGGCCTGCAGGACGGTGACGCCCTCCTCGATCAGCCCGGTGTCCCACCGGGAGCGGTCCTGGTCGGTGAGGGGGACGAGCGTCCCGTCGTCGCGCAGGCGCGCCGGTCGTCGCGCGTGGTGGAGCAGCATCAGCGCGAGCAGGCCGTCGGTCTCCGCGTCCTGTCCGTCGGGGCCGGCCAGCGCGGCCAGCTGGCGGGTGAGCCGGATCGCCTCGGCGGCGAGGTCGACGTCCCCGGAGTAGCCCTCGTTGAAGACGAGGTAGAGCACGCGCCGCACCGTCGTGAGGTCACCCGGCCGGTCGAACGCCTCGCCCGAGACGGTCCGCTTCGCCCGGCTGATGCGTTGCGCCATCGTCGCCTCGGGCACCAGGTAGGCCTCGGCGACCTGCCGGGTGGTCAGGCCGGCGACGGCGCGCAGCGTCAGCGCGACGGCCGAGGCCGGTGTCAGCGCCGGGTGGGCGCACAGGAAGAAGACGCGCAGCGTGTCGTCGGCCGTCTCGGCCGGACCCCGCTCCGGCTCGAGGTCCACGGCGACCTCGCGCCGCTGCCGCGCGGTCTCGGACCGTACGACGTCGAGGAAGCGCCGCCAGGCGACGGTGACCAGCCCGCCCTTGAGGTCGCGCGGCGGCTCCGCGCGGTCCACTGCGCCGGGGGCGCCGAAGGTGCGCCACGCCTCCACGAGCGCCTCCTGCACGGCGTCCTCGGCGGTCGCGAAGTCGGCTCCGCGGCGGACGAGGACGCCGATGACCGCCGGCACGAGCGGTCGCAGCGTGGCCGTGTCGAAGGCCCCGTCGAAGGCCCCGGGGGCAGGGGGCGCGTCGGCGGGGGTCACCGGCTCAGGCGTCGGTCGCGGACGGGGCGCCGTAGAAGGGGCGCACCTCGAGCCACTCGTGGATCGGCTTGCCGTCCTTGCCCGGGGCCAGCGACAGCTCACCGGCCAGCTCCACGGCACGGTCCCAGCCGTCGACGTCGACGACGTACCACCCGGCGATGAGGTCCTTGGTCTCCGCGAACGGGCCGTCGGTGGCCGGCTGGCGCTGCTCGTCGGCCCGCACCCAGGCGCCCTCGGGCGAGAGGGCCTGCGCGTCGACGTACTCGCCGTTGTCCTCCAAGCGCTTGCCGAAGTCGTCCATGAACTTCATGTGCGCGTCGACCTCCTCGGGCGCCCACTGGTCCATCGAGACGTCGTTCACGGTGGCGGGCGCGCCGCGGTAGTGCTTGAGGATCAGGTACTTCGGCATGTCGGTGCTCCTAGTCAGGTGCGGCCCATTGTGGCTGCGTCCACCCCGGGGACGGAGCCGCGCGGGGCTTCTCGACATCCCCGACACCATTTTTTCTCGCCGGTCTCTGGGGCGCTTGAGGGTCCGCCCACAGGCCCCGCACAGGTACGACGCGCACGCTCAGGCCCATGAGCGACGACAACTCCCGCGACGAGACCCAGCCCGTGCGGCCCGCGGGCGAGCAGTCCGCACTGCCCACCCCGCCGCCGTCCGAGGACGCGGCCGCCGCACCCACCGCACCCGTTGCGGCCGGGTCGGGACGACGCGGCTTCCGCGACCGCTTCCGCACGCTGCGCTCCTCCGACGGCAGCCGCAGCTTCGGCCTCGCCGCCCTCGTCGCATCGGCGCTCGCCGGCGTGATCGTGGGTGGGCTCGGCGTGACGGCGGTCCAGGCGGTCACGAACGACCACCACGACCGCGACGGCTGGATGCAGCAGCGCGGACCGATGGGCCGTGACGGTGACGACTTCGGTGGCCGTGGCCCGATGCACGGTGGCCCTCCGGGCGCGCCCGGCCAGGTCCAGCCGACCACGCCGCCGGACGACGAGGACGGCTCCAGCTCCTGAGGTGGTGGCCGGCGGCGAATCCAGTTGCCGTCGTGGGCGAGAATGGCGCCCGTTGTGAAGATCACCTATCCCGCCGAGCTCCCGGTCTCCGCGCGCCGCGACGACATCGCCGCTGCCATTCGTGACCACCAGGTCGTCATCGTCGCCGGCGAGACGGGCTCGGGGAAGACCACCCAGCTGCCCAAGATCTGCCTCGAGCTGGGCCGCGGACTCGGGTCGGCCGGGGGCGGCAAGCTGATCGGCCACACCCAGCCGCGCCGCATCGCCGCCCGGTCGGTGGCGGAGCGGATCGCCGAGGAGCTCGGCACCGAGCTCGGCGACGTCGTCGGCTACCAGGTGCGCTTCACCGACCGCACCAGCCGCGCGAGCCGGGTCAAGCTGATGACCGACGGCATCCTCCTGGCCGAGCTGCAGCGCGACCGCGACCTGCGCAAGTACGACACGATCATCATCGACGAGGCCCACGAGCGCAGCCTCAACATCGACTTCCTGCTCGGCTACCTGAGGCGGCTGCTGCCACGCCGGCCCGACCTCAAGGTGATCATCACCAGCGCCACGATCGACGTCGACCGCTTCGCCGCGCACTTCAGGGCGCCGGTGGTCGAGGTCTCCGGTCGTACGTACCCCGTCGAGGTCCGCTACCGACCGCTGCTGGAGCTGCCGGAGAGCGACGACGACGGCGACCCGGTCCAGCGCGACCAGACCGAGGCGATCCTCGACGCGGTCCGCGAGCTGTCGGCCGAGGGACCGGGCGACGTGCTCGTCTTCCTGCCGGGCGAGCGGGAGATCCGCGACACGGCCGACGCGTTCGACGCGCTCAAGAGTGACCGCCTCGAGATCGTGCCGCTCTACTCCCGCCTCAGCGCCGCCGACCAGCACAAGGTCTTCTCCAGCCACTCCTCGATCGTGCGCCGCGTCGTGCTCGCCACCAACGTCGCCGAGACGTCGCTGACCGTCCCCGGCATCCGCTACGTCGTCGACACCGGCGTCGCGCGGATCAGCCGCTACTCGGTGCGCACGAAGGTGCAGCGGCTGCCGATCGAGCCGATCAGCCAGGCCTCCGCCAACCAGCGGTCCGGGCGCTGCGGCCGCGTGTCGGAGGGCATCGCGATCCGGCTGTACTCCGAGGAGGACTTCGAGGCGCGCCCGGAGTTCACCGACCCGGAGATCCTGCGCACCAACCTCGCCAGCGTCATCCTCCAGATGGCCTCCCTCCGGCTCGGCGACATCGCCCGCTTCCCGTTCGTCGAGCCGCCCGACCGCCGCAACGTCAAGGCCGGCACCGACCTCCTCGAGGAGCTCGGCGCGATCTCGACCGATCCCGATCCGCAGCGTCATGAGAATCCTCGGTCCGGACCGGGGAAGCCCATGACGTCCCGTCCGGGAGTGCGCCTCACGAAGGTCGGGCAGCGCCTGGCCCGGCTGCCGATCGACCCGCGGCTCGGCCGGATGATCCTCGAGGCCGAGCGCCTCGGCTGCCTGCGCGACGTCCTCGTCATCGCCGCCGCGCTGTCCATCCAGGACCCGCGCGAGCGCCCCGAGGAGCAGCGGGCGCAGGCCGACCAGCAGCACGCCCGCTTCAAGCACGAGTCCAGCGACTTCCTCACCTGGCTCAACCTCTGGCGCCACATCAAGCAGCAGCAGCGCGAGCTGTCCTCGAGCGCGTTCCGCCGGATGTGCAAGCGCGAGCACCTCAACTACATGCGGATCCGCGAGTGGCAGGACTACGAGTCCCAGCTGCGCCAGGTGGCCAAGGAAATGAAGCTCGACGTGGGCCACCCGTCGGACACCCCCGACGAGGACGGCATCCACCAGGCGCTGCTGTCAGGCCTGCTCAGCCACATCGGTGCGCTCGAGGAGCGCGAGAAGGGCAAGCCGGGGGAGCGGCGCCCGATGCGGGAGTACCTCGGTGCCCGCAACGCCCGCTTCGCGGTCTTCCCCGGCAGCGTGCTGAAGGGCCGCAACCCCGACTTCCTGATGAGCGCCGAGCTGGTCGAGACCTCGCGCCTGTGGGCCCGGCAGAACGCCGCCATCAAGGCCGAGTGGGCCGAGCGCCTCGGCGCCCACCTCGTCAAGCGGACCTACTCGGAGCCGCACTGGTCCCGCAAGCGCGCGGCGGTGATGGCCCGCGAGCGGGTGACGTTGTACGGCGTCCCGCTGGTCGCCGACCGGCTCGTGCAGTACGGCCGGATCGACGCGCCGCTGGCCCGCGAGCTCTTCATCCGGCACGCCCTCGTCCAGCGGGAGTGGGACTCCCGGCACCGGTTCCTCGCCGAGAACACCCGCCTCCTCGAGGAGGCCGAGGAGCTCGAGCACCGGGCCCGACGCCGCGACATCGTCGTCGACGAGGAGACGCTCTTCGAGTTCTACGACGCCCGCGTCGGCGCCGACGTCGTCAGCGGGCAGCACTTCGACCAGTGGTGGAAGCGCGCACGGCAGAAGAAGCCCGACCTGCTCACCTTCGACCCCGAGATGCTCACCCACGACACGGCCGGCGAGGTGCGCGCCCACGACTTCCCGACGCAGTGGCACGACAGCGACGAGGCCGGGCTGACCTTCCCGATCAGCTACCACTTCGAGCCCGGCGCCGCCGACGACGGGCTCACCATCGACGTGCCCGTCGCCACCCTCAACCGCATCGAGGCCGACGACTTCTCGTGGCTGGTGCCCGGGCTGCGCGAGGAGCTGGTCACCGAGCTGATCCGCTCGCTCCCCAAGAACCTCCGCGTCGCGATGGTGCCCGCACCCAACACCGCCCGCGAGTTCCTCGACGCGACGCCGCCGGGGGCCGAGCCGCTGCTCGACGCCCTCGAGCGGTTCGCGCGGAGCACCCGCAGCCTCGTCATCCCGCGCGAGGCGTGGGACTGGTCCAAGGTCCCCGCCCACCTGCGACCGACCTACCGGGTGATGACCGAGAAGGGCGCCGAGGCCGGTCGCGGCAAGGACCTCGACGCGCTCAAGGAGCCGCTGCGGCCCACCTTCGAGCAGGCGATGGCCGACGTCGCGTCCGACTCCGGCGTGACCGCCACCGGCCAGACGGCATGGACCTTCGGCACGGTCGAGGAGTCCTTCGTGCAGCGCCGCGCGGGCCACGAGGTCCGGGGCTTCCCGGCCCTCGTCGACGAGGGGGCGACGGTCGGCCTGCAGGTGCTCGCCACGGCAGACGAGGCCGCGGCGCACCACCGGCTCGGCGTACGCCGCCTCGTGCTCCTCGCGCTCGGCCCGGCCGACCCCGTCGACGAGGTGCTGGCCGCGGCCGGCCTCGACCAGCGCGCGAAGCTCGCCCTCGTCGGGTCGCCCTACCCGTCGGTGGCCGACCTCCTCGCCGACGTGCGCGCCGGCATCGTCGGGGAGGTCGTCGACCAGCACCCCACCGTGCGTGACGAGGCGGCGTACGACGCCGTGGTGGCCGCCTCCCGCGAGGCCGTCGCGTCGGGGATCGGCCCGGCCGTGCACGACGTGATGCGGGTGCTGGAGGCGTGGCGCACCACCGACAAGGCGATCTCCGGGCGCGCCGACCTGATGACACTCCCGGCCCTCACCGACATGCGCGCGCAGGTCGGCCGGCTGATGGCCCCCGGCTTCGTCGGGGACGCCGGCGTCCGGCGGTTGCGCGACTACCCGCGCTACCTCGGCGCCGTGACCCACCGCCGCGAGCGCCTCGACGGCCAGGTCGCGCGCGACCGCCAGCTGATGGACCAGCTCGCCGGCCTCCAGGAGGCGTGGCTGCACGCCGTCGCGGCCGTGCCCGACGGCCAGCCCGTGCCGCAGCACCTGCGCGACGCGCGGTGGATGCTCGAGGAGTACCGCGTCTCGCTCTTCGCCCAGCAGCTCGGCACCCGGGAGAAGGTCAGCGACCAGCGCATCCGCAAGGTGATGGCGCGGGCCTCCTCCTAGCCGCGTCCTAGGCTGGACCGGTGACCGGCCGCCAGCACCACCGCCCGATGACGCCCGGCGACGGGTTCTTCGCCGACATCGTGGGAGGAGCCGACCCCGCGCAGGTGCGCGAGGCCGGCGACCTGGCCGCGACCGTGCTCGTCCGGGGCGCCCGCGAGTCCGGCGACCCCGAGCTGGCCGAGCGCGTGGTCCACCTCGCCGACACCGAGGGCCTCGAGACGCTCGCGGAGGTGTGGTCGGGCGCTCCCGCCGACACGCTCGCGGGGAGCCTGTGGCGGCTGTTCCTGCTCCGCTCGTGGGTGCACGCCGACCCGGACCGGGTGGCCAGGGACTACGAGGCCGGGCAGCGTCGCGTCGACGTGGCCCGCGTCGTCGCCGGGGTCGCCGACCCGCCCGGCCCCGACGAGCTGCGCCTGATGGTCGACGAGGTGCTGCGCGGGATCACGCGCGGCGACTTCGCGGTCACCCTCTTCCGCGCCGCCGCCTTTGCCCGGATCGTCGCTGCCGGCCGCGCCGCCCTCGGCAGCGCCTCGCATGGGGAGATCACCCGGATGCTGACCCTGTCGGAGCAGCTCGAGGCCGCCGGACACGTGGAAATCAGGGACAAGCTCGCCTGAGGCGTTAAAATATCCGTGAGTGCGTCGGGCTGTGGCAGCCCCGGGTCCCAAAATTAGCCGCTACGAGCGGCCACGCGCCGTGAGGCGCTCCCGGTCCGGCGCACTCACTCACCCGGATGGTGTCGGCGTCCGGTCTAGGCTCCCGGGGTGAGCATCGGCAAGCGCATCGGCGCCTTCATCTCGGGCATCTCCAGGCCCGGCACGACCGCCACTGGCACCACGTCCGCCCCCGCCCCCGGTCCCGGTGCGACGTACGCCCCTGAGCGCGACGGCGAGCCCGACCCCGGCGAGGTCGTGTGGGCCTGGGTCCCCTACGAGGACGACCCGAGCCAGGGCAAGGACCGGCCCGTCCTGGTCCTCGACACCGACGGGGACGGTTGGGTCGGGCTGATGCTCAGCAGCCAGGACCACGACCGCGACGCCGAGGACGAGGCCCGCTGGGGCCGGCACTGGATGGACGTCGGCACGGGCGGGTGGGACTCCCAGGGCCGGCCCAGCGAGGTGCGCCTCGACCGGCTGATCCGCCTCGAGCGCGACGGCGTACGACGTGAGGGGGCCGCGCTGGACGAGACGATCTTCACTGCCGTCGTCGAGGCTCGGCGTGGTCTGTCCCGATAGGGTCTGCCCGTGTCTCGCCCCTCCTTCCGCCGCAGCGCCCTGCTCGCGACGGCCCTCACGGTCGCCCTGACGACAGCTGCGTGCTCCGGTGACGCCGAGCCCCAGCCCGAGCCGACCCGGTCGCCGAGCAACGGGCAGTCCGGCAAGCCGACGGAGAAGCCGCGCGAGGTCACCTTCGGCGCCTACGGCACCGACGAGGAGGTCGCGGCCTTCCAGAGCGTCGTGGACTCCTTCAACGCCTCCTCCACGACCCGCAAGGTCACCCTGCAGTCGTGGCCCGACCACGAGTCCGCCCTCGCCGACGTGCTCGCCGGCAACGCGCCGGACGCCTTCCTCACCTCGCGCATCGACCTCGACCAGCTCGTCGAGGGCGAGGCGCTGCAGCCGGTGAGCCTGCTGCTCGACGAGCGCGGCGTCGACTTCGGCGACCGCTTCTCCCGCGACGCAGTCGACGCCTTCGCGATGGACGACGAGCTCCAGTGCATGGCCTACTCGGTGTCCCCGATGGTCGTCTACTACAACACCGACCTCGTCGACTTCGACAAGATGGAGCGGCGCGGGCTCGACGTGCCGAGCGTCACCGACGAGGGCAAGCGCGAGCGCTGGACCCTGGCCGAGTTCGAGGCGGCCGCCCGGTTCGCGTCGCGTCGCGGCGACCCGCGCGGCGTCTGGATCGACCCGACCCTGCAGGGGCTGGCGCCGTTCATCTACTCCGGCGACGGCCAGGTCTTCGACGACGACCAGGAGCCGACGTCCCTGGCCTTCTCCGACGACAACACGCGCGAGGCGCTCAGCCAGACGCTCTTCATCCTGCGCGACTCGTCACTGACGCCGACCAACGCCCAGCTCGCCCGCGCCACGCCCGTCCAGCTCTTCAAGCGGGGCGAGCTCGCGATGGTCGCCGGCTTCCGCAACCTCGTCCCGGAGATGCGCGAGGCCGACGACCTCGACTTCGACGTGCTGCCGATGCCGACCATCGACACCCGCGCCACCGTCGGCGACATCAGCGGGCTGTGCATCTCGGCGGACTCCGAGGTGATCAACGACGCCGCCGACTTCATCGCCTACGCCGTGTCCGACGCGGCGATCGCGACCGTCGCCTCGACCGGCTACATCGTCCCGGCCAACACCTCGGTCGCCGCCTCGCCGGAGTTCCTCGCTCCCGACGACGAGCCGGCCAGCGCCGAGGTCTACAACCAGAGCATCCGCTACATGGTGGTGCCGCCGTTCATCGACCAGCGCGAGGAGCTCATCGAGGCGGTCACGCCGCTGCTCGAGCAGCTCGTCACGGCCCCCGGCCCGCTGGACCTCGAGGCGACGACCGAGGAGATCGACCAGACCTCCCAGGAGATCCTCGCGCCCGAGGAGACCGAGTCGCCCGAGCCCACGGAGGACCCGAGCGAGTCCCCGTCGGAGTAGGCGGCGCTACTCGCGCTCGGCGCCGAGGATCGCGCCGACCAGCGCGCCGGTGACCAGCCCGGCCTGCCAGGGCCGGGCGCCGTAGGACGCCAGCTGGGCGCGGACGGCCTCGGCGAGCTCGGCCGGCTCCCGGGTCGCCGGCGGCGCCCACATCAGCCGGCGGAGGTAGTCGGGGGTGAGGAGGTTCTCCACCGGGAGGTGGTGCACCTCGGCGAGGTTGAGCATCGCCTCGCGGGCGGCCTTGAAGCGGCGGTCGGCGACCGGCTCGCGGTCGGCCCAGGTGCGGGGGTGCGGGGGGCCGTCGCCGCGCGGGGCGCGGGAGGGGAGGTCGTCCTCGTCCATCTCGCGGACCTGGCGCAGCGCCTCCACCCAGGCCGGGGCGTAGCGGCTGGCCCCTCGGCCGTGGAAGCCCTGCGTCGCCAGCAGCGCCCGGCGGTCGGTCGGCATCACCGTCGCCGCGACCACGATGGCCGAGTCGGGGAGGATCCGGCCGGGGGTCACGTCGCGCTCGGCGGCGATGGAGTCGCGGGCCTCCCACAGCGCCCGCGCCGCGCCGAGGGAGCGTCGCCCGCGCAGGCGGTGCACCCCGGACGTACGACGCCACGCGTCGACGCGGACGGCCGGCTCGAAGCCCAGCAGGTGGTCGAACTCCTGGCGCGCCCACTCCGCCTTGCCGGCCCGCTCGAGCTCGGTGGCCATGTGGTCGCGAAGCTCGACGAGGACCTCGACGTCGAGAGCGGCGTACTCGAGCCAGGGCGTGGGCAGCGGGCGCGTCGACCAGTCGGCCGCGGAGTGCTCCTTGCGCATCCGCTGCCCCAGCACCGTCTCCACCAGGGTGGCGAGCCCGACGCGGGGGTAGCCGAGGAGGCGGCCGGCGAGCTCGGTGTCGAAGAGGCTGGTCGGGGTGAGGCCCACCTCGCGCAGGCACGGCAGGTCCTGCGTCGCGGCGTGCAGGATCCACTCGGTGCCCTCGAGGGCCTCCTGGAGCGGGGCCAGGGTCGTCATCCCGATCGGGTCGACGAGCCACGTGCTGGCCCCCTCGCGGCGCAGCTGGATGAGGTAGGCGCGGTTGGAGTAGCGGTAGCCGGACGCCCGTTCGGCGTCGATGGCGACCGGCCCGGTCGCCGCGGCCAGCGCGGCGCACGCCTCGAGCAGGCCCTCGTCGGTGTCGACCACGTCGGGGAGGCCGTCGCGCAGCTCGAGCAGCGGCGCAGGCGGCGGCGGGGCGTCGTCCTCGACCGGCGTCCCGTCCAGCCCGGAATCGGGTCCGGTGGCGGGTGCGGCGTCGACGGAGTCGTCCGGCTCGCCCTCGAGTCGGGCTCCGGCGGGGGAGTGGTCCGCGTTGTCGGGCATCGGGTCAGGTGCCGCGCTGCCCGCGTCGGCTGGGGATGGCCGTCACGCCCTCGGGCACCGGCGGCAGCCCGACAGCGGTGCACATCAGCTCGCCCCACGCCTCGACGTGGGGGGTCATGTCGAGCCCGCCGTCCTCGTCGACGTCGGGCGTCCACGAGGCGCGGATCTCGACCTGGGCGGTGCCGGCCTCGTCGGCCATCCCGCCGAAGCTCTCGGTGGTGACGCACGTGACGGTGCCGGACGCGGCGTGGTGGCCGGCGCCGTGGGCGTCGAGCGCCTCGACCAGCCACGACCAGCCGACGGCGGCCAGCATCGGGTCGGAGCCGAGCTCGGGGTCGATGTCGGCGCGGGCGTAGGCCACACAGCGGAAGGTGCCGTCCCAGGCGTCGTTGCCGGCGGGGTCGTGAAGCAGGATCAACCGCCCGGTGCCGAGGTCCTCCTCGTCGACCGTGACGTCGCCGCTCAGTGCCGACGACCACGGCGCGATCCGCTGCGGCGCGGGCATCTCCTCGCAGAGGACCTCCGGGCGCAGCGAGGCCCGACGCATCGATTCCACAGCCGCGCGGAACTCCGCGGGCCCAGCCGCGGGAGCGTTGCCCGGGTGGGTCTCGTGACGGGCCACCATGAGGTCAGAGTAGGCCAGCGCCCGGCTCCGCCGATGTGCCGCCACGCCGCCTGACCTGCGAAGATTCGCGGGTGACCGACGCTGTGCGCACGCCCCATCCCGGACTGGCCCAGAGCCCCTTCCTCGCGGCGGCGCGTGGCGAGGTGCCGTCCCACACCCCGGTCTGGTTCATGCGTCAGGCGGGTCGCTCCCTGCCGGAGTACCTCAAGGTGCGCGAGGGCATCGGGATGCTGGAGTCCTGCATGGACGCCGACCTGGTCACCGAGATCACCCTGCAGCCCGTACGCCGCTACGGCGTGGACGCGGCCATCTTCTTCTCCGACATCGTGCTGCCGCTCAAGGCGGTCGGCGTCGACCTCGACATCAAGCCCGGTGTCGGCCCGGTCGTGGCCTCACCGGTGCGCACCATGGCCGACGTCGAAGCCATCCCCGACCTCACGGACGAGCACGTCCCCTACATCTCGCAGGCCGTGCGCCAGCTCGTCGCCGAGCTCGGCGCCACACCGCTGATCGGCTTCGCCGGCGCGCCCTTCACCGTGGCGTCGTACCTCGTCGAGGGCGGGCCGTCGAAGGAGCACGCGAAGACGAAGGCGATGATGTTCGGCGCCCCCGACGTGTGGGACGCGCTGATGCGCAAGATCGCCGGCATCGCCGCGGCCTACCTCCGCATCCAGGTCGAGGCCGGGGCCTCGGCCGTGCAGCTCTTCGACTCGTGGGCCGGTGCCCTCACCCCGGCCGACTACCGCGCCTCCGTGATGCCGCACTCCGAGCGGGTGCTCGCCGCGGCGGGCGAGCTCGGCGTGCCGCGGATCCACTTCGGCGTCGGCACCAGCAACCTGCTCGGCCTGATGGGCGAGGCCGGCGCCGACGTGGTCGGTGTCGACTGGCGTACGCCGCTGGAGCACGCGATCCCGCTGGTCGGCGACCGGGCGGTGCAGGGCAACCTCGACCCGACCCTGGTCTTCGCGCCCACCGAGGTGATGACCGCGCGGGCGGCCGAGATCATCGAGGCCGGGCGGCACGCCAAGGGCCACATCTTCAACCTCGGTCACGGCGTCATCCCCTCGACCGACCCGGGTCAGCTCACGGCGCTGACCGAGTTCGTGCACGGCTTCTAGCCTCGCCGAGGCTGATCGGCGTCACCGGCGTCAGGTCCGCGACCAGCTCCGCGACCAGCTCGGCCGGGGTCTCGGTGGCGGGGTCGGACGCGGTGGCCGGCAGCTCGACCGAGGACAGGTAGATCCGGGCCTGGCGCACCAGTGCCCGCTGCAGGTCGCGCAGCGGCTCGGGCACCCGCTCGGCCCGGCGGCGCAGCATCAGCAGCGTCACCGTCGTCTGGTCGGTCTGGATGGGACGCGTGGTGAGCACGCCCGCCTCGACGAGCGGGTCGGCGACGATCGAGAAGTCGGGCAGCACCGAGATGCCGAGCCCGGCGGCCACCATGGCCTTGCCCATCTCGGCCCCGTCGGTGGCGTACGTCGTGCCCGGCAGGCTGCCGGCGAAGAGGCGGTGCGCGTAGCGGTGCATCACGAAGCCGGGGCGCATGAGGACGTGCGGCTCGGCGCGGAGGTCGTCCACCGTGACCCGCTCCTTGGCGGTCAGCGGGTGCCCGACTGGGAGGCACGCGACCGGCGTGCCCTCGATGAGCCGGTCGGCGACGAGCGTCGGCGGCACCTCGTCGCCGGGCAGGACGTTGACCAGGCCCAGGTCGAGCGATCCCTCGGCGAGACCCTGCTGGATGTCGACCTGCCGACCGTTGACGACCTCGACGCCGCCCGAACCGTGGCGGGCGTGCAGGTCCCGCAGGGCGGGGGCGAGGAGGCTGGCTGACGCGGTGACGACCGTGCCGATGCGCAGGTCGCGCCGTCGGGCGGACTGCTGGCCCGCGGCCTGGCGCAGCCGGTCGACCGCCTCGAGGACCTCGGTCATGTTCTGGAGCAGGTCGAGTCCCTGCCGGCTGATCCGCGACCCGGTGCGGCGGCGGTCGAGCAGCGTGGTGCCCAGCTCCTTCTCCAGCTTGGTCACCGCCTCGCTCAGCGCCGGCTGGGAGATGTGCATCGCCTCGCTCGCGCGGCGCAGCGAGCCGTGCTCGGTCACCGCCGCGAGGTACTCCAGCTGTTCGATCCGCACGCTCTGCTCCTGCCGGGGGGGTCTGGTCTGGCTGTCTGGGTGGGGCTGTCGGGTCGGTCGGGTCGCGGGGTGGACGGCAAAACCTGCTACCGGGAGTTCGTGTCCGCGACGTCGATTCCCTAAAGTCTACTAAGTAACTATACAAAACGGGAGGAATTCACCCATGACCACCCTGCGTGTCCGGCCCACCCAACGCCGGACCGACTCCGCGACCGAACCCCGGTCCACCGACTGGAGCGCGGTCTTCGCGTCCATCTCCGAGGGCGCCCTCCAGCGCGAGGTGGACGGAGAGCTGCCCGTCGAGGCGGTCCGCCTGCTCAAGTCCGAGGGCTTCGGTGCGCTGCGCGTGCCGGCCGCGTCCGGCGGCGGCGGGCTCGACCTCGTCAGCCTCGCCCGGCTGTGGATCGAGCTCGCCGCCGTCGACGCCAACCTGCCGCAGGCCTTCCGCGGGCACTTCGCCCTGGTCGAGGACCGGCTGTGGCACCACGCCCGCACGAGCGACCAGCGGGTGTGGTTCGACCGGTTCGTCGCCGGCGAGATGGCCGGCAACGCCTGGTCCGAGGTCGGGTCCGACATCGACCTGCCACGCACCGTCCTGCGCCCGCGGGCCGACGGGTCCTACCGGCTCGACGGCACGAAGTACTACACGACCGGCACGATCTTCGCGGAGTGGACCGACGTGCACGCGCGCCTGGCGCTGCCCGGGCACCCCGACGAGGTGGAGGATCCCACGGCGATCGCGCTCGTCGACACCCGCGACCCGGGCGTGCGCACCGTCGACGACTGGAACGGCTTCGGCCAGAAGGGCACCGGTAGCGGCACGACGACGTTCGACAACGTCGGCGTCCCGGCCGACCACGTGCTGCCGTTCGAGGACCGGTTCCCCTACCAGACCGCGTTCTACCAGCTGAACCTCCTCGCCACGCTCACCGGCATCGCCAAGGCGGCGCTCCGCGACGTGGTCGACGCCGTGCAGAAGCGCACCCGCAACTTCTCCCACGCCAACGCGCCGCGGGTGCGCGACGACGCCCAGGTGCTGGCACTGGTCGGCGGGATCGCCGCAGCGGTCTACGCCGCCGAGGCCGCCACCCTGCGGGTGGCAGGCAGCATCCAGGCCGTCGCGGACGCGCCCCTCGCGAGCGCCGAGGAGATCGCGGCCCTCGTCGAGACGAGCGAGATCGAGTCCTCCACCGCCCAGGTTGCGGTCTCTGAGCTGGTCCTGCGGGCCACCTCCGACCTCTTCGACGCGCTGGGTGCCTCCGCGACCGCCCGGCCCCTCGCGCTCGACCGCCACTGGCGCAATGCCCGGACGGTCGCCTCGCACAACCCGCGCATCCTCAAGGCCCGGGTCGTCGGCGCCCACGTCGTCAACGGCACGCCGCCGCCGTACGCCTGGTCGATCGGCGGGACGCGCCGTCGCCAGGACTGGGACGACACCCGGCCCCGCCAGGGCGACGCCGCCGGCTGAGACCGACCGGTCACGCACCGGCCCCGGAGGGGGTGGGGGGCGGTGCCTTGCGTTGCCTGCAAGGCACCACCTTCCACCCCCTCGACATCCCCGCGCGACGTCGGTCCACGGATGGCGCATCGTCGCTGCTACCTTTGTCTACAAGATCAATAGAGTTTGTGTTGGAGGAGAGATGAGCGTTGCCGTCGTCCCGGAGGTCGGGGCCGTCCCGGTGCTGTCCCACGACGTGGCGATCGCGGTCGCCACGGAGATCGCCACCGGGCTCGCCGCCACGTCGCTCGAGCGCGACCGCGACCGCCTGCTCCCCGGGCTCGAGCTGGACCGCCTCTCGGCCTCCGGCCTGCTCGCCGTCACGGTGCCGACCGAGCACGGTGGCGCCGGGCTCCCGGTCGAGACGCTGGCCGAGGTGTTCCGCATCCTCGCGACCGGCGACCCGAGCGTGGCCCAGGTGCCGCACAGCCACTTCGTGTACGTCAACGCGCTGCGGCACCAGGGCACGCGTGAGCAGCGGTGGTTCTTCTTCCGCGAGGTGCTGACCGGCAAGCGGTTCGGCAACGCGCAGTCCGAGGTCGGCACCAAGCACGTCCGCGACATCCGCACCACGCTCACGCCGGCCGGCAACGGGCGCTGGACGCTCAGCGGCACCAAGGGCTACAGCACCGGCGCGCTCTTCGCCGACTGGATCCCGGTGCTCGCCCGCCAGGACACGCTGGCCGCGCCCGGCACCGGCCCGCTCCACGTGGCCTGGGTCGAGCGCCAGGCCCCCGGCGTCAGCGTCACCGACGACTGGGACGGCATGGGCCAGCGCACCACGGCCAGCGGCACCGTTCAGCTGGACCAGGTCGAGGTGACCACCGACAGGATCACGCCCTACCACCTGACCTTCGAGGGCCCGCAGACCTACGGCGCCTTCGCGCAGGTGCTGCACGCCGCCCTCGACGTCGGCATCGCCCGCGCGGCGCTCACGGAGGCCGCCGAGTTCGTCCGGACCACGTCGCGTCCCTACCCGGACGCCGGCGTGGACCGGGCGGCCGACGACCCGCTGGTCGTGCAGGCGCTCGGCGAGATGGAGCTCGACGTACGCGCCTCGGAGGCGCTGCTGCGCGAGGCGGCCCGGGCCGTCGACGCGGCCGACGCCGACCTCACCGCCGACAGCGCGGCGACCGCGAGCCTGGCCGTGGCCGCCGTACGAGCCCACTCCGCGCGGGTGTCCGTCGAGGTGTCGAGCCGGCTCTTCGAGGTCTCCGGCACCCGCTCGGCCCTCGACTCGCTCAACCTCGACCGCCACTGGCGCAACGCCCGCACCCACACCCTGCACGACCCGGCCGCCTGGAAGGTGCAGCACCTCGGCAGGTACGTCGCCGACGGCACTCCGCCGCCCAACCACGGCCAGCTCTGACCCCGCGAAAGGATCATCGATGAAGTTCCACTGGTTCCTGCCCACCAACGGCGGCGACGGCCGGCAGGTCGTCAGCGGCGGCCACGGCGTCTCCCACGGCGCCGGCGGACGCCCCGCGAGCGTTCCCTACCTCGGGCAGATCGCCCGCAGCGCCGAGCAGCTCGGCTTCGAGGCCGCGCTCACCCCGACCGGCGCCTGGTGCGAGGACGCGTGGCTGACCACCGCGATGCTGGCGCCGCTGTCGGAGCGGCTCAAGTTCCTCGTCGCCTTCCGGCCGGGAATGACCTCGCCGACGCTGGCCGCCCAGATGGCCGCGACCTTCCAGAACCTCTCCGGCGGCCGGTTGCTGCTCAACGTGGTGACCGGGGGCGAGTCCCACGAGCAGCGCGCCTACGGTGACTTCCTCGACAAGGACGCGCGCTACGAGCGCTGCGACGAGTTCCTCGAGATCGTCCGCCGGCTCTGGACCGGTGACGAGGTCACCTTCGCCGGCCGCCACCTGCGGGTGGAGCAGGCACGCCTCCAGCAGCTGCCCGACCCGGTCCCGGGCATCTACTTCGGTGGCTCCTCGCCGGCCGCCGGCTTGGTGGCCGCGAAGCACGCCGACGTCTACCTCACCTGGGGCGAGCCGCCGGCCGCCGTGGCGAAGAAGATCGCGTGGATCCGCGAGCTCGCCGAGCAGCAGGGGCGCGAGGTGCGTTTCGGCATCCGCATGCACACCATCAACCGGGACACCTCCGAGGAGGCGTGGGCCGAGGCCGACCGCCTGCTCGAGGGCATCGACGACGCCGAGATCCGCCGCGTGCAGGAGGGCCTGAAGAGGTCGGAGTCCGTCGGCCAGCAGAACATGCTCGCCCTCAACAACGGCTCGCGTGACGGCCTGGAGATCCACCCCAACGTCTGGGCCGGCGTCGGCCTGGTCCGCGGCGGGGCCGGCACCGCGCTCGTCGGCAGCCACGAGGAGGTGGCCGACCGGATCGAGGAGTACGCCGCGCTCGGCATCGAGGAGTTCGTCCTCTCGGCCTATCCGCACCTCGAGGGCGCCTACCACTTCGGTGAGGGCGTGCTCCCGGTGCTGGCGAAGCGGGGCCTGTGGACCAACCCGGCCCCGGTCGCTGCCAGCGCGTCAGTGCCGTTCGGCGGCCAGCGGGCCGCCTCATGAGTACCCCACGACCTTCTTCTCCTCCGCTTCGCTCCCCCGAACAACGCCGCGGGGACCTCAAGGGCAGTGCGAGAGTCGCCGTCGTGGTCGGCAACCCCAAGCCACGCTCGCGCACGTACGAGTCCGCGCTGATCCTCGCCGACCGGCTCGGCGGCGCCGACCTCGTGGTCGACCTCGCCGACCACGCCTCGGAGCTCTTCGACTGGGGTGCGCCACGCGTCACCGAGCTGGTCGAGGAGGTCGCCTCCAGCCTGGTGGTGGTCGTCGCCAGCCCGACCTACAAGGCGACCTACACCGGGCTGCTCAAGGCGTTCCTCGACCGCTTCCCGCACCAGGGGCTCGGCGGCGTGACAGCGATCCCGCTGATGCTCGGCGCGTCACCGGTCCACTCGCTCGCCACTGAGCACGGGCTCCGCCCGCTCCTCGTCGAGCTGGGCGCGTCCGTGCCGACGCGCGGGCTCTACGTCCTCGACTCCGAGCACGACCGGCCCGAGACGTACGACGCGTGGTTCGCCAGCGCGCAGCAGCTCCTGCCGACCCTGCCCGCTCCCACCCCCTCCCTGGAGGTGTCGTCCGCATGACCGCACACGCCCAGTCCCGCGACACGTCCGTCCCGGCCATCGACCAGCGCGCCCTGCGCGACGCCTTCGGCGCCTTCCCCTCCGGGGTCGTCGCCGTCGCGGCGTCGGTGAAGGGACAGCTCACCGGGATCGCCGCGTCGTCGTTCACCTCCGTGAGCATCGATCCGCCCCTCGTGTCGTTCTCCATCGCCACCTCGAGCTCCACCTGGCCGCTGCTGCGCGAGGCCGAGCACCTCGGCATCAGCGTGCTGGCCGACCACCACGACGCGGTGTGCCGGCAGCTGGCCGGCCCGCGCGAGGATCGCTTCGCCGGCCTGCCGTTCAAGGTCACCGGCAACGGAGCGGTGCTGCTCGACGAGGCCGTCGCGACCTACGACTGCTCGCTGCACGAGGAGGTCGTCGCCGGCGACCACGTCATCGTGCTGCTCGAGGTGCACGAGGTCGGCGCGGGAGGCGGCGAGCACCCGCTCGTGTTCCACCGCTCGACGTTCGCCAAGCTGCACCGCGACGACCTCGACCCCTCCCGCCTCGACGGCCGGATCAACGGCGCCGAGGTCGACCGGGGTGCCCGCGAGTCGGGCTCGACGGCTCGCGATGGCGCGGAGGACGCGGCATGAGGAACAAGCACACCGGCGCGGCCGCCGACGTACCCCCGTCCCCGCGCCGCGTCGCCCTCGCCTCGGCGGTTGGCGCCACGATCGAGTGGTACGACTTCTTCCTCTACGGCACGGCCGCCGCGGTGGTCTTCGACAAGCTCTACTTCAACGGCCTGGACGGACCGGCCGCGCAGTTCGCGGCCTTCGCGACCTTCGCCGTCGGGTTCTTCGCCCGACCGATCGGCGGCCTGATCTTCGGCCACTACGGCGACCGCATCGGGCGCAGGCAGATGCTCCTGCTGACCCTGGTCATCATGGGCGTCGGCACCGCGCTCATCGGCATGCTGCCGACCTACGACCAGATCGGCGTCTGGGCGCCGATCGCCCTCGTGCTGCTGCGGGTCCTGCAGGGCATCGGCGTGGGCGGCGAGTACGGCGGCGCCGTGCTGCTCGCCGTGGAGTACGCCCCGGCCGGGCGCCGCGGCTTCTACGGCAGCTTCGCCCACATCGGCGTGCCCGGCGGGCTCGTCCTGGCCGCCGGCGCCTTCTCGCTGGCCGGGATGCTGCCCGAGGAGGCCTTCCTGGCCTGGGGCTGGCGCGCCTGCTTCCTGGTGAGCATCGCGCTGCTCGGCATCGGTGCCTACATCCGCCTCTCCGTCATGGAGACGCCCGAGTTCGCCAAGGTCCAGGAGCGCAAGGAGATCTCGAAGCTGCCGCTGCGCGACCTGCTGCGCGAGCAGCCACGGCCGCTGCTGCTCGGCATGGGCACGCGCTACATCGAGGGCTTCACCTTCAACTTCTTCTCGGTCTACCTGCTCGCCTACGTCGCGACCAACCTCGAGCTGCCGCGCAGCTGGGCGCTGGACGCGATCCTCGTCGGGGCGGCGCTCGGGGTCGTGCTGGTGCCGATCGCCGGCGCCCTCAGCGACCGGGTCGGGCGCAAGCCGGTCTACCGGGTGGGGGCCTGGGTCGGCCTGCTGTTCGCCTTCCCGGCGGCCTTCCTGGTGCAGACCGAGAACCGCTGGGCCATCTCGCTCGTCTTCGTCGTCGGCCTCGGCGTCATCTACGGCACGGTCTACGGGCCGCTCGCAGCCTTCTGGTCCGAGCTGTTCGACACCCGCTACCGCTACACGGCGCTCAGCACGCTCTACCAGGTCTCCGGCATCCTCGCGTCCGGGCTGACGCCGCTCATCGCGGCGTGGCTGGTCACCCGCGGTGACGGGACCCTGTGGTGGGTCGCGACCTACAACGTGGCGGTCGCAGCGATCTCGCTGACCTGCGCGCGGTTCCTGCCCGAGACCCGCGGCCGCGGGCTCGACAGCGCCGACCCGACGCTGGAGCCCGTACCCGAGCGCGTCCCGGCCTGAGGGTGCACACTGGCTGACGCGTAGACACGCGGACAGAACCCTCGGCCGGACTCCCGTCCCACGCCTGGCGCCGCAGGCGTGGGACGGGTCATGTCCGCGCGTCTACGCGGCGGGCGTCCGCGACGCGGCGGTCCGGCGACGTCGTACGACGAGCCACACCGGCAGCCCGAGCACGAGGGCCACCGCGGCGAAGGGCAGCAGCGCGCCGACCATCGTGGTCACGATGGTGAACAGCGTCCCCATGGCCTTCGAGCCGCCGTCGAGCCCGGCGAGGAATCCCGTCGGCCGCTCCTCCTCGGGCTCGTCCTCGACGACCTGGTGGGTGGAGATGTCGATGGTGATGGTCGACAGCGACGTCTGGTCGGCCAGCCACGACTGCTGGGACTTCAGGGAGTCCAGCTCGGCCTGTCGGCCGGTGAGCTGCGACTCGATCCAGATGACGTCCTTGAGGTCGCGCGCGTCGGCGAGCAGCAGCTCCACGCGGCGCAGGCTGGCCTCCTGCGCCCGGACGCGGGCGCCGTTGTCGATGACCTGGGTGGTGACGTCCTCGGAGCCGCGGTCGGAGGAGCGCAGCACCCCGACCTGCTCCAGCGCGGACATCGTCTCGCCGAACTTCCGGCTCGGCACCCGCACCACCATCCGCACGTAGGAGGTGTCGCCCTCGGAGTCGGTCTCGGTGGTCTCGTCGGTGATCTCGCCGCCCTGCGCGTCGACGACGCGCTGCACGTCCTGGCGGGTCGCCCGGACGTCCTCCCCGGCGAGCGAGACGGTGCCGTTGGAGATGACCGAGCGCTGCAGCTCCGGGGCGGTCGGGGCGTCCTGCCCGCTCGACGCGTCGGGCGACCCGGTGGAGTCGGCCGACGAGCCGCCGGCGTCCGAGCTCCCGTCCGAGCTCCCGGACGAGCTCCCGGACGAGCCGCTGGACGTCTCGCTGGACGTCTCGCTGGACGTCTCGCCCGAGACGTCCCCGGAGACGGCGTCGCTGCCGCTGTCGTCGGCGGAGCAGGCGGCCAGCAGGGCCGTCATGGTGAGGGCGGTGAGGAGTCCCGCGGTGCGGGAGCGGGTCGCGGTGAGGGTCATGGCCGTCCGACGCCGCCGCCGCGCGGGCCGGTTCCGGCCGTGACGCAACCGTGACGCGTCAGGCCTTCTTGCTCGGCGCCCGCTTCGCCGTGCGCTTGGTGGTGGTGACCTTCGGCGGCGCAGCCTGGGGCGGCGCCTCGGTGGGCGCCTCCTTGTCGGGCACCCTCTTGTCGGGCACCTTCTTGTCGGTCGCCTTCCGGCCGGCCGGCTTGCGGCCCTTGAGCCGCACCCGCAGGGCGTTGCCGCTGCCGGAGGTCTCCAGGTAGGGCTGGGCGGTGATGAGGGTGCTCAGCCGCGCACCCGGGCCGGCGAAGTTGCGCGCGTCGAAGGACGGGTGGGTGCGGATCAGCTGGTTGCCCAGGGCGGGGAGGAGCGCCCAGCCCTCGTCGTCGGAGACCGCGTTGACCGCGCGGGTGAGCGCGCTCTGCAGGTTGATCGAGGGGGCATCCGTCCCGCTGCCGTCGTCGGTGTCGTCGTCGGTGTCGTCGGTGTCCTCGCCCTCGCCCGGCCGGTCGGCGACCACGGCGAGGTCGATGAACTTGTCGCAGGCGTTGCGCAGCGACTCCGGCGCCTTGTTCTCCCCGAGCACGTAGACCTTCTTGCCCGACTCGCGCAGCCGGTGGGCGAGGCTGGTGAAGTCGCTGTCGCTGGTGACCAGCGCGAACGCCTCGACGTTGCCGTCGTACAGCAGGTCCATCGCGTCGATCACGAGCGCGAGGTCGGTGGAGTTCTTGCCGGACGTGTAGGCGTTCTGGTGCATCGCGCGCAGCCCGAGGCGGTTGAGCTTGCGCGCCCACTGGGTGAGGTGCGGGTTGGTCCAGTCGCCGTAGACGCGCCGGATGGTCGGGTCGCCGTACTTCGCGACCTCGCCCAGCACCTCGTCGGCGTAGGCCGGGCGTGTGTTGTCGGCGTCGATCATCACCGCGATCCGGTCGGCGGCTCCGTGGGACTCCATGGGTGCAGCCTAGGGCGCGCCCGAGTGTCGTCACCCCCTCTGGCAGGGTGGTGGCGTGAGGCGTGACGCGGTGGTCGTGGGTGGTGGGATCGCCGGTCTGGTCGCAGCTCGCGGCATCGCCGCCACCGGCCGCGACGTCCTGCTGCTCGAGGGCTCGCCCCAGGTCGGCGGCAAGCTCCGCAGCGCCGAGGTCGCCGGGCTGACCGTCGACGTCGGCGCCGAGGCGATGCTCGCCCGCCGCCCCGAGGGGCTGGCGCTCGCCGAGGAGCTCGGCGCCGAGGTGGTCCACCCGACGCCTGCGACGTCGGCGGTGTGGTCGCGCGGGTCCCTGCGGATGATGCCGCGCTCGCTGATGGGCGTCCCCTTCGACCTCGACCAGCTCGCCGCCAGCGGCGTGCTCAGCCCCGAGGGCCTGGCCCGGGCGAGCACAGAGGCCGCCACCCCCGTCGGCGACGACGTCTCGGTCGGAGACCTGGTCGCCGCACGGCTCGGCGACGAGCTCGTCGACCGCCTCGTCGAGCCGCTGCTCGGAGGCGTGTACGCCGGCCACGCCCACCGCATCTCGGCCGCCGCGGCCGTGCCGCAGCTGCTCGCCATGGCCCGCCGCGGCAGCCTCCTCGAGCAGGCCTCCGGCGTGCCGGCCTCGGTCGCCCCGGTCTTCGCCGCCCTGCCGGGCGGGATGGGCCGACTGCCCGCGCTGGTCGCCGATGGCGGTGGCTTCGAGGTGCGCACCTCGGCGACCGTCCGCGCACTTCGTCGTACGCCGTCGGGCTGGGCGTTGACCGTCGGCCCGACCACGAGCGCCGAGACCATCGAGGCCGACGCGGTCGTGCTCGCCACCCCCGCCGCGGCGACCGCTCGCCTGCTCGGCGACGTGCTCCCGGACGCCGCGGCGGAGCTCGCCGCGGTGGAGGCCGCCAGCGTCGCCGTCGTCACGCTGGCCTTCCGGGCCCAGGACGTCCCCGACGCGCTGTTCGACCGGTCCGGGTTCCTCGTGCCGCCCGTCGAGCGCCGCACCATCAAGGCCTCGACGTTCTCCTTCGCCAAGTGGGCGTGGGTGCGCGACCTCGACCCCGACGTCGTGGTGCTCCGCACCTCGCTCGGACGCCACCGCGAGGAGGTCACCCTCCAGGCGGGTGACGAGGGGCTGGTGCGGGTGTCCCTCGCCGACCTCGCCGCGATGGCGGGGATCACCGCCCGCCCGGTCGACACCCACGTCCAGCGGTGGGGCGGCGCGCTGCCGCAGTACGCCGTCGGCCACCTCGACCGGGTCGCGCGGATCCGCGCGGCCGTCGAGGGACAGCCGGGCCTCGCGGTCTGCGGGGCGGCGTACGACGGTGTCGGCATCCCCGCGGTGATCGGCTCGGCCCGGCGGGCCGTGGCCTCGGTCACACGGGCAGAATGACGGCATGAGCGAGTCCACCCCGACCACTGCCGAGCAGACCAACGCCGCCCGCACGCGGGAGCTCAACGACACCATCCGCTACACGATGTGGTCGGTGTTCCGGCTCCGGGACGTCCTGGGCGACGACGCCGACCGCGCCGCCGAGGCGACCGACGTCGAGGCGCTCCTCGAGGTGCTGGCCGAGCAGGACGTCGTCGTGCGCGGCATCTACGACGTCAGCGGCCTGCGCGCCGACGCCGACGTCATGGTGTGGTGGCACGCGGCCGACTCCCAGCAGCTGCAGGGCGCCTACAACGCCTTCCGGCGCACGGCCTTCGGCCGCCGCCTCGACCCGGTGTGGTCGCAGATGGCGCTGCACCGCCCGGCGGAGTTCAACAAGTCGCACATCCCGGCGTTCCTCGCCGACGAGGAGCCCCGCGCCCACGTGTGCGTCTACCCGTTCGTGCGGTCCTACGAGTGGTACCTCCTCGACGACGGCGAGCGTCGCCGGATGCTCGCCCAGCACGGCCAGCAGGCCCGCGGCTACGCCGACGTGCGCGCCAACACGGTCGCGTCCTTCGCCCTCGGCGACTACGAGTGGATGCTCGCCTTCGAGGCCGACGAGCTGCACCGGATCGTGGACCTGATGCGCGACCTGCGCGCGTCCGACGCCCGTCGCCACGTGCGCGAGGAGGTGCCGTTCTACACCGGCGCCCGGGTCACGCCGCAGGAGCTGCTCGACCGCCTGCCCTGACGCGGCGCGCCGGGTGCTGGACATGGCCCCAGTCGTCGACTGGGCAATGTAGAGTAAGTCACTCAACATTGTTCTCAGGAGGATCCATGACCGCCACCTTCCCCACCTCCCAGGCCCCCGCCGTCCGCTCGACGGGTCGTGCGTCGAGCCGCACGACCGACCGACAAGAGGCTGCCCGCACCGCGCTGGCCGAGCACCTCGCCACCCACGACCCGCTCGCGCACGTCGACCTGTCCGTCCCGGAGCGCACCTGGGCCCGCGTCGGAGCGGGCGCCGGTGCCGACATCTGGCTGATCACCTGGCCCGCCGGCTCGAGCACCGGCTGGCACGACCACGGCTCGGCGAGCGGCGCCTTCGTCGTCCTCACCGGGTCGCTGACCGAGTACGTCTGGACCGGCGTCGCCACGGCCGGGACCCTCGGGGCGTCGTCGGTGCGCGAGTTCGACGGCAGCCACATCCACGACGTCGTCAACCACGGCACCGAGACCGCCGTCTCGCTGCACGCCTACGCGCCGGGCCTGGCCGCGATGACGCGCTACGAGCTCGTCCGCGGACGGCTGCAGGTGACCAGCGTCGAGCAGCGCGGCGAGTCCTGGTGAGCACCGTCTCGAGCGTCCGGTACGACGGCGTCGACGCCCTGCTCGCCGATGCGCGCAGCCGGCTCGAGCGGGTCGACGTCGAGACCGCCTACCGGGAGGCCCTCGGCGGCGCGGTGCTCGTCGACATCCGCCCGGCGGCGCAGCGGGCGGCCGAGGGGGAGGTGCACCCCGCGGTGGGTCCGCTGGTCGTCGAGCGCAATGTGCTCGAGTGGCGGTTCGACCCGCGCTCGGACGCGCGCCTGGAGGAGGCGTCGTACGACACCCGCATCCTGGTGCTGTGCCAGGAGGGCTACACCTCCAGCCTCGCCGCCGACGCGCTGCGCAGCCTCGGCCTCGACGCGACCGACGTGGTGGGCGGCTTCAAGGCGTGGCGCGAGGCGCACCTGCCGGTGGCGTGCCGCGGCGACTGCTGACCCCGGAACGGCCCCGTCCGCAGTAGCGTCGGAGCATCATGAGGATCCTCGCTGCTGCTGCCGTGCTGACCGTCCTGGGTGCCACCGCCTGCTCCACCGAGGCCGAGATGAGGGCCGTGGATCCTGCCTCGGGCTCCGGGGCCGCCGCCGATGCGTCGTCCGGCGAGGTGCCGCAGCCCGTGCCCGACGGTGAGGTGCGCACGAGCGGACTGGTGATGGTGATCGACGAAGGCGACGGTCCGGAGCTGTGCCTGGGTGCCGTGGCGGAGTCCTACCCGCCCCAGTGCGGCGGCCCCGCGCTCGCCGACTTCGACTGGGGCGACGCAGGCTCCGAGGAGGCCTCCGGGGTGCGGTGGGGCTCCTACGCCCTGACCGGCACCTTCGACGGCACCACCTTCACCGTCACCGACGCGATCCCCGCTGCCCTCTACGACACCATGGCCGCGCCCGAGGAGGAGCCGCTCGCCGCCGCGTGCGACAGCCCGACCACGACCGACACGGCCAAGGCGACCCCCGAGGACATGGACGCCACGCTCGCCGCGGCCTCCGCGCTGCCGACGTACGCCTCCGCGTGGCTCACCGGCAACACGATCAACGTCGCCGTCACCGAGGACGCCGAGGGCGCCGAGGCCGAGCTGCGCACGACGTGGGGCGGGATGCTCTGCGTGACCACTGTCGAGCGCACCGACGCCGACCTCAACGAGGTGAACCAGGAGCTGCAGGCCGCGCTCGGTGACCAGCTGCTGACCAGCGGCTCGACGTCGCCGGACTCGCTCGACGCGCAGGTCGTGTTCGACGACGGGTCGATCCAGGAGTGGGCCGACGCGACGTACGGCGACGGGCTGGTGCGGATCAGCTCGGCGCTGGTCGCCGTGGAGTGACTACTTCTTCTCGTTGAGCGTGATGCTGATCGAGTTGATGCAGTAGCGGTCGCCGGTCGGCGTGCCGAAGCCGTCGGGGAAGACGTGGCCGAGGTGCGAGCCGCACGTCGCGCAGCGGACCTCCACGCGCTTCATGCCGTGGGCGTTGTCCTCGATGTACTCCACCGTGTCGGTCATCGGCTGGTAGAAGCTCGGCCAGCCGCAGCCGGAGTGGAACTTGGTGTCGCTGGTGAACAGCTCCGACCCGCAGGCCTTGCACGAGTAGGTGCCCTCGGTCTCGGTGTCGGTGTACTCACCGGTGAACGCGCGCTCCGTGCCGGCCTGGCGGAGGACGGCGTACTCCTCGGGGTCGAGCTGCTCGCGCCACTGCTCGTCGGTCTTCTGCACGTCGTAGGCCATGCCGCCAGTTTACGGAGGCGTTCCAGCGCCACTCGTGCTCAGGTCGGTTCAGTCGCCCGCCCGGTCGGCGTCGATCAGCCGCACCTCGAGCCTGGCCAGCAGGGCCGCGCACTGGCGTACGTCGTCCACGTCGTCGGCGAGCGGCACGGCGAGCTCGCGAGCCCAGGCGGCGCGGAGCTCCTCGAGGTTGCGCATGGCGAGCGGGGTCGTGTGGACCGCGACGCCGCGACCAGACGTCGACGAGCGGTCGACCATCCCCTTCTCCTCGAGCGTCCGGAGGGCGGCGCTGACGTTGCTGCGCTGCAGCCGGCCGCGTTCGGCGATGTCGCTGGGCGAGGCCCCCGGGAAGAGGTCGACCATGCGCATGACGGTGCGCTCGGTCTCGTTGAGCGGCACGCCGTCGGCCTCCGCGGGCGTGCGCGCGCGGACGAGCCTGCCCACGTTGAGCAGGAGGTCCGCGAGCTCGCCGAACGCGTCGTGGTCCGAAGGGTGGGAAACCATGGACACAGCGTAGTGAAATATGTTCACATAATGATGTGTACATAACTATGGCGGAGCGACGGCGGTTGGTGCTGCTGCTCGGCGCGCTCAGCGCCTTCCCCGCCCTCACCATCGACCTCTACCTGCCCGGCATGCCCGAGATGGCCCGCGACCTGCGCGCCGACCCCGGTCTCGTTCAGCTCAGCGTGACCGTGTTCATGATCGGCCTCGCGGTCGGCCAGGTGGTGGTCGGCCCGCTGTCCGACGCGCACGGACGCCGGCGGCTGCTGCTGGCCGGCCTGGCCACGTACGTCGCGGGGTCGCTCGCGTGCCTGGCGGCACCGTCGGTCGGCTGGCTCGTCGCCGCCCGCGTCGTCCAGTCGCTCGGCGCGGCCGCGGCCACCGTGCTCGCCCGGGTCATCGCCCGCGACCACGTCGACGGCTCCGACCTGACGCGCCTCGTGTCGGCGCTCATGCTCGTCAACGGCGTCGCCACCGTCCTCGGGCCGATCGTGGGCGCGCAGCTGCTGACGGTGGCCCCGTGGCGGGCCGTCTTCGTGGTGCTCGCCGCCACGGGAGCGGTGCTGCTCGTGGCGGTCGCCCGGGTGCTCCCCGAGTCACTGCCGGTCGAGCGTCGTCGCCCCGCCGACCCCGGCGCGACGGTCCTCGCCTTCCGCACCCTGCTGCGCGACGGTGCGTATCTCCGGCACACGCTCGCGGCGGCGCTGATGTTCTCGGCGATGTTCGCCTACATCGCCGGCTCGTCCTTCGTGCTGCAGGACACCTACGGCCTGTCCGCGCAGCAGTACGGCCTGGTGTTCGCGCTCAACGCGGTCGGCATCGTGGTCCTCGGTCAGCTCAACTCCGCACTCGTCGGCCGGGTCGCGGACGAGCGCGCCCTGCTCGGCGCCAGCCTGGCGCTGGGGGCGGTGGCCGGCATCGGAGTACTGGCGTCCGTCGTGGGCCAGGCACCGGCCGCCGTGCTCCTCGCATGCCTCTTCTTCCTCGTCGCCGCGCTGGGACCGGTCCTCGCCAACGCGACGTCCCTCGCGCTGTCGCCGTACCCCCGCTCTGCCGGCACCGCGGCGTCGCTCCAGGGCGTGCTGCAGTGCGTCGTCAGCGGGGGAGTCGCGTCCGTCATGTCGCTGGCGAGCCACGACGCGCGCTCGGGAGGGGTGGCGATGGGCGTCGCCGTCGCTGCGAGCGCCGTGGCGGCGCTCGTGGTCTTCTGCAGCGGTGCGGTCCGGTTGCCCGCGCGTCGGTCGGAGCGGCTGGTCGCCGTCCGGGGCTAGGGTCGTGGCATGGCGAAGGCGTCGGAGGCGTACGTCCGGGCGGGGGAGCGCGAGGTCAGGATCTCGTCCCCCGATCGGGTGATCTACGAGGCGACCGACCGCACCCCGGCGGTCACCAAGCTGATGGTCGCGGAGTACTTCACCAGCGTCGAGGACGGCCTGATGCGCGCGTTGCGCGACCGGCCGACCGCGCTCGAGCGGTGGACGAGCGGCGTCCGTCCCGGCATGAAGCTGGCGACAGGACCCCAGGACCGCAACGCCGACGCGTTCTACCAGAAGCGGGTGCCCAAGGGCGCGCCCGACTACCTCGAGACCGCGACGATCACCTTCCCGTCCGGGCGCACGGCCGACGAGATCTGCCCGACCGAGATCGCGGTGCCGGTCTGGTGCGCCCACATGGGCACGCTGACCTTCCACCCGTGGCCGGTGCGTCGCGACGACGTGGATCATCCCGACGAGCTGCGGATCGATCTCGACCCGCAGCCCGGTACGACGTTCACCGACGCCGTGCGGGTCGCCGGTGTCGCCCGCGAGCTGCTCGACGACCTCGGCATGACGGGCTTCGCGAAGACCTCGGGCAACCGCGGCATCCACGTCTACGTCCGGATCGAGCCGAAGTGGGACTTCGCGGCCGTCCGCCATGCCGCCATCGCCTTCGGCCGCGAGCTGGAGAAGCGTGACGACGGGGTGACCACCGCGTGGTGGAAGGAGGAGCGCGGCGAGCGGATCTTCGTCGACTTCAACCAGAACACCCGCGACCGGACGATCGCGTCGGCGTACTCCCTGCGGCCCATCGCCGGAGCCCCGGTGTCGACGCCGGTGACGTGGGACGAGCTCGCCGGCCTCACCTCGCCGGCGGACCTCAACCTGTTCTCGGTGCCGTCGCGGCTTGCCGTCGATGGCGACCCGTGGGCAGCGATCGACGACGTGCACCACTCGCTCCAGCCGCTCCTCGACCTCTGGGACGAGCACCCCGTCGAGCTGAACTACCCGCCGGACCACCCCAAGATGCCCGGTGAGCCGCCGCGCGTGCAGCCGTCGAAGAAGGTCGAGTCCCACTGGGACGCCGACGGGAACCGGGTCGAGGGCACCTGACGGCTCGCCTCGACTCGTCGAGCGGTGTCCCAGCCACGTTCCGACTGCGGGGAACGTGGCTCACTCACCGCTCGACGGAGCGGCGTACGTCGAAACGTGGGCCAGCGGTGCGCCAGCCACATTCCGACGGCGGGGAATGTGGCTCACGCACCGTTCAGCCGAGCTCCCAGGGGGCGGGGATCGGGAAGTACTGCTCGAGGAACTCGTGGAGCAGGCCGTCGGCGCGCTCCTCGTCGAAGGCGGCGAGGAGGTTGTCGGCGATGCAGAAGAAGTCGCGGTCGCGCCGGAGCATCTGCTTCAGCTGGACGGGCAGCTGCTGGTGGCCGAGGTCGACGTAGCCGTGGTGGGCGCCGGAGCGGAAGGCCTGGCCGGTGATCAGCCCGTAGGTCTGCGCGAAGGACGACAGCATCGACAGGTCGGTCTCGGAGCGGAACGGCGCGTGCGTGGTGCGCTCCACCTCGGCCGGGAAACGGGCGGCGATCTCCTCCAAGGTCGTACGCCGCTGCGGGTGCGGGCTGTGCATCATCGTGTGGGTCAGCGCCACCCCGAACGCGTCGGCGAGCACGCGGCGGTTGTTCTGGGCCGCGGTCAGGTAGGGCCGGTCGTCGGTGCCGGGGAGGCCGATGGCGCGGTGGTCGGCGACGAAGGCGGCGTACTGGCCACCGGGGCGGAAGAAGTGCTCGGGGCGTCGCGGCCGGCCGAGGAAGACGTCGTCGTTGACGTAGACGAAGTGCTCGGCGAGGTCGGGCACGGCGTGCAGACGGGTCTCGATCGCGTGCGAGCTGAACGTCGGCAGCGCCGACTCCGGCAGGATCTCGCGGTGGTCGACGACCCGCACGCGGTCGTGCGTCGTGTCGAGCCAGGAGGGGACCTGGCCGGCGGTGACGAGGTGGATCCGTCGCACCCACGGCGCGAAGAGGTGGATGCTGCGCATCGAGTAGCGCAGCTCGTCGCGGCTGCGGTAGCGCGAGGCGCCCCCTGCGCGGGCGCTCGGGGTGCCGCCGAGCTCGCGGATCCGCTCGTCGCGGGCGGTGAGCCAGGCCTCGTCGTCGCCGTCGACCCAGGTGTAGACGACGTCGACGTCGAAGCGGCAGTCGTCGATCGTCGGGAGCGCCATCACCTCGAGGGTCGGCACCTCGACGTCCTCGACCTTGGTGGTGGTGCGGGGCGTGCCGGCCGGCACCCGGTCGCCGTAGCGGTTCGGGCCGGGCGCGAGCAGGTCGCCGTCGGGCGACTCCTCCCAGAACTGCACGCCGACCTCGACGCCCTCGCCGAGCACGCCGTCGTGCCCGCCGCGCATCGGCCACGGCTCGAGGAACAGCGTCGCCGTGCGGGCGCGGGCGAGCTCGTCGGTCATCACCGCGACGGTGCCGCGGCGCTCGGGCCAGCCGCGCTCGGCCGGGTCGCGCACCGACAGCCAGTCGGGCACCGGTCCGGAGGCCAGCGCGGACAGGAAGGCGCCGCGGCGTGACGACGGGACGACGACCACCGGGTGCCGGTCGAGCCCGCGGGCCGGCACCACGAACCAGCCCTCGCCGGTCGCGGCGGCCGCGGACGTCAGCGCCCGCAGTGACGTCGTACGTGCCTGGGCGGGGGTGACGCCCGCGGCGCCGGTGGTCTCGGGCAGGTCGCCGAGCGGACCGGGGCGGAGGCCGTGCAGCACCCGGCGCGGGGCGAGCGGGTCGGCACGGCGCGCGACGGCGGTGCGGAAGGTCTCGACCCACTGTCGGGCCAGCACCCCGCCGTCCCAGCGGTGCGAGCGCTCCAGGGCGGCGGTGCCGATGCGGCTGCGCAGGTCGTCGTCGGTGGCGATCCGGAGCATCGCGGCGGCGAGGGCCGCCTTGGACGCCGGAGGCACGAGGAGCCCGTCGACGTCGTGGGTGATCATCTCGCGGGGGCCCGACGGGCAGTCGTACGACACCGGGGGCACGCCCGCCGACATCGCCTCCTGCAGGACGAGCGGGTAGCCCTCGCCGCGGGAGGCGAGGACGGCCACGCTCGTGCGTGCCCACTCGGCGGCGAGGTCGTCGGTCGAGCCGGGGAGGTGGACGCGGTCCTCGAGCCCGAGCTTGCGCACCTGCGCGGCGAGGTTGTCGGCGCGAGGCCCGTCGCCCCAGATCGTCAGCGTCCAGCCCGGCAGCTGCTCGTGGATGCGCCAGAAGGCGTCGACGACGTGCTCGAACTGCTTCTCCGGAGCCAGTCGGCCGGCCGTGACGAACGTCTTCTGGTCGAGCGGGGAGCGCTGCTGCGGGTGCGAGGGCAGCGGATTGGGGATGACCTGCAGCTCGGGGGCGGCGCCGCCGAGGCGTCCGGCCAGCCAGCGCGACATCGACTCGGTCAGCGAGACGACGACGTCGGCCCGCGGGGCGAACTGCAGCAGAGCGCCGAGGTCGTTGACTCGGCTCGAGGAGGCCCGGTGCTCCTGGTGCACCAGCGCGATGTCGGCCGGCGCGAGCTGGGCGACCACTGCGAGCAGCTCCGGTGTGGTGGTGACGAGGACGTCGGCCTCGATGCTGCCGAGCGCCTCGCGGGCGGCGGCGTCGGTGAGGGCGTTGTAGAGCGCGTCCCAGCTGCGCGGCACGATCGTGGACTCGCGCTCGGCGAGCTCGGCCGGGTGGTCGCCGGAGACAGCGACGGGACGCTCGGGGCGTACGTCGACGAGGTAGGTGACCTCGAGACCGTCGGCGAGCGGGTAGTGGGTCTCGTCGCCGCTGCGCGTGATGCTGAGGATGCGGACGCGGTGACCCTCGCCGAGGCCGAGGAGGGCGTTGGCCTGCTCGATACCGGAACGCGCGGTGCCGCCCATCCCGTCGGCGTTGAAGAGGACGTAGACGACGTCGAGCGGCCCGTCGCGGCGCGCCCGGCGCATCGCGGAGCGCACCTTCCCGCCGAGCCTGTCGGTCAGTGCCACGTGGTCCTCAGTCCTGTCCGGGAGCGGGTCGCCACGATCCTAGGGGGAGCAACACCGGCCGATAGGGTGACCCGCATGCCGACGTCCTCCACCCCGCTCGTATTGGTGTCTGGTTCCGGGCGCAGCGGCACGAGCTCCCTCGCCGGCACCCTGAAGCGGCTCGGCCTCCACGTGCCGCAGCCCGAGGTCGAGGCGTCCGAGACCAACCCGCGCGGGTTCTACGAGCCGCAGTGGGTCATCGACTTCCACAAGCGCCACCTCAAGGAGCTCGCGCTCTTCAACATCGACAGCCGCCCCGCCGCCGTCGACATCGTCGCGCGCTACGTCGGGACCGGCCTCCCGACCGGTGAGCTGCACGAGTGGCTGTCCGGCCAGCTGGCCGAGCACGACCAGGCGGGTGACCAGATCGTGGTCAAGGACCCGCACGCGTTCTGGTTCGCCCAGGTGTGGGAGGTCGTGAGCGCCGAGCTGGGCGCCGACCTTCGCTGGCTGACTGCGCTGCGCCACCCCGCCGAGGTCGTCGGCTCCCGCGACATCGCCTACCTCTCCAGCCAGTCCGAGGAGCTGCGGCTCACCAAGGAGACGTCCAACGTCGCCGGCTGGGTGCACGCCGCGCTCCTCACCGAGCAGGCCGGCCGTGGCTCCAGGCGCTCGTTCGTGAGGTACGTCGACCTGCTGGCCGACTGGCGCGCGGCCCTCGCGCCCGTCCAGCAGCAGCTCGAGCTCGACTTCAACGCCGACCTCGCCGCCTCTCCGGAGCACCGGGACCACCACCCGGTCGACGACTTCATCGAGCCCTCGATGCGCAAGTCGCAGCTCACCTGGGACGACGTCCGCACGCCCGACTGGCTGCGCGACATGGCGGAGGAGGTCTGGCAGCTGCTCGGCGTGCTCACCACCACGCCGCACGACGTCGACACGCTCGCGCGGCTCGACGACATCCACGAGGACTACCGCACGCGCTACGCCGACGCCGTCGCGCTCACCTTCGACCACACCAAGGCCGAGTCGACGCTCGCCGGGCGCCAGGCGCGCGACGCGCAGCGGGCGACGGTGCAGCAGCTGCGCCGCGACCTCGAGAAGGCCCGGCGGGCGCCCGAGCCCACCGTGGGCGGCCGGGAGGCGGCCGCCATCCTCCGCCGCGCCGTCGTACGCCGCGTCACGCGCCGCTGACCCTCTCCGGCTCAGACGCCGGTGACGCCCTCGCCGGAGCCGGAGGCCTGCTCGTCGAAGTTCTCGTGCTCGATGAGGTGGAGGACCGGGACGCCGAGCTTGCGGCGGGCGCGGGAGGTCCAGTCGACGTGGAAGAACTCCGCCACCACGTGGGAGCGGGTCAGGATGATCGCCTCGCGGGCGTCGACCGAGGTGACCAGCGCGGCGAGGGCGTCGACCGGCGGCTCGGACGTGACCTTGCCGGTCGCCTTCCCGCCGGCGTCGTGGATCGCGAGGAGCGTCTTGTGCAGGTCGGAGGAGGAGTTCTCCTCGCACTCGCGGCGCAGCGCCTCGATGTCGACGTCGTTCATCGCCAGGGCCGGCGCGGCCATCAGGTCGCCGGCGCCGAGGGTGCCGAGCGAGGCCTCGATGCGGGCCGCGGCGTCCTCGAGCGGCAGCAGGACGTGGTAGACGACGGTGTCCTCGATCTCGGCGTGCAGCGAGCGCACCTGCTTCGCGTCCGCGGCCGTGAGGGCCTGCTCGACGAGGAGCACGACGTCGTAGGTGCCCTCCCCGTCGTGGATCGAGTCGTCGGGGATGTCGGTGTGGTCGGTCATGACTCGCCTCCGGGTTCGGTACTGAGAATTCTAGTGAGGTCGTAGCCCGCCGGCTCGTCGAGCTGGCCGTAGCCGCAGCTCTCCGGGTCGCGGTCGGTGCGCCACCTCTTGAAGTGGGCGGTGTGCCGGAACCGCCGACCCTCCATGTGGTCGTACTTCACCTCCAGCACCCGCTCGGGGCGCAGGGCGGTGAACCCGAGGTCCTTGCCGGCGCTCCACCGGCTCTGGGTGCCGGGGACGCGGTCGGGGTTGGCGGTGAGGAACTCGTTCCACCGGCCCCACGGGTGGTCGGCGATGTCGCAGACCAGGGGCTGGAGCTCGTGCCAGAGCTCGGCGCGCCGAGCGGCGGTGAAGCTGGCCGAGACGCCGATGTGCTGCAGCTCGCCGTCGTCGTCGTACAGGCCCAGGAGGAGCGAGCCGATCAGCGGCTCCTCGGGGGTCGAGGTCTTGTGCTCGCGGTAGCCGGCGAGGACGACGTCGGCCGTGCGCTCGTGCTTGATCTTGAGCATGGTGCGCTTGTTGGGCTCGTACGCCGACCCGAGCGGCTTGGCGACGACACCGTCGAGCCCTGCGCCCTCGAACTCCTCGAACCACCGCTCCGCCTCGGCGGGGTCCTCGGTGGTGCGGGTGAGGAAGCACGGGCCGCTCCCGTCGAGGTGGCCGAGCGCCTCGACGAGTGCGGCGCGGCGCTCGGAGAGCGGGCGGTCCATGAAGGACTCGTCGCCGAGCGCCAGCAGGTCGAAGGCGACGAAGCCGGCCGGTGTCTCGACCGAGAGCTTGTCGACCCGGCTCGCGGCGGGGTGGATCCGCTCCTGGAGGGTCTCGAACTCCAGCCGCCACCCGTCCGGTCCCTGCAGGCCGACGAAGATCTCGCCGTCGAGCACGATGCGCTCGGGCAGCTGGCGGCGTACGGCCTCGACGACCTCGGGGAAGTAGCGGGTGAGCGGCTTGGTGTTGCGGCTGGCGAGCTCGACCTCGTCGCCGTCCTTGAAGACCAGGCAGCGGAAGCCGTCCCACTTGGGCTCGAAGCTCAGGCCGCCGTGCTTCGCCGGGTCGGGGACACCGCTGACGCTCTTGGCGAGCATCGGCTGCACCGGCGGCATCACGGGAAGGTCCACACCACGAGCCTAGTGGGGCACGCCGCCCGTGCGGTGCGTCAGCCCGCAGGGGCGGCGTGCCGCGCGTCAGGCGACGCTGCCGGCCCGCCGGCGCCCGACCACGAAGGCCAGGACGAGCGCGACCAGCACCCCGATGACGGGCGGGACGAAGAACCCGGTCTCGTTGGCGGCGTACGCGAGGGCGCTGGCCAGCGCGTAGATCCCGAGGTTGACCCAGTGGAACGGCTCGACCGGGTGGCCCTCGGGCATGCCGGCGCGCCAGCGGGCGAGGTAGTCGCCGATGATGACGCCGCCGAGGGGCGGGATGAACACGCCGAGCAGGACCAGGTAGTCGACGAGGTGGTTCTGCACCCCAACAAGGGCCAGCACGGTGCCGATGATCGAGCCGCCGACCACGAACGGCAGCTTCGACGGCTTCTCGAAGAGCTCGGCGCCGGCGACACCGAAGGCGTAGGCGGTGTCGGCGTTCGACTTCCACAGGTTGCCGAAGAGGAGGAACAGGCCCCACCCGACGAGGCCGAGGTTGTAGAGCACCAGGACGAAGTCGCCCTCGCCGAAGGTCATCGCGCCCGTCGCGCCGAAGAAGATCATCAGCCCGTTGCCGATCAGGAACCCGATCGCGCATGCGAGCACGGCCTGGCCTCCGGTCCGCGCGAACCGGGTCCAGTTGGGTGCCTGCGTACCGGCCGAGACGAACGTCCCGACGACGGTGGTGATCGCCACCGACCAGGTCATCGTGGCGTCCGGCTCGACCTGCGCGAGGCCCGACCAGCCACCGACCTCCTCGAGCGAGCGCAGCAGCACCCAGAAGGCGAGCACCAGGATCAGGGGCGTGGAGATCGCCGAGACCCAGAACATCCCGCGGTAGCCGTAGCAGGCGGTGAGGCACATCAGGGCGCTCGCGAGGATCATCACGGTGGCACGAGCCGGGTACGACTCCCAGTCCAGCGCCTGCGCGGTGAGGTCGCCGATGGTGCCGATGACGACGCCGTACCACCCGATCTGGGTGCCGCCGAGCAGGATCGAGGCGAGCTTGGCACCCCGCTGGCCCAGCACGTAGCGCGACATCACGACCGTGGTCAGGCCCGTGCGGGCGCCGATCCAGCCGAGCACCGCGACGTAGACACCGAGCACGAGCGAGCCGAGCAGGATGACCTGGACCAGCTCGGAGAGCGTGAACGCCGCCCCGAGCTGGGCTCCGGCGAGCATGGTCGGGGTGAAGACGGTGAACCCGAGGAGCACGACGGCGAGCGAGATGAAGGACTTGCGGGCGTGCCGGGGGACCGGGGTGACCGGGTAGTCGGGATCGATGACCTCGGTCGTGGGGGACGTGGTGGCGCTCAGTGGGGTGTTCATGCCTCCTCCCCGATGTCCTCGGCCCACAGCTCGGGCTTCTCCGCGATCATCGTGTCCATCAGTGACTTGCACGTGGCGTCGTCGGCCACCACGAGCTCGACCCCGCGCGAGGCCAACCACGACTCGGAGGCCTCGAAGGTCCGGTTCTCCCCGATGACGATGCGCGGGATGTCGTAGAGCACTGACGTGCCGGCGCACATGAAGCACGGCGAGAGCGTCGTGTAGAGGGTGCTGGCCCGGTAGACGCGTGCCGGGAGGCGGCCGGCGTTCTCGATGCAGTCGGTCTCGCCGTGCCGGATCGCCGAGCCCATCTGGACGCGCCGGTTGCGGCCGACGGCGAGCACCTCGCCGTCATGGACGAGCGCAGCGCCGATGGGGATGCCGCCCTCCTGCCACCCGATCCTGGCCTGCTCGATCGCGAGGTCGAGGAAGGTCTGCTCCGCTGTGTCGATCATCGCCTGGCCCTTCGTCCGTCGTGCCGCTCCCGCCCGTGCGGGTGTGTCCCGGCTCACACCACCAGAGCAGCGGTGCACCTGGCAACGGACACCTCGACCGTCCAGCACCACTAGTCTCTTGACACGTTGTCCGTACACGGAGGTGCTGCGTGCTGATCCCGCTGTCCGACGTGCTGGCGCTGCCGTCCTTCCGGGCGGCCGGCGCCCAGGTCCTCGCGGGGCGCCCCGAGGGTGTGCTGGTTCGCTGGGTCCACTCCTCCGAGGTCTTCGAGATGGGCGGGCTGCTGGCCGGGGGCGAGGTGCTGCTGACCACGGGTCTCGGCCTGCACGGACGCACCTCCGAGCACCTGACGGCGTACGTCGAGCAGCTCGCCGACGCCGGGCTGGCGGCCCTTGCGCTCGAGCTGGGGCGGACGTTCTTCGAGGTACCGGCCGCCATCCTCGAAGCGGCCGGGAGACGCCAGCTGGTGGTGCTCGGCCTGCGCCAGGTGGTGCCCTTCGAGCGGATGGTCGAGGACTTCCACGAGCTCGTGGTCCGCCAACGCGCCCACGCCGGCGGGGGAGCGGGCTGGGGCGACCTCGCGCAGGTGGTGATCGACGGGCGGGGCCTGCGGGCGCTGCTCGACGAGGTGTCGCGGGCGGCGGGCAGCGAGGTGGAGCTGCGCGACCGCGACGAGCAGCTCCTGGAGCGCAGCACGATCGTGTCGGTGGCCGAGGACGCCGAGGTGGTCGAGCCGGTGCGGGGACCCGCGGGCGTGGTCGGCACGCTGCACGTCCTCGGCACGGCGACCCGGCAGCGCCGCCGGGCGGCCGCGCAGGGTGCGGTGGCCGTGGCGCTCGAGCTCGGCCGTGCGGGTTCGCTGGGCCAGCGGCCGGGCCCGAGCCAGTCGCTCGTCTCGGACCTCTGCGCGGCGAGCCCGATGCCCGGCAGCGAGGTGACCGACCGGCTGGCCGACCTCGGCTGGCCGCCGGCGGACGGCCGCGGCTGGCAGCCGATCGCGGTCGCCGTCGAGCCGGGAACGGCGCTGACCGACGTGGTGCCCGCCCTCGAGCAGGCATTCCGCACCGTCTCGACCCCGGTGCTGGCCGGGATCGCGGGGAGCCGGGTCGTCGCGGTGGTGCGTGGCTGGACCCGTCCCGGCCTGGCCAGGACGGGACTCACCGAGGCGCACGCCGAGCTCGCCCGACGCCTGGGCGTCGGTGGGTCCGGCGACGTCGGTGCCGCGGCGCCGGCGCTGCTGGTGGCCGGGCCCCTCGTCGGTGACCCGGCCGAACTCGGTCCGGCCCTCGGCACCGCCCGGGAGCTGCTCGAGCTCGCCCGACGCACCGGTCGACGCGACGGCGTGCTGCTGGCCCGGGACCTCGCCGCGTCGCACCTGCTGTCCTCCGTCGGGCCGACGGCCTGGGCTGCCGTGGCGGAGGAGCAGGTCGGGGCGCTCATCGCGCACGACAGCCGGCACCGCACCGAGCTCCTGCGGACCCTGGACACCTACCTGACGCTCGGCACGTCGAAGGCTGCGGCCGCGTCAGCGCTGGGCATCCGTCGGCAGTCGCTCTACGACCGGCTCGAGCGGATCCAGCGGCTGCTCGGCGTCGAGCTCGACGACGCGGACCAGCAGCTCGGGCTGCGCCTCGGGGTGCTGGCCTGGCGCCTGCGCACCGGCATCGACCCCCGGGTCGGCTTCGGGGGCTGAGCGGTCCTACTCGTCGCCGGTGAGGGAGAACGAGCGCAGCCGGTCGCCGGCGAACCAGGCCCCGACGACCGTCACGACGAGGCTGGCGATGATCGCGTAGCCCAGGTTGGCGGGGTCGGGGAGGGCGCTGGAGATCTCGTGGCCGATGCGCAGGCCCCACTGGCCGATGCTCAGCCAGGCGATGCCGCTGAAGAGGTTGCCGAGCAGGCTCTCCCAGATCAGCACGAACATCAGCGACGCGATGACGGCGTGCCGGGTGACCGCGGAGATGGCGAGGAAGAGCGCGGAGTACGCCGTCCCCGCGACGACGGCGCCGACGAACAACGCCACCGCCCGGGTGCTGTCGCCGGTGATGAGGGCGGCGACGAGGATCGGCAGCGCACCGGCGGCCAGGGTGGCGCCGAGCGCCACCAGCCACTTGCTGATCGCGATGCCGTAGCGGTTCACCGGCTTGGAGAGCAGGTAGACGATCGAGCCGTCGTCGACCTCGGGGCCGAGGACCGACGACGCCGCGAGGATCGCGACGAGCGGGAGCACGAGCGGGTAGCCGAGGTTGGGCAGCACCTCGTAGGCCGCGTCGCCGTCGACCAGCGCCGTGACGAGCGCGACCAGGCCGATGAGCAGCACCGGGAAGGCCAGCAGGAGGAAGAAGCGGCGTCGGCCCAGCAGTGCCTGCAGGGCGAGCTTGGCAATGGTCGTGTTGATCATCGGGCCACCAGGTAGGCGAAGACGCTCTCCAGTGACTCGTCGCTGGGGGAGAGCTCGAACAGGGTCACGTCGTGCTGCCGGGCCAGCCGGGGGAGGTCCACCGCGAAGCTGCCGAGGTCACCGACCTGGACGTCGAGCTGGTCGCCGCGCAGGCTGACCGAGCGCACCGACTCCCGCGCCATCAGCACGGAGGCGAGGACGCGGTTGTCGCTCGACTGGACGGCGTACTGCACCGGCCGGTCGGTCATCAGGCGGCGGATCGCGCCGAAGTCGCCGGAGGCGGCGTGCCGGCCGGAGACCACGACCTCGATGTGCCGGGCGAGCCGCTCCACCTCCTCGAGGATGTGGGAGCTGAAGAGGACCGTGCGCCCCTCGTCGCCGAGCCGCCGCAGGAGGTCCATCAGGTGCATCCGCTGGCGCGGGTCGACGCCGTTGAACGGCTCGTCGAGCAGCAGGACCGTCGGGTCGTGGACCAGCGCCGCCGCGATCTTGACGCGCTGGCGCATGCCTTTGGAGTAGGTGTCGAGGCGTCGGCTGGCCGGCTCGACCATGTCGACCACCTCGAGGATCCGCTCAGTGGCGGCGGCCGCCTCGCGCAGCCGGTGCAGGTCGGCGTTGGCGCGGACGAACTGGCGGCCGGTGAGGTAGCCGAAGCTCAGCTCGCGCTCGGGCACGAGGCCGATCTGGCGGTAGGTCTCGGTGTTGCGCCACACCGGTTGGCCGTCGAGCGTCACGTGGCCGGCGGACGGGGCGAGGAAGCCCGACATCATCGCCATGAGCGTGGTCTTGCCCGCACCGTTGGGGCCGAGCAGACCGGTCACGCCGGGCCCGATGGACAGCGAGACGTCGTTGACCGCGACCACGTTGCCGAACCAGCGCGACGCGGAGTCGAGGACGAGGGTGCTCATCGCGAACCCACCTTCCGGAAGCGGGCGACCAGGCCGAGGAGGCAGCCGGCGGCCAGCAGCACCGCCACGATGGCGTACGCCGGCACCCACGCGCCGTCGACCGGCACCGGGGTGTCGACGCCGGCGTCCCAGGCGTTGGCGAGGCCGTTGTAGAGGGACCACGGGGAGAGCAGGCCGACGCCGACCGAGACCGACTCGCTGTCGCCCTCGTAGTAGGCGATGTTCTGCATCACGGTGACGATGCCGGTGAGGACGATGAGTGCCATCACCGAGCCGACGACCGCGAAGCCGCGCCGCAGGGACACCGACGAGATCAGCCCGCTGACGCCGGCGACCATCATGGCGAGCAGGACCTGCAGCGCGATCGCCTTGAGCACCGACGTCGTCTGGTCGCTCTTGTCGAGCCCCGCCAGCATCGCGCCCGCGAAAAGCACCACGGTCGGGATCGCGGTGAAGAGGAAGATCGCGAGGGTCAGCGAGAACCAGCGGACGAGCGCGAAGACCGGTGCCGCCAGCGGGCGGGCGAGGTAGAGCACGATCGAGCGGTGGCGCAGGTCGCGGGAGAACAGCACCGGCGCCTGCGAGGCCGCGAAGAGGCTCACGAGCAGCTGCGTCTGGTTGGTGTAGTCGGCGTAGGACACCGGGAGCTCGCCGAGGCCGGTGAGCACGACGACGCCGACGACGATCGTGGCCGGTAGCAGCGACATGGCGAGCAGGAGGAACGGCATCACCTTGGACTTGCCGGACCGCCCGAGGCCGTAGGCGTGGCGCAGGCCGGTGACGAAGAGGTTGCGGGCGATCGCCGGGGTGCCCTCACGGACGCCGTCGAAGTGGCGGTAGCCGAGGTCGTGGATGACGCCGGGACGGCCGGCGTCGGGGGTGAGGTCAGACACGGGTGCCTCCTTCGAGGAAGACGTCCTCGAGGTGGTGCCGGTCGGGCTGGAGGCGCATCAGGCCCAGGCCGAGGTCGGCGGCGACGTCGCGGATCAGGTCGTGGACGGCTCCGCCCTCGGCGAGCTCCGGCGGTGGCGGGTCGATCGCGACCATCGCCCCGCGGGGACGGCAGGTGAGCCCGCGCTGGGCGAGCGCCTCGCCGAGCCGGTCGCGCTCGGCCTCGGTGCCGACCACCTCGACCAGCAGGCTGCCGGTCCGCTGCAGGAACTCGCCGGTGGCGCTGCTGCGCAGCAGGTGGCCGCCGTCGAGGACGATGACGTGGTCACTGACCTGCTCGAGCTCGCCGAGCAGGTGGGAGGTGACGAGGACGGCGATCCCGAAGTCGCTGCCGATGCGCTGCACGAGCCGCAGCATGTCGGTGCGGGCGGCGGGGTCGAGGCCGTTGGTCGGCTCGTCGAGGAAGACGAGCCGCGGGTCGTGGACGAGCGCCTGGGCCAGCTTGGCGCGCTGCTTCATGCCGGTGGAGTAGCCGCCCATCGGCCGGTAGCGCTCCTCGTCGAGGCCGACGTGGCGCAGCACGTCGGCGGCGCGCTCACGGGCCGCCGACGCCCCCAGGCCCGACATCCGCGCCATGTGGACGACGAAGTCGCTGGCGCTGACGTCGGGCGGCAGGCAGTCGTGCTCGGGCATGTAGCCGACGAGCCGTCGGATCTCCTGGCTCTCCTGCTCGATGTCGTGGCCGAGCACGCGTGCGTGCCCGCCCGTGGGCTCGAGCAGGCCCAGCAGGATCTTGATCAGCGTCGACTTGCCGGCGCCGTTGGCGCCGACGAGTCCCGTCACGCCCTCGCCGACGTCGACCGTGAGGTCGGTCAGCGCGTGGACCGTCCCGTAGTGCTTGGTGAGCCCGGCGGTCGAGATGACCGGCGGATGCCCCATGAGTTCCCCCGTCACGACCGCCACGCTAGCGGTGCCGGGCGCCACCCGGCATCAGGGATCGCCCGGATCCGTGTGGAGGTGTCGTGAAGATCGGGCCGCTCTCGCCTGCGTCATACGAAGCCGGACGCATGGGTGCGGGTCTGTATGACGCTCGGCCGCTGGCTGCCGTCTGCGTCATGCGAAGGCGTACGTATGACTGGAGGTTCGTATGACGCTCGGCCTCATTGGCAGCCCCGCCGAGGCGGGCTCCAGGCTTGGGCGCACATTCCCCGGTCGGTCTGCCGGGCATTGGCAGCCCCGCCCGAGCCGGGCCCTAGGCTTGGGCGCACATTCCCCGGTTGGTCTGCCGGGCATTGGCAGCCCCGCCCGAGGCGGGCCCTAGGCTTGTGGGCACATTCCCCGGTTGGTCTGCCGGCAGGGCCCGCCTGACTTTGAATCAGGACTAGCGACGTAGGTTCGACTCCTACCCGGGGAGCTACATCTCGAACACCAGGCGGGCGGGCACCTGGCCGGCGAGGACCTCCTCGAAGCAGGCGTTGACGTCCTCGAGTCGGCGGCTCTCGGTCACGACCCGGGTCAGGCCGCGGGCGTGGAGGTCGAAGCACTCGGCCAGGTCGTTGCGGGTGCCGACGAGCGAGCCGATCACCGAGATGCCCTTGAGCACGGTCTCGAAGACCGGGAGCTCGAGCCGGTCGTCGGCCGGGAGGCCGACGAGCACCAGGCGGYCGTTGGGGTTGAGGGCGGCGTGGGCGGCGCGCATCGCGGCCGGCGAGGGCACGGTCACGAGGGCGACGTCGACGCCGCCGATCACCTCGAGCTCGGCCTGCTGGTCACCGCGGGCGTCGACCACGTGGTCGGCGCCGAGGTCCTTGGCCAGCTGCAGCTTCTCGTCGTGCACGTCGACCGCGACCGTGCGCGATCCGAAGACGCGCGCGTACTGCAGGCCCAGGTGCCCGAGGCCGCCGATGCCGACGACCATGGCGGTCTCGCCCGGCTGCGGCGCAGCGACCTTGAGCGCCTTGTACGTCGTCACCCCGGCGCAGGTCAGCGGCGCGGCGTCTCGCGAGGACACCGCGTCGGGAACGGCGACGACGTGGCTGGCGTAGGCGACGGCGTACTCGGCGTAGCCGCCGTCCATCGTGTAGCCCATGTAGGCGGGGGTGGTGCAGTAGGTCTCCCAGCCGGCGACGCAGTAGCGGCAGTGGCCGCAGGCGTGACCCAGCCAGGGGAGGGCGACGCGCTGCCCGATCGTGACGGGGAGGTCACCCTCGCCCACGGCCTCGACGACACCGACGCCTTCGTGGCCCGGGATCAGCTGCTCCTTGGGCTTGACCGGCCACTCGCCGCGAGCGGCGTGGATGTCGGTGTGGCACAACCCGCAGGTCTCGATCTTCACCAGCACCTGGCCGGGACCGGGCTCGGGGACCGGGACGTCGCGGATCTCCAGCGGAGCTCCGAGCGTGGGGACGACGGCTGCCTTCATCATTCTCTCCTCGATGCGTTGCGGACGGGTACGGCGATGAGCAGGGCGCCGGCCAGCAGGGTCAGGCCGGCGAGGACGAAGAGGGCCGCGACCACGGCGTTGACGACCGGGAGCTCGGCCCCGGTGGAGACGTCGGCCGAGACGCCGCGGGTGCCGTCCGCGCGCATGAGGACGACGGTCCAGTCGCCGCCCTGGAGGTCCCAGGTGAGCGTGGCGTCGGTGCCGGTCGCCTGCGCCACCCAGAACGTCTGGTCGGTCGGTCCGGTCGCGGGGGCACCCCCGTCGGTGGTCTCCAGGACGGCGTTGCCGGCCCGGAACTCGCTCAGGGTGTCGCGGGAGACGTCGCCGAGGTAGCCCTCGACGTCGGACGTCGCGGCGACGCCGACGAACAGCGGCTCACCGGTGTCGGACCGGGCGTGGATCCGGACGTCGCCGAGCCACACTGACGGCACCCAGGAGGGCGCTCCCTCCGTGTCGATCTTCGCGTCCTCGGACGTGATGGCGAACGTGTCGCTGGCGAGCACCGTCGTGGGGGTCATCAGGAAGCCGTCGTCGCGCTCGGTGGCGCCGATCAGGGCCAGGGTGCCGCCGGCGCCGGCGAACGCGAGGCCCATGAGCACGAGCAGGGAGCCGACCACCGCGGAGACGACGCGGCCGGCCGTCCAGCCGCTCCGGCCTCCGGGGCCGCCAGGGGTGCCGGGTGCGCCGGGACGTGCGTACTGGGGCATGGCCGGGGGAGGGATCCCGGCCGCCGGGTCGACCGGTGGGAGCACGGCGGCGTGTGGCTCGTGGCCGCCCATGTCGAGGCGGAAGGGCGGGTACTCGTCGGTCATCAGCGAGACGTAGCCGGCGACGCGCAGCACCCAGCGGTTGATCCCCAGGACCAGGTCGAAGACCTGCTGCGGGTAGCGGCCGGTGAACAGCAGCACGACCCCCGCGACCAGGACGAGCACGCCGAGCAGGCTGATGCTGACCCAGGTCTTGTCGCCGGCGCCGCCCACGCCGTACGCCACCCCGCCGGTGACCAGCGCGATGATCAGGAAGTGGGGGATGGCGAGCAGCCACCACTTCACCAGCACCAGTCCGCGAGAGAGCCGTTCGGGGTGGTCGACGGACAGGTGGGCGGGGTAGTCGGGCACCTCCGCGAGCGTGAACGGCGGGTAGCGGTCGGTGCCGAGCGTGTAGCAGTAGTAGGAGACGCGCCAGCTCCAGCGCATCACGCCGACGTTGAAGTCGAAGATCGCGCGGGGGTAGCGGCCGGTGAACAGGATCGCGAAGAACGCCACCACGCTCAGCACGGCGAATCCCAGCCACAGGAAGGCGAGCACCACGTAGTGGGGGACGGCGAGCAGCCACTTCACCAACCACAGCCCGCGGTTCAGGCCGGGATCGAGGTCGGCGTCGACGTGCACCGGGTACGTCGCGTGAGCGGTCGAGGTGGTCATGACGAGTCCTTCCTCCGCGGCGCCCGGGCCCGTGCGTGACGAGGCCCTGGGAGCCGCTTCCTCCCTTCGATCGTCCCGCCGCGGGGAGGAGGCGGGGAGGGCCGAACGGCACCTGTTCCCGGCACCTGCCCGGGACCTACGGCCCTGTTGGGTGCTGGGCGGGGGAGTGAGACTCGAACCTCCAGACCCCCAGGAGGCTCCCCCGTGATGACCAGTGCGCCAGCCCCACGCCCGTTCGACTCCGTCCGGGTGGTGGTCGAGGACGTCCCCGAGCTCGACGACCTCGTGCGGGAGGCCGCGCACCGCGCGCTGGAGTCCGATCGTGCGCTCGAGCTCGTCGAGGCGGCCGTCCCCCTGCGCGACCACGCCGCCCGGGCGCGGGTGATCAGGTGCATGGACGAGGCGCTGGCGGTGGCGCGGCTCACAGCGCCCGGCGTCCCGGTCCGCGTGGGCTCCCCGATCGAGCTGCCACGGCCACGTCACTCCCCGTGACCGGCGTCGCGGAGGTCAGCGTCGAGCCGGTCCCCCTGCACCGGCTCGAGCCGCTCCTCACGCCCGAGCGCATCGAGCGGCTCGAGACGTACGTCGCCGCGGCGCGGGAGCTGCTCGAGGGGCGCGTCGTGTGGAACGTCAACTCGACCGCGCGCGGCGGCGGCGTCGCGGAGATGCTGCGCACCCTCGTGGCGTACGCGGCCGGCACGGGGGTCGACATCCGCTGGCTGGTGGTGGGCGGTGACCCCGAGTTCTTCGCCGTGACCAAGCGGATCCACAACAGGCTGCACGGTGTCCCCGGTGACGCAGGGAGGCTCGACGCCGCCGCCCGGGCGACCTACGACGCAACGCTGGCGCGGCAGCGCGAGGAGGTGGTCTCGCGGGTGCAGCCCGGTGACGTGGTCCTCCTCCACGACCCGCAGACGGCCGGGCTCGCCCGGGCCCTGCGTGAGCGCGGCGCGCTCGTGGTGTGGCGCTGCCACGTCGGCCTGGACGAGCGCAACGAGTGGACGCGGGAGGCGTGGGGCTTCCTGCGGGAGCTGGTCGAACCGGCGCAGGCCTGCATCTTCTCGCGGGAGTCGTTCGCGCCGGACTGGGTCGACCGGCGGTGGCTGCGGGTGATCCCGCCCTCGCTCGACCCGTTCAGCCCGAAGAACGCGGACCTCGACCCCGGTGAGGTCGAGGCCCTCGTGCACCGGGCGGGGCTGGTGGTCGAGGGAGCACCGCTGCCCACGGTCGGCCGGGTCGTGCTCCAGGTCAGCCGCTGGGACCGGCTCAAGGACATGGCGGGCGTCCTCGACGCCTTCGCCGAGCACCTCGACGAGCTGCCGTCCGACGTGCACCTGGTGCTGGCGGGCCCCGCGACCGACGGCGTCGCCGACGACCCCGAGGCTGCCGCGGTGCTGGCGGAGTGCCGCGAGCAGTGGCGCTCGCTCGCCGCGCGGGTCCGCGACCGGAGCCACCTCGTGTGCGTGCCGATGGACGACCTCGACGACAACGCACGGGTCGTCAACGCGCTGCAGCGCTGGTCGACCGTGGTGGTCCAGAAGAGCCTCGCCGAGGGTTTCGGCCTCACGGTGACCGAGCCGATGTGGAAGGGCAGGCCCGTGGTGGCCTCGGCGGTGGGCGGGATCCGGGACCAGATCGAGGACGGCGTGAGCGGCGTCCTCCTCGCCGACCCGCGCGACGGCGCCGCGCTCGTGGCGGCGCTGTCGGCCCTGCTGGACGACGCCGACCGGCGCCGCGAGATGGGCCGTGCCGCCCACCTGCGCGTCCGCGACCACTACCTCGCCGACCGGCACCTCATCCAGTACGCCGAGCTCTTCGCGCAGCTGGCGGGCGAGGGGTGATCACGCCCGGCCGGTGGCCGCGCGCCAGGTGGTCGCGCTCATCGCGACCCGGCCACGAGGCCGGCGTCCCACCCCGGCGCCCGGCCGCCGGCCGGCGGGCCGACCCGGGACAGGTCGTGGCCGCTGCGGACGAGGAGCCACGACGTGAGCGAGTTCGAGTTCCACATGTCGCCGGTGTGCTGCTCGTCCAGCGCCCAGGTGGCGGTGCGGAATCGCGGCACCAGGGCGAGCACCCGCTCCGCGTGCCAGGCGTCGTCGCTCATCCGCACCGGGCTGTCCACCGCCTCGTCGACGTCGGGGATCCGACCGCCCCGCCAGCACCGCACCTCGTAGCGGAACCAGCGGGACCGGCCGAGCCACCTCAGGCCGACCGGCCCCTCGGCCACCACACCCCGCTCCGGCTCGGGCGTGTTCCAGACCGGCGCCATCTCGACGACCCAGCGGTCGCGGCCGAGGCGGACCTCCAGCGCGGAGTGGTAGAGGTCGGCCGCCCGCCGGTGCTCGCGGCGCGCGACGAGCGCCTCGAAGACCCGACCGTTCAGCCGCACGCACCGCCCGCCCGCACCCAGAGGGAGCCAGTACAGGTCCACGCACGACACGTCGTCGCCACCCCGCAGCGGCGTGCTCCCGGTCATGGCGTCCTCCTCGACGCCAGTCGACCGCGCACCCGCCGCGCGCGGTAGGGCCCAACGTCCCGCGCTTCCCGCGGCCGGAGCGAGCGATGACAGACTGCGGCCATGGACAACCTCACCGTCATCGTCCTCGCCGCCGGCGGCGGCACCCGCATGAAGTCGAAGACCATGAAGGTGCTGCACCCGATCGGCGGGCGCTCCATGATCGGCCACGTGCTCCACGCCGTGCAGGCCGTGGAGCCGACCAGCGTCGTCGCGGTGGTCGGCCACCAGCGCGAGCAGGTGGGTCCGCACATCACCGATCTGGTGCCGTCGGCGGTGCTCGCCGTCCAGGAGACGCAGGACGGCACCGGGCACGCCGTACGCGTCGCGATGGAGGCGTCCGGCACGACGACCGGCACCGTGATCGTGGCGGCCGGCGACACCCCGCTGCTCGAGGGGGAGTCGCTGCGCGCCTTCGCCGAGGAGCACCACGCCGCGCAGCGGGCGGTGAGCATCCTGAGCGGCCGGCTGGCCGACCCGTTCGGCTACGGCCGGATCGTCCGCAACCACGAGGGTGACGTCGAGGCGATCGTCGAGGAGAAGGACGCGACGCCCGAGCAGCGCGAGATCGACGAGATCAGCTCCGGCATCCTCGCCTTCGACGCGGAGTTCCTGGTCTCGGCGCTGGCCCGCATCACCAACGACAACGCCAAGGGCGAGTACTACCTCACCGACGCCGTCGGCCTGGCGCGCGAGGACGGGCTGACCGTCGGCGCCCACCTCATCGACGACGTCGCCCAGACCGCGGGCGCCAACGACCGCGCCCAGCTGGCCGACCTCGGCCGCGAGCTCAACCGCCGCATCGTCACCCGCTGGATGAAGGACGGCGTGACGGTCATGGACCCGGCGACCACGTGGATCGAGGCGGACGTGGTGCTCGAGCCCGACGCCACGATCCTCCCCGGCACGCAGCTGCTCGGCGCGACCGTCGTGCGCGAGGACGCCGTGGTCGGGCCCGACACGACGCTGAAGGACTGCGAGGTCGGCGCCGGGGCGCGCGTCGTACGCACCCACGGCGAGCTCGCCGTCATCGGCGACCAGGCCTCGGTCGGGCCGTTCGCCTACCTCCGGCCCGGCACGCAGCTCGGGGTGAAGGGCAAGATCGGCACGTTCGTCGAGACCAAGAACTCCACCATCGGCGACGGCGCCAAGGTGCCGCACCTGTCCTACGTCGGCGACGCCGAGATCGGCGAGGGCACCAACATCGGGGCCGGCACGATCTTCGCCAACTACGACGGGGTGGCCAAGCACCGCACCGTCGTCGGGCGCCACGCCAAGACCGGGTCCAACAACACCTTCGTCGCACCGGTCGAGATCGGCGACGGAGCGGGCACCGCAGGCGGCACCGTCGTACGCCGGAACGTGCCGGCCGGCGCGCTGGCGGTCAGCAGCGCCCCGCAGCGGAACCTCGAGGGCTGGTCGGAGTCGAAGCGGCCCGGCACGGCGCAGGCCGAGGCCGCGCGAACGGCGCGTGAACAGCAGGAGACGCCCGACCAGTGACCCCGGGGTTGGTGGTGGCCGGGATGTGGGTCAGACTTCTGTCCAGCACCTCCGAACGAGCCTTCCCCCGAGGCTGACCAGGACAGCGAGGAGTCGCGTCGCGTGACCGGAATGAAGCGGACCACCGAGAAGAACCTGATGGTCTTCAGCGGCCGGGCGCACCCCGACCTCGCCACGGAGGTCGCCGACCTCCTCGAGTGCGGGCTGGTGCCCCAGGACGCGCGGGCGTTCGCCAACGGCGAGCTCTACGTGCGCTACGAGGAGTCCGTGCGCGGCTGTGACGCCTTCGTGCTCCAGAGCCACACCGCTCCGATCAACGAGTGGATCATGGAGCACCTGATCATGGTCGACGCGCTCAAGCGGGCGTCGGCCAAGCGGATCACCGTGGTCATGCCGTTCTACGGCTACGCCCGCCAGGACAAGAAGCACCGCGGCCGCGAGCCGATCTCGGCCCGCCTGGTCGCCGACCTGTTCAAGACCGCCGGCGCCGACCGGCTGATCACCGTCGACCTGCACGCCGACCAGATCCAGGGCTTCTTCGACGGTCCCGTCGACCACCTGATGGCGCTGCCGATCCTCACCGACTACGTCAAGCAGAAGTACGGCGACCAGCAGCTCGCCGTCGTCTCGCCGGACGCCGGCCGGATCAAGGTCGCGGAGCGCTGGTCGGCCCGCCTCGGCGGCGTGCCCCTGGCCTTCATCCACAAGACCCGCCGGATCGACGTCGCCAACGAGGTCGTCGCCAACCGCGTGGTCGGTGAGGTGAAGGGCAAGATCTGCATCCTGACCGACGACATGATCGACACCGGCGGAACGATCGTGAAGGCCGCCGAGGCGTGCATGGCCGACGGCGCCGCCGGCGTGATCATCGCCGCGACCCACCCGATCCTGTCCGACCCCGCCGTCGACCAGCTCAAGAACTCGTCCGCCGTCGAGATCGTGGTCACCAACACGCTCCCCGTGCCGCCGGAGAAGCAGTTCGACAAGCTCACCACCCTCTCGATCGCCCCGCTCATCGCCCGGGCGATCCGCGAGGTGTTCGAGGACGGGTCCGTCACGTCGATGTTCGACGGTCATGCCTAGGTCGACGGCGAGGAACGAGCCGGCTGCCGTCAAGGCATGAGATCGAGTAGCCCTGCCGCTGAGCCTGCGAAGCGGTGACGGGCGTATCGAGATCCGCGTGAACGGTCTCGATACGCCTCGCTCGTCCCTCGCTCGGCTACTCGACCACCGAGGAGGGCCTGCTCAGAGCGTCCGGTCGAGGTCGTCGAGGGAGTCGTTCCACGAGCGCGCGAGGACGGTCGGCACGTCGCCTTCGAGGGCGGCGGCGACCGCGGCGCGCAGCTCGCGGCGTACGTCGACGGGGAGCGGCAGGATCGGGAAGGCATCACCGATCACGTCGCCCATCGCCTGGCCGGAGCGCCGGGCGAGGGCGAGGCCGTCGGTGACGTAGCGCTCGAGGTAGGGGCGGACGAGGTCGGCCTGGTCCCAGCCCCAGAACCCGCTGCCGACGGCGTCGAACTCGTGGCTGCCCAGCTCACCGCCCATCAGCTGCGCCCAGGCGGCTGCCTTGGCCTCCGGCGTGGGTACGACGGCGCGCGCGGCGAGCGCGGCGTGGTGGCCGGAGACCGACTTGTCGCGCTGCTCCTCGGGGCCGATCCACGAGTCATCACCCAGCTCGGCGAGCCTCTGCACGGCCGCCCAGCGGACGCTCTGGTCGACGTCGGCGCCGCCGAGCCAGTCGACGAGGAAGTCGCGGTCCGCGCTGATCCGGGCGAGCACGCGTGACGCACCGGCGGCGAGGGCCGGGTCGCCGCCCTCGACGGCGCCGCGAGCGATGTCGGCGATGACGGCGAGGTGGCCGGCGGCCTCGTCGGGCGAGGCGTAGCGGCGGGTGACCGACTGCAGCGCGCGCATCACGCCCTCGAAGACCAGCGGGTGGGTCTCCGGGCGCAGGTGGGTGTCGGCCAGCGCGACGAAGTCGCCCGCCGGGACGACCTGCGACTCGCAGAGGTCGACCGCGGTCCACCACAGCATCGCCCGGGTGAGCTGCGACTCGATCGAGGAGAGGCCGCCGGTGATCGCGGCCCACGACTGCTCGTCGGGGCGGACCACCGCGAAGGTCTCGTCACCGGAGTTGGGCACGACGACCCGGCCGGCGAAGTCCTCCAGCCGCACCGGCTCGCCGCCGAGGTGCACGTCGCGGGAGTCCACGAGCCGCATCGCGTCGTCGTACGCCGACACGGTGATGCGGTGCGACCGCGAGCCCTCGCGGGTGAGGACGGGCACGCCGGCCTCGTCGCGCGTGACCCGCAGGGTGTCGAAGCCGGTCGAGCGCAGCCACGCCTCGGCCCAGCCGCGCACGTCCTTGTCGGTGGCGGAGTCGAGCGAGTCGAGGAACGCGGCCAGGTCGGCGTTGCCGAACGCGTGCGCGGTGAGGTGCTTGTTGACCCCGGCGAGGAAGTCCTCGTCACCGAGCCAGTGCCCGAGCTGCGCCAGGGCGGAGTTGCCCTTGGCGTAGGTGATCATGTCGAAGTTGGCGAAGGCCGTGTCGACGTCGACGATCTTGTCGGTGTCCTCGGCGATCGGGTGCGTCGAGCGGCGCCGGTCGGCGCGGTAGCCCGCCGGCTTGCGGGTGATCGCGGCCGACGTCCACGCGTCGGTGTAGCCGGCGGCCACGCCGGCGACGTCGTAGCCCATGAAGTCGGCGAAGGACTCGTTGAGCCACGAGTCCTCCCACCACTTCATCGTCACCAGGTCGCCGAACCACATGTGGGCCATCTCGTGGGCGATCGTCGAGGCGAGCCACTCGCGCTCGAGCTCGGTGGGCGTGCCCTGCGTGAGCGCCTGGTCGCGGAAGACCACGCACCCGGGGAACTCCATCGCACCCCAGTTGAGACCGGGCGCGAAGACCTGCTGGTAGTCGGCGTAGGGGTACTCCGGCTCGAAGATCGTCGTGTAGTGCTGGAAGCAGGCGCTGGTGATGCGCTTGAGCTCCTCGGCGTCACGCTGCAGCTCGCGCCCCTGAGACGCCCGCGCGTGCCAGCCGAACGGCAGCGTGCCGCCGGGCGCGGGGGCGTACGGCTCGTCCCACGTCACCGAGACCCAGGGGCCGCCGACGAGGGTGAAGAGGTACGACGAGAAGGGCGGGGTGGTGCCGAAGGCCCAGACGTCCGCGCCCTCGCCCGACGTGCGCGCCTCGAGCGGGCCGTTGCCGAGCACCGTCCAGTGCGACGGCGCGGTGACGGTCAGGGTGAACGTCGACTTGATGTCGGGCTGGTCGAAGCAGGGGACGACCTTCTGCGCGATGTCCATCGAGGTGTGGGCGCAGACGTAGCGCTCGCCGTCGGCCGGGTCGATCGTCACGGTCATGCCGTCGCCGTCGGTGACGTAGGGCATCCGCGCGGTGACCCGCACCGTGTTGGACGCGGCCAGGTCGGTCAGCGCGATCCGCCCGTCGGCGTACGGCGCCGGGCTGCCGTCGAGGGTCACGTCGGTGCCGCCGTTGAGCTCGAGGAACGTCGAGGCCCCCGGCTGCGTGCAGCCGAAGGAGATCGTCGCCTCGACGCCGAAGTCCTCGGTCGATGTCAGGTCGAGGTGGAGCTCGGTGTGGACGTCGGTCAGCAGGACGGCGCGCTCGCGCGCCTCGGGGAGCATCAGGGGCACCGGGACACCCTAGTGAGCAGTCCATGGGCGGCGCCTCCCAGTTCGGTGCCGGCGACGCTCGCCGCGATTCGACCTCGCACCCGCACCGGGTCTAGGGTTCACGGGTTGCCTCGGCGAGGGAGCCCGCACGTCAGGACTCCGTGATCGACTGGGCCGGACCGCATCACTGCGCCGCGCCCCCGATCCGGAGCGCGGCGTTCGTCGTCTCCGGCCCGAGGCCCCCGACCCCCCACCGACGTACGGAGAACATGATGTCTGCCCCCGAGAAGATCGCCGCCGAGCCGCGCACCGAGTTCGGCAAGGGCGCTGCCCGCCGCATCCGCCGCGACGACAAGATCCCCGCCGTCATCTACGGTCACGGCAACGACCCGGTCCACGTCATCCTGCCGGGCCACCAGACGATGATGGCCCTCAAGCACGGCGGCGCCAACGCCCTGCTCGCGCTCGACGTCGACGGCTCCGAGCAGCTCGCCCTCACCAAGGACGTGCAGATCGACCCGATCCGTCGCGTCATCGAGCACCTCGACTTCGTCGCGGTCCGTCGCGGCGAGAAGGTCACCGTCGACGTCCCGATCCACGTCGTGGGCGACGCGGCCCCCGAGACGCTGGTCGTCAACGAGAACGCCGTCGTGTCCGTCGAGGCCGAGGCCACCCACATCCCCGAGTTCTTCGAGGTCTCCGTCGAGGGCGCCGCCGCCGGCACCCAGATCCTGGCCAAGGACCTCACCCTCCCGTCCGGCACGACCCTGCTGGCCGACGAGGAGCTCCTCATCGTCAACGTGACCGAGCAGATCTCCGCCGAGGCCCTCGAGGCCGAGCTGGAGGAGGCCGAGGCCGAGGCCGGCATCGAGCACGAGGTCTCCGACGCCGAGATCGCCGACGCCCAGACCGAGGCCAAGGCCGAGGACGCTGCGATCGAGGCCGAGGGCACCGACTCCGAGTGATCCACCGAGCGGGCGCTTTCTCGCGCTAGAGCTCACTGACCGGGCGGTTCCTCGCGCTACAGCGCGAGGAACCTACGCCGGGCACCGGCACAACATCGGCTACCTGGTCACCGACGAGCTGGCCTCCCGGATGGGATCGCCCCCCGGCAAGGTGAACTGGCGCTCCCACAAGTCCGGTCGCGCCGACGTCGTCGAGGGCCGGCTGTCCCTGGGGGGTCCCCGGGTCGTGCTCGCCCGCGGCCGCGGCTACATGAACGAGTCCGGCGGCCCGGTCAAGGCGCTCGCCACGTTCTACAAGGTCGACCCGGCGCACATCATCGCCATCCACGACGAGCTCGACATCGCCTTCGGCACGCTGCGGGTCAAGCTCGGCGGCGGCGACAACGGCCACAACGGGCTCAAGTCGATGCGGTCCTCGCTCGGCACCGGCGACTTCCACCGCGTCCGCGCCGGCATCGGCCGACCGCCGGGCCGCCAGGACGTCGCCGACTTCGTGCTGTCCAACTACTCGACCGTCGAGCGCAAGGAACTGCCGTTCCAGGTCTCCGACGCCGCCGACGCCGTCGAGTCGCTGATCACCGACGGCCTCGAGAAGACCCAGCAGCGCTTCAACTCCTGACCGTCCCCCGTTTGGGGCATGAGGTCCCGCCCGCCACCGCCTAGCGTCGGAAGCACGGACGGACGGGGGACTTCGATGGCAGGCGGCACGAGCCGGCGCCCGCGGCTGCGCCGCCTGCTGGCGGTCGTCACGCTGCTGGGCGTGCTCGGGCTCGCCGCCGCCCTGGTCCTCAACCTCAGCCTGACCAGCCGGATGGGCCGCATCGACGGCGCCTTCGACGGCCTGGGCGAACGCCCGCCGCCGGCGCCCGGTGAGACGATCCTGATGGTCGGCACGCGACCCGGTGGTGGCGAGGACGTGTCCTGGTTGCCCGGCGACCAGTCCGTCGAGGCGGTCATGCTCGTCGAGGTCCGCCCCGACGGACGCAGCGCGCGGGTCGAGTCCGTGCCGATGCCGTACGACGACCGCGTGGGGCTCGGTGCCCGGCCGGCGAGCGCGTCGGTGGCGGCCGCGGAGTCGACGGTCGGCCGCCGGGTCGACCACGTGATGGCGATCGACTGGCAGACCCTGGCAGATCTCGCCGCCGACAACGACGTGGACGCCGACTACCGCTACGGATCGGCCCCCGTCGCCCAGTACACCTACCTCCGCCTCGTCCTTGAGGGCACCCTCCACGCCGAGCTGCGCACGCAGCCCCTCTCCCTCTACCGCGCCCTGCACACCACGGCCTCCGGCCTCGCGATCGACGACACCTGGTCCGTGATGGAGCTCGACCTCCTGGTGCTCCGCCTGCGCGACCTCCGCTCGGCCGACATCCGCTTCATCGGGGCCGCCGGGTAGGGCTCCCCAAAATGGGCGAAAGCCCCCGTGGACGGTCCGACCCGACGGTCGCAGTCCACAAGATCGGGGCGTGACGGGCGTGGGGCCCGGCACGCGAGTCGGGGGAGTGAGATGGCAGTCGCCAGCGTCGTCATACCCGCCCACAACGAGGCGGCCACCATCGGCCGCAACCTGCGGGCGTTGCGTGAAGGCACCGGATCCGACCTCGACGTGGTCGTGGTCTGCAACGGGTGCACCGACCGCACCGCCGACGAGGCCCGCGCCGCCGACCCGAGCGCCCGCGTCATCGAGATCCCGCAGCCCTCGAAGGTCGAGGCCGTGCGGGTCGGCAACGCTGCCACCGACGTCTTCCCGCGCATCCACCTCGACGCCGACATCGAGCTCAACGGCGCGGCCGCGCTCCGGCTGATCGAGCCGATCGCCCGCGACGAGGTCCTCGCCACAGCCCCGCGACGCGACGTCCCCCGCACGGGGTGCTCGCGCTGGGTGCGGTGGTACTACGACGTCTGGGAGGCGCTGCCCCAGGTCGAGTCCGGCCTCTTCGGCCGCGGCGTCGTCGTCCTCTCCGAGCAGGGGCAGGCGCGGGTCACCGCGCTCCCGCGGATGATGAGCGACGACCTCGGCATGTCCGACTCGTTCAGCAGCGAGGAGCGCCGGGTCGTGCCCAGCGCCGTCGCCGTCGTGCACCCACCGCGCACCGTCCGCGACCTCGTACGCCGCCGCATCCGCATCGCGACGGGCAACGCCCAGGCCGGCCAGCTCGGCGTACGACGCCCCGGTTCGCGCACCAACGCGCGCACCCTGGCCGGCCTCGCCGTCACCCGGCCCGGCCTGGCCCTCCGACTCCCGGTGTTCGTGGCAGTCCACGTCGCCGCCCGGCTCGGTGCCCGTGGGGCGCTGAGGTCCGGGGACTTCACCACCTGGCAACGAGACGAAAGCTCACGCACATGACCTCACTGTCCAACGCGCGTACCGGATCCCGGGACCGCGCCCTCGTCGCTGCCACTGCGACCGTCGAGGACGGCGCCCGCGTCGGTCCCGGCGCGCAGGTGTGGGACCAGACCGTCGTGCGCTCCGGGGCGCAGGTTGGCGACGGCACGATCCTCGGGCGCGGGGTCTACGTCGGCCCGGGGGTGCGCATCGGGGAGCGGTGCAAGGTGCAGAACCAGGCGCTGGTCTACGAGCCGGCCGTCCTGGGCGACGGCGTCTTCATCGGCCCGGCCRTCGTGCTCACCAATGACACCTACCCGCGGGCGGTGACGACCGACGGCCGGCGCAAGGGCGCCGACGACTGGGAGCCCGTCGGGGTGACCATCGAGGAGGGAGCGTCCGTCGGGGCGCGCGCGGTGTGCGTCGCCCCGGTGCGGATCGGCCGGTGGGCCAGCGTGGGAGCGGGCTCGGTGGTGACGCGCGACGTGCCGGACTACGCGCTCGTCGTCGGCTCGCCCGCGAGGCGGATCGGCTGGGTGGGTCGCAGTGGTGTCCCGCTCGTCTCGGACAACCGTGACCGGTGGATCTGCCCGGTCACCGGAGAGGTCTACGTGGAGGCCGCTGGCCGACTGGAGGAAGCACGATGAGCACCCGCACCAACGGCCCGCTGGGCGTCGCCGTCATCGGCGCCGGCTACTGGGGCCCCAACCTGGTCCGCAACTTCGGGGCGTCCCCGGACTGGAACCTCGAGCTGGTCTGCGACCTCGACCTCGAGCGGRCGCGCCGCGTCGCCGGCGCGCACGTCGAGGTCACCGACAGCGTGGAGCGGGTGCTCGACGACCCGCGGATCGACGCCGTCGCCATCGCGACCCCGGCCCGGACGCACCACGGGCTGGCGCTGCAGGCGCTGAGCGCGGGCAAGCACGTGCTCGTGGAGAAGCCGCTGGCGGACAGCGTCTCCCGCGGCCGCACCATGGTGGACCTGGCCGATGCGCAGGGCCTGGTCCTGATGACCGACCACACCTACTGCTACACGCCCGCCGTGCAGAAGATGCGCGAGCTGGTGGGCAGCGGCGAGCTGGGCCAGGTGCACTTCGTGGACTCGGTCCGGATCAACCTCGGGCTGGTGCAGCCCGACATCGACGTGCTCTGGGACCTGGCGCCGCACGACCTCGCGATCCTCGACTTCGTGCTGCCGGGGGGTCTTCCGACCACGGGCATCGGCGCGACCGGCGCCGACCCCATCGGCGCCGGCCGCGCCTGTGTCGGCCACCTGACCCTGCCGCTGCCGGACGACGGGCTCGCGCACGTGCACGTCAACTGGCTGAGCCCGACCAAGATCCGCCAGATGGTGATCGGCGGGTCGCGTCGCACGCTCGTGTGGGACGACCTCAACCCGCAGCAGCGGCTCAGCATCTACGACCGCGGGGTCGACCTGGCCCGCACCTCGGTCGCCGGCGCCGACCGCGCCGCCTCCACCGTCTCCTACCGCCTGGGCGACACCTGGTCCCCGGCGCTGCCCGAGCGCGAGGCGCTCGGGTCGATGGTCGGCGAGTTCGCCGCAGCCATCCACGAGGGCCGTCCGGCCCTGACCGACGGCCGGTCCGGGCTGCGCGTCCTCGAGGTGCTCGAGGCCGCCTCGCAGCGGCTGGCCGAGCGTCCGGAGACGTCGTACGACGCTGCGGTGCCGGTGCCGGCGGGTCCGCCGCCGGTGCCCCGCCAGGCCGGCGCCGCCACCAGCGAGCCGGTAATGGAGGGCGTCCGATGACCGCCCTGGCCGGCGCGACCGCGCTGGTGACCGGCGGTGCCGGCACGATCGGGTCGACGCTCGTCGACCAGCTCTTCGACGCCGGGGCCGCCCAGGTGCGGGTCCTCGACAACTTCGTCCGCGGACGTGAGGCCAACCTCGGCGACGCCCTCGGACGCGACGAGGCCGACCTCGTCCTGGTGCGCGGCGACATCCGCGACCGCGACCTGGTGCACGACCTGACCAGCGGCTGCGACCTCGTCTTCCACCAGGCCGCGATCCGGATCACCCAGTGCGCCGAGGAGCCCCGCCTGGCCCTGGAGGTGCTCGTCGACGGGACCTTCAACGTCGTCGAGGCCGCCGCGTCGGCGCCGGGCGTCGACAAGCTGGTCGCCGCGTCGTCGGCGTCGGTCTACGGCCTCGCCGAGGAGTTCCCGACCCCGGAGCACCAGCACCCCTACGACAACGACACGTTCTACGGCGCCGCCAAGACGTTCAACGAGGGCATGCTGCGCAGCTTCCGGGCGATGAACGGCCTCGACTACGTGGCCCTGCGCTACTTCAACGTCTATGGCCCGCGGATGGACGTGCACGGCCTCTACACCGAGGTCCTGGTGCGCTGGATGGAGCGCATCGACGACGGCCTGCCGCCGCTGATCTTCGGTGACGGCCGGCAGACGATGGACTTCGTCTTCACCACCGACATCGCGCGCGCCAACGTGCTGGCGGCTTCCTCCGGCGTGGTCGAGGGCGTCTACAACGTCGCCCGCGGCGAGGAGACCAGCCTGATGGGGCTCGCCGAGGCCCTGCTGCGGGTGATGGGCTCCGACCTGCCCGTCGAGCACGGGCCCGAGCGCGGCGTCAACGGCGTCGTACGCCGCCTCGCCGACACGTGCGCGGCCGAGCGCGACCTCGGCTTCACCGCCACCACCGGCCTCGAGGACGGCCTGCGCCAGCTCGTGGAGTGGTGGCGCCCCCAGCGCGAGCAGATCGCCGCGGGACGCTCCGTGGCGGTGTCGCGATGAGCCTCGACCACCTCGCTGAGCAGCAGCTCACCCGCATCAACGTGATGCAGCCGTGGCTCGGCGAGGAGGAGGTAGCAGCCGTCTCCGAGGTGCTGCGCTCCGGCTGGGTGGCGCAGGGGCCGCGGGTGGCGCAGTTCGAGGCCGCCTTCGCCGAGTCCCAGCAGGTCGCGCACGCCGTGGCGCTGACCAGCTGCACGACCGCGCTGCACCTGGCCCTCGTCGTCGCCGGCGTCGGCCCCGGCGACGAGGTCGTCGTGCCGTCGTTCTCCTTCGTCGCCACGACCAACGCGCCGACCTACGTCGGGGCCACGCCGGTCTTCGCCGACGTCGACCCCGTCACCGGCAACCTCACGCCTGCCACGATCGCCACGGTGGTCACCCCGCGGACGCGCGCGGTGATCGCCGTGGACCAGGGCGGCGTACCGCTCGACCTGCGGGCGATCCGCGCCTGGTGCGACCCCCTCGGCATCACGGTGGTCGAGGACGCGGCGTGCGCCGCCGGGTCGACCGCGCACGGCCTCCCGGTCGGTTCGGAGGCGGAGATCGCCACCTGGTCCTTCCACCCCCGCAAGCTGCTCACCACCGGCGAGGGCGGCATGCTCACCACGTCGCGCGCCGGCTGGGCCGAGCGCGCCCGCCGGCTGCGCGAGCACGCGATGAGTGTCTCCGCCGCCGACCGGCACGCGAGCGTCCTCGCGCCGCCGGAGAGCTTCGACGAGGTCGGCTTCAACTTCCGGATGACCGACCTGCAGGCGGCGGTCGGGCTGGTCCAGCTCGGCCGGCTCCCCGAGATGGTCGCGCGTCGCCGCGAGCTCGCCGCGAGGTACGCCGACGCGGTGGCGGCCCTGCCCGGCCTGCGCCTGGTGGGGGACCCCGACTGGGGCACGACCAACTACCAGTCCTGCTGGCTCGAGGTCCTGCCCGAGCACCCGATGGACCGCGAGCAGATGATGGAGCACCTCGCCGCTGCCGGCATCTCGGCGCGCCGCGGGATCATGGCCGCGCACCGCCAGCCGGCGCACGCCGGGCTGTCCCACGTGCCGCTACCGGTCACCGAGCGGCTGACCGACGCGACGCTCGTGCTCCCTCTGTTCCACCAGATGACCGACGCCGAGCACCAGCGCGTGTGCGACGCGCTCGGATCGGCGTGGCGGCCGTGAGCGGGCTGGTCCTCGTCGGCGCCAGCGGGCTGGCCCGCGAGGCGACCGCCGTCGCCGTCCTCGTCCAGCACGACGGCCCCGTCCAGGTCGTCGACGACGACCCCGCCCGGTGGGGCACCCTGCACGGCCTCGCGCCGGTGCTCGGCGGCGTCGACCTCGTCACCGGGCTGGTCGACCACGAGGTGCTCCTCACCCTCGGCAAGGGCCGGCTCCGCCGACGGGTCGCGACGCGACTCGCCATGGTCGGCCTCGGCGCCTCCCGCTACGCCACCCTGCTGCACCCGCGGCTCGTGCTGCCGGGCAGCTGCCACATCGGCCGGGGCTCGATCGCCCTGGACGGCGTGGTGCTGACCGCCGACGTCGAGGTCGGCGAGCACGTCGTCCTGATGCCCCACGTGACGCTCACGCACGGCTGCACCGTCGCCGACTTCGCCACCCTCTGCGCGGGGGTCTCCCTCGGCGGTGACGTCGAGGTCGGCGAGGCCGCCTACATCGGCATGAACGCCTCGGTGCGCGAGGGCGTGCGCATCGGGGCCGACGCCACCGTCGGGATGGGCTCGGTGGTCCTCGACGACGTCCCCGCAGGAGAGACCTGGGTGGGAGTCCCCGCCCGACCGATCCGGACAGGAGTCCATGCATGAGCAGCAAGAGCACCACCGTCCCCTTCGTCGACCTCGCTTCGCAGCACGCGGAGATCGCGGCCGAGGTGGAGGCGGGGATCGCCGCGGTCTTCGCGGCCACGGCGTTCGTCGACGGCCCGCCCGTCGCGGACTTCGAGCACCAGTACGCCTCGTTCGTCGACGTCGACCACTGCGTCGGCGTCGCCAACGGCACCGACGCCCTCGAGCTCGCGCTGCGGGCGGCGGGGGTCGGGCCGGAGGGCGAGGTCGTCATCCCGGCCAACACCTTCATCGCCACCGCCGAGGCGGTCTCGCGGATCGGCGCAGTGCCGGTGCTCGTCGACTGCGACGACGAGCGCCTCCTCATCGACCCCGACCAGGTCGAGGGTGCGATCACCGACCGCACCCAGGCCGTCGTGGCTGTCCACCTCTTCGGCCAGCTCGCGCCCATGGAGCGGCTCGCGCAGGTCTGCGGCGACGCGGGCGTCCCGCTCGTCGAGGACGCCGCTCAGTCCCAGGGCGCCCGGCTCGGCGGCCGGGGCGCGGGTGCGCTCGGCACGGTCGCGGCCACCAGCTTCTACCCCGGCAAGAACCTCGGCGCCGCGGGCGACGCCGGCGCCGTCACCACCGACGACGCGACCATCGCCGCCGAAGTGCGCCGCCTGCGCAACCACGGGTCGTCGACCCGCTACGTGCACGACGTGATCGGCATGAACTCCCGGCTCGACACCGTGCAGGCGGTCTACCTGCGGGCCAAGCTCGACCGGCTCGAGAAGTGGAACGAGCTCCGGGTCCGCGCGGCCGCCCGCTACGACCGCCTGCTGGCCGACGTGCCCGGCGTACGCCGCCCGCTGCTCGGCGCGGACGGGCAGCACGTGTGGCACCTCTACGTCGTCCGGGTCGCCGAGCGGGACCGGGTCCTGGCGGAGCTGGGCCGGGCCGGGGTGGGTGCGGGCATCCACTACCCCTACCCGGTGCACCTGACCGGCGCCTACGCCCACCTGGGTCTCGGCCGCGGGACGGCGCCCGTCGCGGAGACCGCGGCCGGGGAGATCCTGTCGCTGCCGATGCACCCGCACCTCACCGAGGCCCAGCAGGACCGCGTCGTCGAGGTGCTCGCCGCCGCGGTGGCGGGTGGCCGCTCGTGACCACCCTGCTCGTCGCCAACGACGGCGGCCACCTGATGCAGCTGCACACCCTGCGGCCGCGGCTCGGCGTGGGCGACGACGTGGTGTGGGTGACGCCCCGCTCGCCGCAGACCGAGTCGCTGCTCGCGGGCCAGCGGGTCCACTGGGCGCTGCCGTGCCCGCCCCGGGACACCCGGGCGCTGGCGCGCAACGCACTGGCGTGCCGCAGCCTCTTTACCGACCACGACGTGTCGCTGGTCGTCAGCACGGGCGCGGCCCTGGCCCTCGCGGTGCTGCCGCAGGCGCGAATGCGCGGCATCGAGACGGTCTACATCGAGAGCGCGACCCGGTTGGACGCCCCCTCGCTGTCCGGCCGCGCGCTCGCGATGGTGCCGGGCATCACGACCTTCAGCCAGTCCAGCGCCCTGGCGCGGGGGCACTGGCAGTTCCTCGCCTCGCCGTGGGAGCTCTATGAGGCGACCCCGGCCGCCGAGCGCCCGGTGCAGTCGATGGTCGTGAGCCTCGGCACGCAGGACGGCTACGGCTTCCGCCGGCTCCTCGACCGGCTGGTGCCCCTCGTGCCGGAGGGCGCGGAGGTGCTGTGGCAGACCGGCGGCACCGACGCCACCGGCCTCGGGATCGACGCCCGGGAGCGCGTGCCGTCCGAGGAGATGGCAGCAGCCATCCGGGCAGCCGACGTCGTCGTCGCGCACGCCGGCACCGGCATCGCGCTGATGGCCCTGGAGAACGGCAAGTGCCCGATCCTGGTGCCCCGCCGCGCGATGCACGGTGAGCACGTCGACGACCACCAGCTGACGATCGCGCTGGAGCTCGCGCTGCGCGACCTGTGCATCTCCCGCGACGCCGACAGCCTCAAGGCCCGCGACCTGGTGGCGGCCGCGAGCCGCACGGTCACCAAGGTCTCCGACCCGCCACCGCTGCACATCAGCGGGGTGCGGATCCCGCGCCAATGGTCGCGTCGCTCGGGGGCTGCTGCGACGAGCGCCTGACCGCGTACTGAATTTGGGGATATCAGGTCCCCTCGCACATTGCTCGGGCGTCGTGCCAACAAGATCTGACCGCGGCGCCTTGGGGTGCGTCGAATAGGGATGGGGACAAATGGTCAACACTGTTGCGAGTCATCAGACGAAGTCCGGACGCGTGTGGGCTTCGCGCCTGCTCGCGATCGTGCTGGTTGCAGCCCTGAACGCGCTCCTCGGGCCGGTGGGGCTTGGCGGCCCCGCGCCCGCCAATGCGGCTGATCCGTGCGCGCCTGGTGGCAACAAGATCGCCTGCGAGAACTCCAAGCCCGGAACCGACCCGGCCATCTGGGACAACGTCTCGGGGGCAGGCGACGACTCGATCCAGGGCTTCTCCACCGACATCTCGGTCAACGTCGGTCAGCGGATCGACTTCAAGATCGACACCGACGCCTCGGCCTACACGATCGACATCTTCCGGACCGGCTGGTACCAAGGCCTCGGGGCTCGCAAGATCACCGCGATCACCCCCAGCGCGCCCCTCCCGCAGCACCAGCCGGCGTGCATCAACGACCTGACGACCGAGACCGTCGACTGCGGGAACTGGGCCGTGTCGGCATCCTGGAACGTGCCGACGACGGCCGTGTCCGGTGTGTACGTCGCGCTCCTCAGCCGGAGCAACGGGGACACGAGCCACATCACCTTCATCGTGCGCGACGACGCGAGCACGTCCGACATCGTCTTCCAGACCGCCGACACCACTTGGCAGGCCTACAACCTCTACGGCGGATCCAACCTCTACCGCGGCGGCGCCAACGGTCGCGCGTACAAGCTCTCCTACAACCGGCCCATGAGCACCCGCGACGGCATCGGTGGCCGCGACTTCTTCTTCTCCAACGAATTTCCCCTGGTGCGCTTCCTGGAGCGCAACGGCTACGACGTCAGCTACATCGCAGGCGTGGACGCCGACCGGCGCGGCAACCTCATCAAGAACCACAAGGTCTACCTCTCGGTCGGTCACGACGAGTACTGGAGCGGCGCCCAGCGCGCGAACGTCGAAGCCGCCCGGGATGCCGGCGTGAACCTCCAGTTCCTCGCCGGCAACGAGATGTACTGGCGCGTGCGCTACGAGAACTCCCTCGACAACGGCCATACGCCCTACCGCACCATGGTGGCCTACAAGGAGACGTGGGACCGTCGCAAGTCCGACCCGAGCACGGAGTCGACCGCCACGTGGCGCGACCCGCGCTTTGCGCCGGCATCGCAGGGCGGTGGGCGACCGGAGAACGCGCTGATCGGCACCATGTACATGGTCAACCACGACGACCTCGCACTGACGGTCAGGTCGGAGGAGGGCAAATACCGCCTGTGGCGCAACACGTCGCTGGCCAACCTGCCGCCAGGAGAGTCCCGCGCCCTGGCGCCGCACACGATCGGTTACGAGTCAAACGAGGACGTCGACAACGGCTTCCGGCCCGATGGCCTCGTGCGGCTCTCGACCACCGTGGGTCCGACGCCCGAGTACCTGCGTGACTTCGGCAACACGGTCACGCCCGGGACGACGACCCACAATGTCACCCTCTACAAGGCGCCCAGCGGCGCGCTCGTCTTCAGTGCTGGGACCGTGCAGTGGACCTGGGGCCTCGACGAGGTGCACGACTCCCCCTTCGCCCCCGAGCCTGCCGACGTCCGCATGCAGCAAGCGCAGGTCAACCTGCTGGCAGACATGAACGCCCAGCCGTCGACCCTGATGGCAGGCCTGGTCACGACCGGGAAGTCGAACGACACCACCGGACCGACGACGACGATCACCTCGCCGTCGGCCAACGCCTCCGTGGCCAACGGCACTCAGCGCACCGTCACCGGCACGGCCACTGACGCCGGCGGCCGGGTGGCCGGCGTGGAGGTCTCCACCAACGGCGGTGACACCTGGCACCCGGCCACGGGCACCACGTCGTGGAGCTACACCTACGACCAGAAGGGCATGGGCGCCACGACGCTCCGCGTCCGCGCGACCGACGACTCGGCCAACATCGGCCCCGTCGCCACCCGGAACGTCAACGTCCAGTGCCCGTGCTCGGTCTTCGGTTCCGAGGTGCCGCCGGTCCCGGCGGCCGACGACGGCGGCGCGGTCGAGCTCGGTCTGCGCGTCACACCGACCGCCGACGGCTTTCTGACCGGCGTGAGGTTCTTCAAGGGAGCCGGCAACGGCGGCACCCACCAGGGCTCGCTCTGGAACGCCGCCGGCGCACAGCTCGCCACCGGCACCTTCACCAACGAGACCGCGACCGGATGGCAGACACTGAAGTTCGCGACCGCGGTGCCGGTTTCGGCCGGCCAGACCTACGTCGCGTCCTACACTGCGCCACAGGGCAGGTATGCCCTCGGCGCCGACGCCTTCTACTACCGGCCCAAGCTGTCGCCGCCGCTGCGCGTCGAGGGTGGCTGGGGCTCCCAGCCGGCCGGTGTCTTCGGCAACCCGGGCACCTACCCGTCCAACAGCTACCTCAGCTCGAACTACTACGTGGACGTGCTCTTCACGACCGTCGACGACTCCCCGCTGTCCGCGACGAACCAGTGGCCCGTCGCCGGGGCCAGCAGCGTCGCTCGCTCGACCGCGGTTCGCGCGACCTACTCCAAGCCGCTCCAAGCCGGCACGGCGGGACTCGTCCTCAAGGACGAGCTCGGCCAGACCGTCCCGGGCGACACGGTCTACGACGCCGCGACCCGCACGGTGACGTTCACACCGACCTCGACGCTCGCAGGCTTCGTGCAGTACACCGCGACGCTGTCCGGTACCGACGCGGTCGGCCAGCCGGTGACCTCGGGCAAGACCTGGGGCTTCCGGACGGCCAAGCCGCCGGCGACCCCCGGCGTGTGCCCCTGCACGCTCTTCGACGACGAGACGACCCCGACGATGCTGGAGTCGACCGACAAGAACGCGGTGACCCTGGGCGTACGATTCAGCAGCCAGGTCGACGGCACGGTCTCGGCGATCAAGTTCTACAAGGGGCCCAACAACACGGGCTCCCACACCGGGACGCTGTGGTCCGCCAACGGAACCCAGCTGGCGACGGGGACATTCGCCGGGGAGACCTCCGCCGGCTGGCAGACGCTGGTGCTGTCGCAGCCGGTCGTGATCAGCAAGAACACGCTGTACGTCGCGTCCTACCGGACCTCGGTCGGGCGCTACTCGGTGACGCCCAACGGCTTCTCTGCGGGGGACCTGTCGCGCGCGCCGCTCAACGTCGACCCGAACTCGGGCGCCTACACGTACGGCACGGGCTTCCCCTCGTCTCTGTCCCAGAGCAACTACTTCGTCGACGTCGTGTTCGACAAGGCCGCCTCCCCGCTGACGGTCACAGGCCAGTCCCCGGCGAACGGCGCGACCAACGTACGGCGCACCACGTCAATCGCCCTTGAGGTGAGCTCCCCGCTCGCGTCCGGGTGGTCGATGTCAGTGACCTCGGGCGGCAACGCGGTGCCCGGCAGCGCGTCCCTCGGCAGCGGCGGCACCGTGCTGACCTTCACCCCGTCCGGGCCGCTCCCGGAGGGCGCGACCGTCGCGGTCAACGTCACCGGACTGGTCTCGCAGGAGGGCGTCACCCTCGCGAGCCAGAGCTGGAGCTTCGGCACCAGGTCGGGCGTGCCGGCGGCCGAGCAATCGCTCTTCAGCGCTCAGCAGCCGGCATCGGGCGCATCGACCGACACCTCGGCCGTGGAGGTGGGCACTGCGTTCACTCCCACCAAGTCCGGCCAGGTCACCGGCATCCGGTTCTTCAAGGGCGCTGGCAACGTCGGTACCCACCGGGGCTCGCTGTGGACGTCAGCCGGTACGAGGCTGGCCCAGGTCACCTTCGTCGGCGAGACCGCGACGGGCTGGCAGACCGCCATGCTCGCCAGCCCGGTGCAGGTGACGGCAGGGACGACGTACGTCGTGTCCTACCACGCCCCGAACGGACGGTACGCGGCGACGAGCAACTTCTTCTCGACACCGTTCACCTCGGGCGACCTGACGGCGCCAGCCGGTGCGAACGGCCGTTACCTCTACGGCAGCGGCGGTTTCCCCACCTACTCCTGGCAGTCGACGAACTACTGGGTGGACGTGGTGTTCGAGGCAGACCCGCTCGCCGTGACAGCGGAGTCGCGAAGTCCCGGCGACGGCGCCACCGGGGTCCTGACCGACGTCAAGCCGCGCATGGCGTTCTCCGGCGCGATCCAGCCCAGCGGCTGGACGATGACGCTGAAGCAGGGCGCCACGACCGTGCCCGGCACGGCCGCGCTCTCCGCTGACGGCAAGCAGTTGACGTTCACGCCCGGTGCGGCGCTGGCCCCGAGCACGGGCTACACGGTCGAGGTCTCGGGAGTGAGGTCGGACGACGGCGTGCCGCTCGCCACGCAGACCTGGTCCTTCGCGACGGCCGCCTCGACGGTGCCGGTCGTACGGCTGCTCGACGGGCTGGCCCCCGCGACCCACGTCCAGGACACTGCCCCAATCGAGGTCGGCATGGCGTTCACGTCGTCGAGCGCCGGCTCGGTCACCGGGGTGCGGTTCTGGAAGGGACCGGGTAACTCCGGCACCCACACGGGGTCGCTGTGGAGCTCGACCGGCACTCGCCTCGGCACGGTGACCTTCACCGACGAGACAGCCGACGGCTGGCAGAACGCCGAGTTCGCCGAACCGATCGCCATCGTCCCCGGACAGAGCTATGTCGTGTCCTACTACTCGCCGAGCGGCGACTACTCGGCGACGGGTGGTTACTTCTCGCAGGCCCGCACCGCCGGACCGCTCAGCGCACCGGCCGGTAGCAACGGTCTCTACCGCTACGCCACCGGAGGCGGGTTCCCGACGGGGTCGTGGAACTCCACGAACTACTTCGTGGACGTGCTCTTCCGCCCGTCGTCGTAGGGCACCGGTGCGGATGGCTCGCCACCACGGGGGGCGGGCCCGGATCGGTCCCGGTCAGCGGGGCAGGAGGCCGCTCGAGCACCGCAGCTCGGGCGGCCTCGTCGAGGGTTGCAGCACGGCACGAATCGCGACCCAGGACCGTGACCCTCCGCGGAGGCCCCACGTCACCTCGCGCGCTATCACCAGAGCCATGAAGAGCGCGGTGGCGGGGGACGAGTGGCGGCGTCCGTAGCAGCGGACACGGTTCACCACCATCATCGAGTGGGTCTTCGCTGACTGGCCCGAACCGCCACCGACGTGCACGACGACCGACTCCGGCACGAACCACGTCTTGATCCCCACGTCACGAGCGCGCAGGCAGAAGTCCGTCTCCTCGGAGTAGAGGAAGTAGGACTCGTCCCAGCCGCCGAGCCTGTCGAAGACGTCCCTCGTGAACAGCATGACGGCGCCCAGGGCCCACTCGGCCTCGTGCTCGTGGTCGTAGTCGGCGGGCCGGTTGACGTACTCCGCGAAGACCGACAGACCCGATCGGGTGAGCGCCAGCGTGCGGGCCAATGTCGGTTCGCGACGCAGTGAGAACTGGAGACGTCCGTCCGGCCACAGCACGCGTGGCACCACGATGCCGACGTCGGAGCGCCGTGCGGCGCGGACGAGGGGCGGCACCGAGCCGGGTTGCATGACGGTGTCGGGGTTGAGGACAAGCACGTGCTGTGCCAAGGGGTTGCTGCGGGTGCCGAGATTGATCCCGGCCGAGTAACCATTGTTCGCCGCCCTGATGAGTCGGCAGTCGGAGCGAGCGGACACGACCGAGACGGTGTCGTCGGACGAGCCGTTGTCCACGACGACGACGTCGGCGCGCAACCCGTCGAGCGCTGCCGGGACCGAGTCGAGCAGGTCGCCGACGACGTCGGCGCTGTTGTAGGTCACCACGACGACGAGGAGCTCGGTGTCCGTCATGCTCGCTCCCCCTTCCGCACCAGGCGGGCACGGACGACCCGCCGCGGGCGGTCGAGCACCGCGAGGAGACGGTGCACGCGGTCGAACCGTCCGGAGCCGGTGGGTTCTGGCAGCACCCGGACGAGGTAAGGCGCCGACACAACGATGTAGGCAAGGCAGCCTGCGGCCAGCCCCACCACCAGCTTGAGCGCCGGTGGGTCGACCAGCGCGCTCGACACCAGGTCGGCGACGACCGCGGCCAACACGCCGGGCAGCGCCACCACGACGGTGGCGAAGAGCGGGCGGGCACGAATGCCGTGGATGCGGCGGAGCGTCAGCAGGTGCAGGGGGAGGACGAGGAACAGCACGAGCGCGATGTGGGCGAGCGCCACGCCTGTCGTCCCGTCCAGGGTCGCGCCGAGCCAAAGTGTGGGCACCAGCGCGACCAGCCAGACCACCTGGATGACGAGGAAGGCGCGGCCGTGCCCTGTTCCGTTGAGGATCTGACCGAAGACGAGCACGTGCGCGAGCAGGACCGCGTAGGGCGCCATGATCGCCAGCACCAACGCGGCGTCCTTCCACTGGTGGCCGTAGATCGTCTCGATCAGAGGACCCGCGCTCGCCGCGGAAAGCGCGCACGCCGGCCATGCGAGGAAGGCCACGCTCTGGTGGGCGCGATGGACCCACAGCTCGAGCACGCCGTCGGCCGTGGCGCGGGAGAACGTCGCCACGCCGACGGCGGCCACGACGGCGCCCAACACCCACGTGCTCCAGTTGGCCACGTTGAACGCCAGGACGTAGAGCCCGAGCTGGTGCGTGCCGAGCAGGTTGGCGATGAAGACGTAGTCGACGTTGAGGAGGAAGGCGCTGAGCAGGTCCGTGCCGGCCATCGGGAGCCCGGCGGCCAGGACGAATCGCGCCTGGAACCGCGAGAAGCCGAACCGGTAGGGCTGGGCCGCGTACCAGGTCATGACGAGGCCGGACACCAGCTGCCCGAACACCCGCGACCAAGCGAACGCGAGCGCGCCGTCGCCGTAGAGTGCGAGCACCACCAGCAGGCCGTTGCTCGGCACGAAGGCGATCATGTTCGCCAGGAAGATCCGGTCCTGCCGCAGCTCTCGAGCGAGCAGCGCGCCGGGGACGGCGTACGCGCCGACCAGCACGACGGCCAGCGACATGACCCGGATCGGGTCCCGCGCATCGGGCGCGCCCAGCGCGCTCGCGATGCTGCCGGCAGTCAGGAACAGAACCAGCGCGGTCAGGGCGCACCCCGCCAGGGAGAGCGTCTTGAGCGTCGGCCCGATGGCGTCCTGATCGGTGTCGGCCCGTGCCATGACCGTCGGCAGCCCCATGCTCCCGACCGCGACGATCACTGCGTAGACGGCGATCGCAACGGCGAAGACGCCGAAGTCCTCCGGGGTGACGATGCGGACGACGACCGCCATGATCGCGATGTTGCCGAGCCGCAGCAGGATCGTGCTCGCCCCGCCCCACAGGGCGCCGCTCACGACGCGACTGGTGAGGGTCCGGGCGGGCGCGTCCCTGCCAGGCCGGGTCTCCATCGCGCTCAGATCCCGTACTGGCGACGGAGCAGCCAGCGGGTCCCTCTGCGGGCGAACCGGACGCCCCGCGCCCCGTACGTCCTTGCGGGCCGACGTCGGCCGTCGGACGCCGACACGTACGTGCGCCACGCCATGGACTGCTTGATGTCCGGGTACACGTGGGCGGCCAAGGTCGCCAGGTCGCTGACCGGTAGCTCCTCCTGGCGCCCCTGGTCGTAGGCCTTGACCGCGAGGGACAGCGCGTCCGAGGCGACCGCCCGGCGCACCTGGGCCCGGCGCTGCTCCGTCCGGCGCGACGTGTCCGGATCCTCGTCGATGGCGCGGAGCAGGCACTCGAGCCGTTCCCGCAGGTCGTCGGTCCACCCGACCCTGATCCAGTGCATCTGCTGCTCGTGCATCCGGTAGTGGGCTTGGACCGGGCCGTTGACCCTACCGACGTTCATCCGCTGGGCGGCTTTCAGCCACAGGAACATGTCGGCGGTGTGCGGCAGGTGCAGGTCGTAGTAGCCGAGCTCGCCGAGCAGGTCGCGGCGCATGACCACCTCCGGCGACAGGACCGGGTTGGTGCCGCTCCGGACCCGAGCGTCGTACCACTCCTGGCCCGGCCAGACACCCCAGTTGCGAACCCGTCCGGAAGAACTCCGCGGACGGTCGTGGAACTTGTCGGTGTGGCCATACACGAACCCCACGCTCGGGTCGTGCTGCATCAGTGCTGCTGCTCTGGCGAGCGCGCCCTCAGCCAGCATGTCGTCGGCCGAGACCAGAGCAACGACCTCGCCGGTTGCCCGCCTCAGACCGTCGTTGTAGGTCCGCAGGTGGCCCGCGTTCTGCTCGTGCTGAACCAAGGACACACGGGGGTCAGCGTCAGCCAGGCGCCGGGCGATCTCACCGCTACCGTCGGGTGAGGCGTCGTCGACGATGATGACTTCAACGTCGACCCCATGCTGGAGGTCGGTCGCGCTCCGGACTGCGTCGGCCAGGTAGTGACCGTAGTTGTAGCAGGGGATCACGACCGTCGCGGACGGCCGCCTCGCCAAGGGACGTGGCCGACGCAACCGCATCATGGCGTGTGTCGCTCCGACATCGCGATCCCCCAGCTCCAACGCGGGCGACCCCTCGCCCGCTGCGCGTGCTCCAGCGTAGGAGCGGGGCTGGGATGCTGGAGAGTCTACGCAGCGGCATCCCCTCTCTTGGGGAGGCCCGGCTGTCAGTCCCAGTCGACCCTGACGCGCCGGCCGGTAGCGGTGGCGTTGTCGGTGACCGTCGAGCCGCGGGGAGCCAGGATGTGGCCAGCCTGGAACGCGCCCTTGAACTTGTTGGCGCGGATGACCGGAAGGCGGTCGATGCCTTGGTCCTCGAACATCACGCCGTAGGACGACAGCTGGCCGTGACGCTCGACGCCGACGATCAGGTTGTTGCGGATCCGGTAGGAGGCGATGCCGACGTTGCCCTCCTGCCACTGGACGAAGACGGGCGCGGTGTTGCCGGTCACGATCGTGTTGTGCCGGATCAACACGTCGGAGCCCGCGGTGCACATGATCCCGTTCGTGTGGGCGTCCTCCCAGCCGGCGTCGCCCATCGGAAAGTCGTGCAGGTAGGAGTCGAGCACGGTCGTGTCCCCGTCGACGCGCATCCCGTGCACGGTGTGATGGATGTCGACCCGTAGCACCAGGTTGGGCGTCTGGCGCGAGTCGTAGTCGCCGGACAGGACGCCGATGCTGGGCTGGAAGCTGGTGCCGTCCTCGCCGCCGCCGACCTCGCTGTCCCGCAAGGTGGACCCGGATCCGAGGGTGACGCACCAACTTTCCTCGTTGGTGCAGCGGATGCGGCTGTTCTTGATGACCACGCCGTGCTTGTCGTTGAACACGGCGCCGTTGACGTCGAGCCGCGAGATGCGCGCTCCATCACGAGTCACCACGACCTTGGCGCCGTCCCACCGCCAGCCGGGGCCCGAGGTCGACTGGCTGGGTACGGCGATGAGGCGTGAGGCACGAACGCCGGTGTTGCTCGCGTCGGGGTAGCGGCTGTTCCTGCGAGGCGAGGTCAGCCCTCCGGACGGCGCCGCGGCGCCGTCCGCAAGGCTCGGTGCGGAGTCGGGAGCCGCTGGAACGGCCCCGACGGCCGGGGCGGTGCCCAGGAGCAGGCCTGCCAGCGCGGCGAGGCACACGAGGGAAGGGAGGCGGAGGAGGTGCGGAGCGGGGGACGGCATCCGGGGGACTTTACCTTCCGCGATCAACAGGCCATGACCACAATTTGGGTATAACGAGTCGTTGCCACCCGTGCTGTGCGACCGTCGGTCCAAGGTGGGGGCATGGTGGTTCCCGAGGGGGCGCGAGTCACCTTCCTCGCCCCCGCCTTCCCCCGGCTGCCCGGCGGCGGTGCGCGGGTGTTCTACGAACACGCGGGTGCGCTGGCGAGGGCCGGGTACAGCGTGACGGTCGTCCACGACCTCGGCCACCGACAGGGGATGCGGCGGCTGGTCGACGGCGCCAAGGCCAGGATCCGCGACGTGCAGGCCGGTGCTCTCCCGCGCAGGGTCCGTTGGATGCACATCGACAACCGCGTCAAACTCGCTTACGTGCCCCGCCTGACCCAGGCCACCCCACTCCCACCTGCCGACCTCCGCATCGCCACGTTCTGGCGCACGAGCCAGTTCCTGCAGCAATGGCGAGGGGACGACGCGCCGTTCATGCAGCTTCTCCAGGCCTACGAGACCTGGGCTGCGCCAGCAGAGACCATCGACGCACTGTGGCGACAACCGGTCCACAGTGCTGTGGTCTCGCAGTCGCTCCTTCGCCGCGCCCTCGCCCTCGGCGTTTCGGAGGACCGACTTCACCTCGTTCCCAACGGTATCGACACCTCGATCTTCGCTGTGCGCGCACCGGTGACGACCCGGCCCCCACGCGTGGCGATGCTGGCGCACCCTGCGCCGGTGAAGGGGCAGGCCGAGGCCACCGAGGTGTTCCATCGGGTGCATGCGGCTCGGCCCGATGTGCCGCTCGTTGCGTTCGGGTCGCACGGCCGGCCGCCCGGACTCCCGGACTACGTGGAATACCGGCGCGGGCTCTCCGGCGAGGCCCTTGCCAGGGAGGTCTACGACCGCGCCTCGGTCTTCCTGTGCGCAAGCCTCAGCGAGGGTTGGGGCTTTCCGTCGATGGAGGCGATGGCCTGCGGAGCGGCACTGGTGAGCACGATGAACGGTGGCGTCGATGACTTCGCCGCGCAAGAACGGACGGCGCTCCTGCGTCCCGTCGGCGACGTCGCCGGGCTCGCCACCGACGTGCTGCGGCTCCTCGAGGACGATGAGTCCCGGGTGAGGATCGCCGTGGCGGGAGCCGACGGTGTTCGTGGGTACACGTGGCAGGCCTCGGGCGACGCCTTCGTGGTTGCGGTGCGGGCGGCTCTGGTCGCATCGCGGGTGACGTCGTGAGCCGCGCCGCGATCGCTCGCGCGTGGACCCGGCGGCTCCTCCTCGAGCGTGCGCATGACGCCACGGACCTGGTGGCGGCGCGCTCGCTGCTGGTCCTGGCCCCGCACCCGGACGACGAGACACTGGGGTGCGCGGGACGCATCCAGCGGGCAGTGGCGACGGGCGCCGCGGTGACGGTCGTGGTGGCCACGGACGGAGCGCTCTCCCACGCCGTGGACACGCTCGATCGCGAGCGGCTCCGGGCACTGCGGCGCTCCGAGCTGGTCGCGGCCTGCGCCCGGCTCGGCGTTCCCGCGGGCAGCGTGGTCACCCTCGACTTCGCCGACGGCGCCCTGGTCGACGCCTTCGAGGATCTCGTGGCCGAGCTGGAGCGCCTGCTCCGCCACCTCGCGCCGGACGACGTCTACGTCACCTGTGCCACCGAGGTGCACCCCGACCACGCGACCTGTGCGCGGGCGGTCCAGGCCGCGGCCGAACGGACCGGGTGGCAGGGGCGGGTCCTCGCATACCCCATCTGGCTCTGGTCGGACTGGCCCGTGTCGCGTCGCCATGCCACTGGCCGCGCCATGGTCTCCGCCCTGCGGACGGCGGCGCGACGACAGGTCGAGGTGGTCCGACTCGACGCCGCGGCGCTGGCCACGAAGCAGGCGGCGCTGGACTGCTACGGCAGCCAGCTGGGCGGATCGTCGGTCGGCGGGACAGTGACCGCGCTGCCGGCCGAGGTCCTTGAGCGGGCCCTCGACGGCACCGAGCTGTTCTTCCGGACCGTCCCGCGTTCGCGTGGGGTGGCCCGCGGATGAACCTCCAAGAAGGAACGGATCGATGCGCCTCCTGCTGATCGCGCCGACGTGCGACCCCGACGACGTGGGGGAGTCCTGGGTCTCCGCGCAATGGGTCTCGACGCTCTCACAGCGGCACGACGTGACGCTGCTGACCTACAGCAAGCGGGACCGGTCGACGCTGTCCCACCACTTCCCCGCCGCGCGCGTGGTCGAGTGGCGCGAGCCGCACATGGTCGGTCACAGCGAGCGCCTCAACAGCATGCTCAAGCCGGGCTACATACCCTTCTACGTCAAGACCCGCCGTTGGATCCGCGATGCGTTGGCAGCAGGCGAGCACTTCGACGTCGCCCACCAGATCTCGCCGGTGGCGTTGCGCTACCCGTCCCCCCTCGCCGGCCTCGGCTTGCCCTACGTCCTCGGCCCCACGGGCGGAAGCATCTCCGCCCCAGAGGGCTTTCCCCTCGACGAGGGCGCCTGGTACGTCCGGATGCGCCGCTTCGACGAGCTACGGCTGGCTCACGATCGCATGCTTCGGCGGAGCTACGCGGAGGCCGACTGCGTGGTCGGGATCGGCGAGTACGTCCGCGACATCCTCGGCGACATCCCGCTCAAGCGGTTCCACGCCATGAGTGACATCGGGATCGCCCGTCTTCCCTCACCCGTGGACCGACGGGGCAGGCAGGGCACGGTCCGCATCCTCTTTGCGGGCCGGGTGGTCAGGTCCAAAGGTGTGCGCAACGCGATCCGCGCCCTTGCGCTCCTCGGTGACCTCGATGCTCGGCTCGACGTGCTGGGTGACGGCGCCGACCTCGACTCATGCGCCGGGCTGATCACCTCGCTCGGGCTGGACGGCCGCGTCACCATGCACGGCCGCGTGTCGCGTGCGCGGGTCGACGAGTTCTACGTCGCGTCCGACATCTTCCTGTTCCCCAGCTACCGGGAGCCCGGCGGCCTGGTCGTCGGAGAGGCGATGAGCCACGGGTTGCCCGCGGTGGTCTGCGCCCGCGGCGGACCGGCAGACACCATCGACGACAGCTCCGGGCTCCGCGTCGCGCCGGATGGCGAGGCGCCCTACGAGCAGGGCCTCGCTGACGCGCTCCGCCGGCTCGTTGAGGACCCCGGACTTCGGCTCGCCCTCGGCGAAGGTGCCCGCTCCCGCATCGCCCGCATCGGGCTCTGGGGCCACAAGGTCGACGCGATGGACCGCCTGTATGCCGACGCGATCTCTTCCGTCGCTGTCCGCCGAGCCATCGAGAGTGAAGGAACCGCCTGATGCTCGTCCTGATCTACGAGGACCGACCGAGTGCGTTCGTCGGCGTCCAGCTCGCTGCGCTCAGCCTTGCCGAGCACAGCCCCGGCCTCGCAGTGCGTGCCATCGTCCCGGGGGCGCCCGACGAGATGGTTCGATGGGCCGCGAAGATCCCGTCGCTGGAGCTGGTCACGTCGCGCGCGGGCATCGACGGCGAGAGCTGGAACGTGAAGCCGTCGGTCCTTCTCTCCGCGCTCGCAGAGGGGCACGACGATGTGATGTGGTTCGACAGCGACATGGTCGTCACCGGCGATCTTGCGGCTCGGCTCGACCGCATTCCCACCGACACCGTCGTGTCCACCGAGGAGTACTTCTGGGGCCACGCGCAGGGCACCGACGCGCGTACGACCGGCCTTGGGCTGGAGGTTGCGCGGACATTCCCGGCGACCGTCAACACATGTCTGCTGCGGGTCAGCCGCCGCCACCTCCCGCTGGTCGAGCACTGGCGCCGAATTCTCGCGAGTGACGAGTACCTCTCCGTCATCTGGGAGCCGGCGACGAGACGGCCCCTCCACTTCGGGTCCGATCTGCACGTCTTCACGGGGCTGCTGGGCTCGACGCTCTACGCAGACGTGCCCGTGGTGCAGCTGCGCCGCGGTAGGGAGATCGCACAGTGCTACGGACCCTCAGGCTGGACGGTCGCTGAGCGGTGGCACTCACGCAACGAGCTTCCGCTCGTGCTGCACGCAATGGGCGCCAAGCCCTGGGAGCCGGCGCAGGCGCCGACCCGCGGCCCGCTCCGGCAGCGTGCCCACGCGGCCTACGAGGCGGTCCATCAGGACCTGACGCCGTACGTCGCGGCCGCCCGGGCCTACCGCGGCCGATTCCTCGGCGACGACGGGTGGCTCGAGCCACGCACCAGCACGGCGCGCGTCCTGCAGCGTCTCCACCGGTCCCCGTCCTTGCAGGAGCTCCCCCTGGCGGCGGTGGACTCCGCGCAACGACGCCTCCGTCGTGCGCTCACCATCGGCCAGATGGGGGCGAGATGATGAGGGACGACGGGACGTCATCGGGGGACGAGCGGCCATCACCGGATGGCCGCGCAGCAGCAACCACGGCTCCTACCCCATCAACCGCGCGAGGTGTTCCATGACGGTCTCCAGCAAGATCAAGCAGGTGCTGCGTTCCAAGGGCGGCGCTCCACTCGCGGGAATCCTCGGTGGTCCCGTCTCGGTCCTCAAGTACCTCCCCGAAGCGTACGGCCAGAACTCGTACGCCATCTCGATGAACGCGGGAGCCGACTCGATGGGGGTCGACGACGACCTGGCCATCCCGCCGGTGGATCTGTGGCTAGGTTACGGATCGGAATTCGGCGACAAGGCTGTCGAGTGGTACATCAGCAAGGGTCGTCGAGACGTCGAGACCATGCTGGCCATCGTGGGCGACGACGCGCCGCTGAAGCCCGACGCGCGCATCATCGAGATGGGCTGTGCCGCTGGCCGCATGATTCGCCACCTGAAGCCGCTGGTCGGCGACGCCGAGATCTGGGGTGTCGACGTGGCTGCACCGCTCGTGAACTGGTGCAAGGTCAATCTCGCGCCTCCCTTCCACTTCGCGACGACTACCACGATCCCCCATCTCCCCTTTCCCGACGACTACTTCGATCTCGTCTACACCGGGTCGGTGTTCACGCACATCGACGACTTGGCGGAGGCGTGGCTCCTCGAGCTTCGTCGTGTGCTGGTGCCCGGCGGACGTGCGTACCTCACGATCCATGACAGGCACACGATCGAGCTGCTCGACGCCGGCTACTACTTCGACCCGACGGGGTACTTCACGGAGCCGGACCGCAAGGAGGAGTACCTGACCAGGACCTTCAACGCCGCGCCTGCGTACCAAGCGCACCGCGATGACTTCGGGATGTTCGTCGTCGGCCGTGACTACACCTCACAGGTGTTCTACGACATCGACTACTTCAAGAAGATGGTGACAGGTGTGTATGAGGTCAGGTCGGTCAACCATGAGGCCTACGGACACCAGACGGCCGTCCTCCTGGCACGTCGACCATGACCCTACGACGTGCGAGACATCCGTCTGCGGGCAAGGACGAACGTGCCGTACGCGAGGAACAGGGTCGCCCCGCCGCCCAGCAGAGCAGTCCCGGCCAGGGCACGCGATGGGCTGCCGGCCTGGTGGAACACGTTGATCGTCGGTGGACTGGTCGTCGTGGTGAAGCGGTTGACGGGCGCGACGTCGGACTCCTCCTGGATGGCAGCAATCGTGGCTCTCACCTTCTTCTCCAACGCGGCCATCTGCTGCTCCACCCGCTCGGGGTCAGGGTCGACCACCTGGATGGTCACGTAGGGGTCGCTGTACTGGTGCGACCACTGGCCGCCCCGGTCCGGCTGCTCGACCGACCAGCCGGAGGTGATCCCGACGTTGGCCAGAGGCATCTCCGGTTCGACCGGGCGGGAGACTCGGTGGTCCTCGCTGACCAGCTGTGCCACCATTCCCGCCGTCATGTTGATGCTTCGCAGGGACAGCTGCAGCGTGTTCGGGTTCTCGGCGCTCTTGGGCGCCAGGATGCCCACGCGCTGCGATGCCCAGTAGACGCCGGGACGGTCGGCGAGCCGAGTGCCGATGAGCGCGGTGAGGGCGAATCCCACGAGCGCGACGAGCACGGCAGCGGTCAGAACCGGCCACGACGGTCGGGTGTCATGGCGGCCGACTCGTGCAGATGTTCTCACCCGTGTCCTCCAGCCCCGTTCCCACACGCCCCGGTCGCCTATAGTAGGCGTGGATTCCTGGGGGAGGAAGGCATGAGGGGGCTGGTTCTGCCATGACGTTGTCAGCGCTTGCGCGCCTGCTCATGCGACGCTGGTACGTCGCCGTCCTGGGGCTCCTGTTGACCGGGTTCCTCGCCGCGGCCGCGCTCCAGGTGGTCAAGCCGGCGTACGAGGCCGCAGGGAGCATCCTGCTGCTACCGCCCGCCAATCCGGGCGCCAACCCCTACCTCGACCTGGCATCCGTGCCGGGTGTCCCGGACGTGATCTCGCGCGTGCTGCAGGACAGCAAGTACGCGGACAAGTACGAGGGCTACGGCATCAAGGACTACGAGGTGACGATCGACCAGAGCGCAGGTGGTCCGGCGGTCCTGGTGGTCGGCAAGGGCGAGACGGGGGATGAGGCCCTGACGGCGATGCGGACAGTGATGGACGACGTCATTCCCGTGCTCCAGGAGCTCCAAAACGACGCCGACGTCGCCCCGCCGAACCTCATCACCGCCCGTCAGATCTACGTCGAGACCGAAGCAACCAAGGTCGGCAAGGCGCAGACCCGGGCGGTCATCGCGGTGATTGGTGCTGGTCTGGTGTTGACGCTCTTCCTCGTTGCGGCCGTGGACGCGCTGCTCGCCAGACTGTCGGGGCGGCGGCGCTCGCGCCGCCAGGAAGTGGTGGCCTCCGTGGACTCCTCGAGCGGCGCGAGCCCGCTGGCGGTCGACGCTCCGACGTCTTCGACGTCGTGGATGACCGAGTCCGCGATGCCGGAGCGAGAGGTCATGGACGCTGATCCGGCCCAAGACATCCCGGAACCAGATCCTGAGCTCGACCCCGAGGCCGAGCTCGAACGAGAACCCGAGTACCACGCGGCCGGGGTCGACGAGGTCGCTGCACCGGCAAGGGCCGCCCAGGACCGCCGTCCTCGGAAGCGCTCCTCGAAGCGCACGAACGGCAAGCGACCGACAGGTCGTCCTGCGCAGCCACAGCAGCCGGGTCCTGGTGACCGGCGGTGACCAGCCAGCCGGCCGGATCTGTCGACCGTGACCCAGACCGCGGTGGCATCCTGCAGGCCACTCTGCTGATCGGTCTGCTCCTGTTGATCCCCTCCAGGCTCCACGTGGGGCCGCTTGGCAGCGCGGGGACGCCCGCCCAGCTCCTGGCGCTCGTGCTGTGTCTGGCGTGGGTCCTCGGTCGGTTTCAGTCTCGCACCTCAGAAGCCATGCCACGGCTCCAGCCGCTCCACTTCGCGCTCGTCGCATTCGTGGCGGCGTCGGTCGCCAGCTATGTGGCCGCGGCCGCGAGACCTATCCGTGGCATCGAGCTCAACGCCGCCGATCGCGGGATGCTGGGCGTGGTCGCATGGGTAGGAATGTTCGTCATGATGAGTGACCGCCTGCCCGACCGCCGTAGCCTCGACATCGTATTGTGGCGGCTCACCTGCGTCGGGGGTGCGGTCGCCTTGCTCGGCGTCGCCCAGTTCGTGACCGGACGGACCTTCGTCGACCGCATCTCCATTCCTGGTCTGACGGCCAACAGCGAGTTCGAGCTCGAGGGACGGGGCGCCGGCCTGGTCCGCGTCGTCGGCACCTCGACCCACGCGCTCGAGTTCGGCGTGGTCCTGACGACGATCCTGCCGCTCGCCATCCACTACGCCCTGCACGCCGGAGGGCGCTCGACTGCTGCTCGTAGCTGGCCATTGCTCGCGATCGCGGCGGCTATCCCGCTCTCGATCTCACGGTCGGCCATCCTCCTGAGTGTGGTCGTCCTGGCCTTGGTGCTGCCGACGCTGACGCGAGCCGTACAGGCGCGGGCGATCGTGCTGCTGGCCGTCCTCGGGGCCGTGATGTATGTCGCGATCCCGGGCCTCGCAGGCACTTTTCGCGGCCTCTTCACGGGAGTGTCGGAGGACACCAGTACTCAGTCGCGTACCGGTAGCTATGGCTACGCCTTCGACTTCGTGCGTGAGCGGCCCTTGTTCGGTCGCGGCCTGCGCACGTTCCTGCCTGACTATCGGATCCTGGACAACCAGTACCTGAACATCCTGATCGAGATGGGGGTCGTCGGTCTGGTCGCCACGTTGGTCCTGTTCGTCCTGGCCATAGCGACGGGTTTTGCGGTACGTCGCACATCCCGCGACGACGAGCTTCGCAGCCTGGGCGTCGCACTCGCCGCCGCGATAGCCGCAGGCGCGATTTCGCTGACGTTCTACGACGGGCTTGCCTTCCCCATGGCGGCAGGCACGATGTTCGTCTGCATCGGCGCGATGTGCGCTCTGCGCCGCATCGTCGCAGACGAGCTGCAGGTGGACCCCGGTCATCAGCTCAGTGGTAGAGCACAGCCGGAAGAGCGACTACCGAACCACCGCGGGGGACCACGCTTGTTCGATGAGCAGAGTCGGCTCGGCGTCTGGCCTCGTGTCCACTGACCACACGTCGGTCACTCCGGGCGCGTCCTGACGCGGCATCCCGTACATCAGCGTGTCGTCGTCGAGCCACTCGACCTGGTCGTCGAGCCCGCGGGGGCCGGCCTCGAGGAGCGTGCGCTCGCCCGTCGTGAGATCCAGGACGGCGATCTGCCACTCGACCCGACGACCCGGGTCGACGTCGACCTTGAAGGCGACGCGGGTGCCGTCGGGTGACAGCGACGGGCACTCGGCGTCCTGGGCGACCGAGGTCAGCGTGCGCTCGGCGAGGTCACCCTCCACCAGCCACGTCCTGCCATCGGTGGCGACGGTCGCGTAGAACGTGTTGTCGTCGACGAAGGTCACGCCCCAGACGTTGCGGTCGACGGGGTTGACCTCGCGGCCGTCGACGACCAGCTGGAACTTCTCCAGGTTGCCCCACCGCTCGCCGCCGCCGAACTCGTGCACCTCCGTGGCGGTGGAGAACCCGGTCGACATGTAGGAGTGGCCGGCCACGAAGACGGTCGTCGCCACGAGCCTGCCGTCCGGGCTCAGCCGGGTACGGCTCGGGATGCCCGGCAGGTCGTTCGTCGCGACCGGCTGCCAGTCGGCGTCGAGCTCCACCCCCTTGTACGACGCGGCGACCCCGGTGTCGTTGACCAGGCACGAGGCGCCCTCGGGCCCGGCCGCGACCCGGTCGCAGGTGACGCCGGTGAACGCCCGCGGCCCACCCGGATTGTCGAGCGGCACCACGGCCACGACACCGTACTGGCTGTCGATACCGGTGTGGCGGAACACGATCCGCGGGCCGTCGGTCACCTCAGAGATGGGCGTCTGCTCGGCCGTGGGCTCAGAAGCCCGCTCGGCGCGCATCTCGCGCTGCTCGTCAACGATGTAGACGGTCGCCGCGACGGCGATGGCCAAGACGACCGCGATGAAGGCCAGCACCCGGGCGCGGGTGCTCACGTGGTGACCGCGGCGCCGTCGAGGCGCGGGATCCGGGCGGCGGCGGCGAGGACCGCGAGCGCCAACAGCGCGGCGACGGTCGCCATGGCGACCGTCGGGCCGAGCAGCAGCCACAGCAGGCCGAACCCTGCCGAGGCGAGCATCCGGGCGAGCGCCACCACGGTCTGGGCGGCGGCGATGCCGCTGGATCGCGCCTGGACGGGGACCAGGCGCCCTGCGATGGCGGCGATGACGCCGTCCGTCGCGGCGTAGAAGGTGCCGAGCAGGAGCAGCGTGCCGACGGTGGCCGCGGCGGTCGAGGTGGGAAGGACGGCGCACAGGTAGGCGCCGACGAGGGCGAGGTGGCCCAGGACCAGGGTGCGGGCGCGCCCCACGCGGTCGGCCAGGCGGCCGATCGGCACGGCCAGCAGCAGGTAGGCGACGTTGGTGCCGACGTAGAAGAGGGGGAACCAGGTCGTGTTGATGCCACCGTGGTCGAGCAGCGCGAGGTAGATGAACCCGTCGCCGATCGTCAGCAGGCCCAGCACCCCCGCGACCGCGAGCAGCGGTCGCAGTCGCGCGTCAGTCAGGTCGCGCCACCGGAACGGCGGCGGTGTCGGTCCGCTGCTCCACTCCCGGTCGCGCCGGGCGCGGACGTCGGGACCGAGCAGGCCGAGGAGGGCCACGCCGGCGAGGGCGAAGGCCAGCGAGACCACGAGGACCACGGAGTAGCCGTCGGGGACGAGCACCAGCAGGGCGAACGCGATGAGCGGCCCGAGCGCCGCGCCGATGGTGTCGAGCATCCGGTGCACGCCGAAGGCACGGCCGAGGTGCTCGGTGGGCGTGGCAGTGCTGATCATGGCGTCGCGGGGTGCCGTCCTGATGCCCTTGCCGATCCGGTCGGCGGTGACCACGGCGGCGATCCCGGCCGCGCCCGAGGCGAAGAGCAGGAACACGCGCGCGACGGCGGACAGCCCGTAGCCGAGGAAGGCGACCCACTTCGGGCGGTCCGAGGCGTCGGCCAGCCAGCCGCCGCCGAGGCGGACCAGCGCGCTGACGCCCTGGTAGAGGCCGTCGATGAAGCCGTACGCCACCGGCGTGAGCCCGACGACCGCGGTGAGGTAGAGCGGGAGGATCGCGGAGACCGACTCCGACGACACGTCGGTCAGCAGCGACACGATCCCGAGCGTGATGACGACCCGGCCCACGGGGGGCCGGGTCGAGGACGAGCCGCGGGTGGTGCCGCCGGCGGGCGTGTCGCGAACCGAGATGTACATCCCGCTCACCCGCCCGCGGCGCGCAGCGACGCCTGGACGGCGTAGCTCGAGCCGGAGCCTCGGGGGGTGACCGTGACGGTCACGACACTCTCGCCCTGCTGGAACGCAGCCGCCTGGGAGCCGACGACGCTCGGCGGTGTCGCCGCCTCGTGCATGCCACGGCGAGCGAGGCGGGTGCGGTAGGCGAGCAGGACCTGCGCCGGCGAGAGGGACGTGGTCGCCACCAGCCCGACCTGCAACCGGTCGCCCATCGGCGAGAGGCTGCTGCTCTCCACCCGGGCATCCCGCGGCGGGCGCAGGGCGTCGGGGAACTCCCGGATCAGCCGACCCTGAGCGCTCCCACCACGGGGCAGGGGCATCGTGACGAGCGGCGCGGGGTTGGTCGGCGCCAGCAGCTCCGAGAGGCTGGCGACGGGGGACTCGGGTGCTTCGGGCATCTCGACCCCGGGCGCGGAGCCCGGTGCGGTGGCGTCGGTGGCATCGGATTCGGTGCCCGGCGAGGCGTTCGGGCTGGGCTCTACGGACTGGCCGCTGCCGTCGCCCCCGTCCTCCGCCCCGTCCGTCGCCTGGTCCGTCGTCTGGTTCTTGGCTCGGTCCTTCTTCCGGCCCGGCTCGTTGGAGCCGGCACCGGGCGACGGGGACCCGGTGGCATCCGGGGACGCGGTCGAGGACACGGTCGGTGACGCGGCGTCCGGGGACGCCCCGTCGGCGCCGCAGCCGCCCAGGAGCAGGCAGGCCACGACGCCGATCACGGCGACCCGTACAGGTCTGGTGTTCATCGGATGCTCGACCCCCACGGTCGTCGACGAGATGGTGCTCGCGCGGTCAGTATGCGCCGCGGTGACCGAGCACCGCTTGCACTGTGCGGACGAGGATCGCGAGGTCGTGGCGCAGCGACCAGTTCTCGACGTACTTCAGGTCCAGCCGCACCGACTCCGCCCAGGTCAGGTCCGAGCGGCCCGACACCTGCCACAGGCCGGTGACGCCTGGCTTGACCACGAGCCGGCGCCGCGGGTCGACGTCGTAGCGGGCGACCTCGCACGGCAGGGCCGGACGGGGTCCCACGAGGGACATGTCGCCGCGGACGACGTTCCACAGCTGCGGCAGCTCGTCGAGCGAGTAGCGGCGCAGCTTGCTGCCCAGCGGCGTGATGCGCGGGTCCCGCGCGATCTTGAACAGGACGCCGTCCTTCTCGTTGTCCTCACCCATCCCGAGTCGTGCTGCCTCGGCGTCGATGCCCATGGAGCGCAGCTTCAGCATCGTGAAGGGGACGCCGTCGCGTCCGATGCGCTCCTGGCGGAAGAAGGCGGGGCCCGGGGTCTCCATCCGGATGGCCACGGCCAAGGCGGCCAGCACCGGGAAGGACAGGACGAGCGCGATGAGCGCAAGGGTCCGCTCGACCAGGTCCTTCAGCAGCCGGCGAGGTCCCCTGAGAGTGGGCTTGCCGACGTGCAGCACGCCGAGTCCGGCGGTCGACATCACCCGGGTCCGCTGGGGCTCGACGTCCAGCAGGCCGGTGCCGAGGAAGAGCTCGGTGCCCAGGCCGGACAGGGACCAGTGGAGCCGGCGCACCTCGGCGGGCGACAGCTTCGCGCCCGGCAGCACCACCAGGGCGTCGGCACCGTGGTCGTGGGCCGCCGTCGCGGAGGCCTGCAGACCCACGTAGACCGGCACGTCGCCCTCGACCGGGGTCTTCGACGCACGGGTGAGGCAGGCCGCGACCACCTCGTGGGTGCTGCTCGCCCGGAGGTGTGCGACGGCCTCGCGGACGTCACGAGGCCGGCCCGCCAGCACGACGCGCGGGAGGGGACGGCGTACGCCGGCGACGAACGGCAGGCCGCTGGCGACGGTGAAGCCGGCCACCAGGGCGGCGAGGGCCAGTGGGTCGGCGTGCCACACCAGCGGCGAGACCGCCAGGGTGAGCACGGCCGTGCGGGCGCCGGCGGCCAGGACCACGCCCAGCCGGGCGCTACGGGACTGCCCGAGCGCCTGGCGCCGGTAGCGACCGGACACGGCGAGCAGCGGCGGCCACGCCAGGGCCGTCGCGATCGCGGCGGGCAGCTCGAGGCGGCCCTGGGACACCGACACGACGGCGAGTCCCAGTGCGAGCACGAGGTCGAGCGCCGGCCACATCGGCACCGACCGGGAGGCCCTCCGCTGCGGCAGCTCCGGGACGACGGTGGCGATGACGGGCTCCGTGGCGAGCCTGGGAGCGGGATCGGCGTATTCGACTACCGGTTCGACAACCGGTGAGTCGGCCAAGCGCGGGCGGGGGATCTGGGCGCCCAGCTCGGCCCCGTCCGGTGCTGCAGCGTCGGGAATCGCTCGGATCACCACGTCCGGCACCCCGTTCGTCACCGCGTCGGTCACGACCTGCGTCATTTCCCCAACCCCCTTCGGGACACCGCCCAAGGCGCCCCGTTACTGACCTTGCTGCGAGCCTAGGAACGCTCGTCCGGGCGGGCATGCCGCAAATGAGCGAAAGCCGTGCACGCCGGGGAGATACCCATTCAGAGGGATGGGCAGGTCCGGCCGGCCGGACCTACTCTCGAAGAGGTGCACCAAGCACTGGTTCGCACTTCTCGGGCCAGCCCCGCACTGGCCGCCTTCCTGGTGGCCGCTGGCGTGACGCGGAACCCCACGCTTCGTCACCCGGAACCGATGCGAACCAGTGGCGGCGGTCGAGGTCCCCCTCCTCGGCCGCCGCTTCCGCGTGCACGCGCGCCTCAGGCCGCGCAGGGGTCGGCACCCCGTCGTCGAGCCGGTGGGCTCAGGCGCCGACCTTCCAGCCGATCTGGTTGGCCATGCCGACGGCGGCGAGCTGCGAGGAGACCTCGAGCTTGCCGAGGATCGACTTCACCTGGGTGCGGACCGTCGCCTCCGACACGACGCTGTCCTGGGCGATCGCCCGCACGGTGCGACCCTCGATGAGCGCGCCCAGCACCTGCCGCTCGCGCGGCGTGAGCAGGTCGAGGCGGCGGCGTACGTCGTCGTGGGCCTGGCGGTCGCGGGCCCAGGCCTCGAGCAGCGACTCGAGCTCCTCGCGGGTGACCACCGGCAGCCCCTGGTGCAGCCGCCGCACGGTGGCGAGCGCCTGCTGGAGGGCGCCGGTCTTCGACAGCACCTTGCGTGCCCCGAGCCGCATGCACGCTCCCCAACGGCCGACGTCGTCCGATGCCGTCAGCACCACGACGTTGGCGTTGGCCCGGGCGAGCGGGGCGACGAGGTTCATCCCGTCGCCGAACCGGCCGAGGTCGAGGTCGAGCAGGACCGTGCGGGGGTTGGCCCGCAGGGCGAGCGACCGCAGCGTGGCCATCGACCCGCCCTCGTCGGGCGGCTCCAGCCGTCGTACGTCGTAGCCCTCCAGGGAGAGGGCGAGCTCGAGCGACTCCGCGAAGAGCAGGTGGTCGTCGATGATCAGGACCCTGTGGTCACCCCGAGACGCGCCAGGCACGGCCGTCCTCCATCGTCAGCTCGGGTGCGGTCAGTCGGGTCGTGCCCAGGTCGTTCTCCGGCGAGCGCCGGGCCGAGGGCAGCGAGATGACGAACGACGATCCCGCGCCGTCCCGGTCGGCCAGGCGCAGCGAGCCACCCGCCTCGGTCATCAGGCGCTGGGCCACGTTGAGCCCGATGCCCTCGCCCTTGGAGGCGGTGCCGCGCTTGCCCCAGTCGAAGATCTGCGGCCGCTGGTCCCGGGGGATTCCGCGACCGAAGTCGGTCACCGTGATGTCGACCGTCTCCTCGTCGCGCCGCATGACCTCCACGACGCTCTCGTCGGTCCCGCCGTGCTTGGCGGCGTTGTCCACCAGGATGTTGAGCACCTCGGCGAGGGCGTCGAACGGAGCCCGCACGACGTCGCCGGTGGTGTGCAGCTCGACGTGGCGGCCCTTGAGCCGCTGCAGGTCGAGGATCTGGGTCAGCGCGTCGTCGAGGCGCAGGTCGGCGGTCTGCGGGCCGGTGCCGGCGAGCATCCGCTCCATCCGGTCGAGCTCGCGCCGGAGCGAGGCCCACAGCCGCTCGCGTGTCTCGCTGGTCAGGTCCTGGCGGTCGAGCAGGGTCGATCCCATGACGAGCCCGGCGATCGTGCTCCGCAGCTCGTGCAGCCGCTCGCGCTGCTCGCGGGTGGTGTCGACGAGCACGTGCTCGAAGGAGTCGATGCGCCGCCGCTCGTCCTCGAGGGTCCGGCGCAGCGTGGCCCAGGCGATCCCGAGCCAGGCGGCACCGGCCGCCGTGCGGGCGAGCCACAGGGCGGCGTCGACGTTGCCGCCGGCGAGCCCGGACGGGGGCACCAGCTGGCCGAGGACGACCACGCCCACCGTGACGAGGAGCAGTGCGCTCATCGGTCGCGACCCCGCGCGCTGCTGCAGCACGAGGACCGCGGACAGCAGCTGGGTGCAGAGCAGGACCCCGATGAGCAGCTGCATCTGCGTCGACGGCGGCTGGACCCGCGGGAACTGGAGCAGCAGGTGTCCCGCCGCCACGAGTCCCAGCCCGAGTCCGATGACGAAGGTCTCGTCGGCGACGCGTCGTACGCGCTCGGGAGCCAGGAGCGGGACGACCACCCCGAGCATCCCGACCATGCCGACCGCCAGCATGAGCAGCTGCACGCTCGCCCCTCGCGGTGGCGTGCTGTGCAGGGCGATGAGCGTGACGACCAGGGCCTGCGCTGCTACGAGCGCGCCCGTCGCCACGATCCAGCCTGCCACTGCGCCGGCGTGCCGACGCCACGTGACGAGCGCGGTGCAGCCGGCGGCGGCGACGAAGACGCCGCTGACGACCCCCTCGCCCAGCGACGGCACCGTCGACGCCGACGGCGGCGACCACCATGCGTGATCTGTCCCCGACCCGATCCACACCAGGACGAGGAACGAGGCGAGCCCCATGATTCCCGTCCGGCACCTGTGGCGCGTGTCCCCCCTGCAAGACCCCAGCATTTCGTGCTACCCCCCCTGCGGTACAGCCCAAGTTGTTGTCGAGACGCGTCGGCTGCTTCCCAAAGCTGCCGAGCGCGACGTGCATCTGACGTGTGAGTCAGGCTCTCGGCTGAGAGTGCAACTCACGGTGCGGGGGGTCCAATGATTCTGTGGTCGTACCTCAAATAGGGCAAAGGCGGTCTGGTCCGCAGTTCGCAGGACTCGTGGAGGCTTCATCAAGGAGCCCCTCAGGTCGTCCCCAGCATGGCCCGAGCACGCGGCGATTTCCCCTCAAGGGGGTAGTCGCAGGCGGGGGCCTCGCGGCGGGTGCGGAAGTCGAGGACGCGCCGCGTCCCCAAATATGTGCACGTTCGCCAAGGGCTGGACGTGTGGAGGCGTACGACGGACAGGCTGGAGCCGCCGGCAAGCGGGAGGAGGCCCCATGAGCGTGCCAGGTCCGGTCTGGGTGCTGTCGCCGCACCTCTTGGTCGCGCAGGCGGTCACGGCCGCGCTGCGCTCGGTCGGGGTGCCGGCCGAGACCCGGAGGTGGGAGTCGGTGGTCGACGACGACGGCTCGCCCGTGCCCGTGGCGGCACGACCAGCGGTGGTCGTCGCCATCGTCGACGGGGTTGACAACTCAGCCGTCGTCGGTCATGTCGAGGCGCTCGCCCAGCCGGGCGACGCGCGAGTGGTGGTCGTGAGCTCCCCGGACACCTCGACCCGGTGGGGCGGCCTGCTGTCCAACGACGCCGTCGACGTGGTGACCGTGACGACCTCGGTGTCGCAGCTCGCCGACGTCGTCCAGCGCCTCACCGCCGGCACCTCGTCGATGGACCCGGAGGAGCGGGCGGCCCTGCGTACCTCGTGGGCCAGGGACCGCGACCAGCGCCGCCACGTGCGCGACCAGCTGGAGTCGTTGTCGCCGCAGCAGCGGCGGGTGCTCGAGCTCCTCGCCTCAGGTCGGCGGGTCGCGGAGGTCGGGGTCGAGATGGGTGTCGCGGAGGGCACCGTCCGCAGCCACGTCAAGGCGCTGCGCGCCAAGCTCGGCGCATCCACGCAGCTCAAGGCGGTGGCGATGTTCCACCAGGCCTACGACGCCACGGGAGGCGGCGACCTCGTGCCCAGGCCTCGAGGGGCCGGTGAGGACCCGGGCGACGACCCGGGTGATCAAGCCGGCCGGGACCGGAGCGGCGAGAAGGTGGGCGCCGGCCGTCGATAGGCTGGCGTCATGATCGATCCCACGACGCTCGACGACCATGCCTTCGCCGTCTGGGCGGCCGAACGGGCCGGCTCGGTGCTGCTCGACGTACGCGCAGGGGCCGCGGCCGACGGCCTGGAGGGCAAGGCGCTCAAGGACGCGGGCGACGCCGCCGCGCAGGCCGAGCTCGACCGGATCCTCACCCAGCACCGTCCCGACGACAGCGTGCTGTCCGAGGAGGCGTCCGACGACAAGTCCCGGCTGACCGCCCGACGCGTGTGGATCATCGACCCCCTCGACGGCACCCGTGAGTTCTCCGAGCCGCCGCGCGACGACTGGGCCGTGCACGTCGCCCTCTGGGAGGACGGCGAGCTCGTCGCGGGCGCGGTCGCCCAGCCCGCGCTGGGGGAGACGTTCAGCACCGGCCGCCCCAGCGTGGTGCCGCCGCGCACCTCGGAGCGCCCCCGCATCGCCGTCTCTCGGAGCCGGCCGCCAGCCTTCGTCGAGGCCCTCGCCGCCGACCTCGGCGCCGAGCTGGTGCCGATGGGCAGCGCGGGCGTGAAGGTGATGAGCGTGGTGCGCGACATCGCCGACGCCTACGTCCACGCCGGCGGGCAGTACCAGTGGGACAACGCCGCCCCGGTGGTCGTCGCCCGCGCCGCCGGTCTCTACTGCAGCCGCGTCGACGGCTCGCCGCTGGTCTACAACGAGGACGACACCTCGCTGCCGGACCTGATCGTCTGCCGTCCCGAGCTCGCCGACCAGATCGTCGACTTCGTCCGACGCCACGGCACCGCCTGAGCGTCCGCCCCTGCTCAGTGGACGAGCTTGAGCCCGATGATGCAGCCGACCAGCCCGGCCAGCAGCAGGGCCTTGACCACTGAGAACGCCTCGGTGCCGGTGACCATCGCGACGACGACCGTCAGCACGGCGCCGATGCCGACCCACACGGCGTACGACGTGCCGACCGGCAGCGTGCGCATGGCATAGCCGAGTCCGCCCATGCTGAGGGCGAGCGCCACCACGAAGGTGGCGGTCGGCACCGGGCGGGTGAGGCCGTCGGAACGGCCGAGGGCGGTGGCCCAGACGGCCTCCAGCACTCCGGACAGGACGAGCACGAACCAGGCCATGGCCATCTCCTCGATGGCCGTCTTGTCGCTGTCCGGGTACGGCTCCCTCGTCCGGTCGCCCGATGACCGGGCGCCGCCGACCATATCGGGTTGCGGGTCGGCGTACGTCAGGCGAGCGTGGGGCCATGACCTCATTCGTCTCGCACACGACCGTCGACTGCCGCAACGCCTACGAGCTCTCGGAGTGGTGGAAGGGGCTGCTCGGCTACGTCGACGTCGAGGACGACCCCAACGAGCCGGGCCACGACGAGTGCATGATCCTCGACCCCGACACCGGGCACGCGATCCTCTTCATCGAGGTGCCCGACGAGGAGCTGCCGGCGAAGCGGATCCACTTCGACCTCCGGCCCCGCGCGGGCACTCGTGACGAGGAGATCGAGCGGGTGCGGGGTCTCGGTGCGACCGAGCTCGGCGACCAGCGTGGCCAGTACGGCCCCGGCACCGGGTGGGTCGTCTTCGCCGACCCGGAGGGCAACCAGTTCTGCATCCTGCGCTCGCAGGCGGAGGTGGACGCCGGTCCGCCCCCGCCCGCGGGCGACTGAGGTCCTAGTTGGCCAGGTCGTAGGCCGCGCAGCCGATCATCTCCATGCTCACCGTGAGCCGGTCCATGCTGATGTTGCGCTCGATGGTGTCCTCGGGTGAGTGGTACGGCGGCTCGAGGAGCGCCGGCGTCGCCTCGCCGCGCCAGGAGAAGTTCGCCGAGGCGACGCCCACCTCCTGGAAGGACTGGTGGTCGCTCGCGCCGCGTGCGGTGACCGGTGAGATCTGCGGCTCGTAGCCGAGCCGCGTGGCCGCTGCCTGGATCCGGTCGGTCGTGGCGTTGCCGGTGCCCGAGAAGGACAGCAGCCAGTAGCGGGTCGCCGCGCTCCAGCTGGTGCCGACCATGTCGTTCTGGAAGACGCCGCGGATCCGGTCGCGCTGGGTCTGGGCCAGCTGCGAGACGTGGTGGCGCGAGCCGATCAGGCCCTGCTCCTCCGATCCCCACAGGGCCAGCCGGATGGTGGCGTCCGGCTTGGGCAGCTTGCTCAGCACCCGCGCGAGCTCGAGGGTGAGCACGGTGCCGGAGCCGTCGTCGTTGGCGCCCGGTGCGCCGATCACCGAGTCGTAGTGGCCCGAGACGTAGACGACCGAGCCGTTGGCGCCCTGCCGGCCCGGGATGTCGGCGAACACGTTGTTGCTGGTCAGCCCGCGGTGCGAGGTCGTGCCGATGGTGAGGCGCAGCGGGCGCACCGACAGGTCCTCGCGCAGCAGGCGCTTCTGCACCTGTGCCACGCCGAGCACCGGGATCGTGGCGACGGGCGTCCACGGCGGGGGTGTCGAGCCGGTCGTCGGCACCAGGCGGGGGGGACGAGGCGGATGCGCGACGGGGGTACTCCAGGTCGGCCGGCAGGAGCACGACGGCTGCCGCGCCGCGCTGCTGGGCGTCGAGCACGAAGGCCGCGCGCTGGTTGACCCGCGCGACCGGGTCGGTGTTCTGCACGTCGTCGGCGAGCAGCACGGCGCCGGTGACGGCAGCCGGGTCGGCCGGCCACGTCGGGGCGCTCGCTGCCTTCACGTCGACGACCCGTCCCGTGACCGGGCTCGCGTCGAGCCCGGCGTCCGGGGAGGCCCCGGCCTGCCAGCAGATGCCGTCCTCGAGCTGGTTGTCGGGGTCACCGATGTCGGCGAGGAACTTGTCGGCGACCGGGAAGGGCTCGAGGCGTACGTCGCGGCAGCCGGCGCTGCGGAAGGAGGTGAGCGCGTACTCGGCGGCCGCCCTCTCCGAGGCCGTGCCGCCGATCCGCGGTCCGATCTGCTCGGAGAGCACACGCAGGTCGCGCAGCGCGCGCGCCGGTCTGATGCGGCGCACGACCTGGTTGTCGCGCTGACGGAGCGCCGGTCCGCGTACGGCGCCGGGGCGGGTCGCGTCGGCGGCCCAGGCGGGCTGGCCGGCAGCGACGACCGCGACACCGCCTGCGGCACCGGCGAGGAGCCTGCGGCGGCTGAGGGTGCCGGTCTGGTGGGTGGGCAGGGTGGAGTGGACGGGTCCCGAGATGTGATCCATCATCCGAACCTATGTGTCCGCCTCGCGGACGGGAAAGGGTCGAAAGTCGGACCCTGGACGTGCAACGGCCCGGCGGAGCGGGTGCTCTGCCGGGCCGTGCGTGAGGTGCGTGGAGGTGCGTGGGTCAGGAGACCCAGGTGCGCCAGCCGAAGCCGTTGGCCAGGTACTTGGCGTCGGCCTTGACCGTGAACGACCAGTACCAGGTGCCGCCGCGGCGGGGCAGCCGGACCTTGTACTTGCCCTTCTTGTCGGTCTTGATCGTCTTGAACTTCTTGTAGCCCTTCTTCTCCTTCTTGGAGACCTGGATGACGATCTTCTTCTTGGCGTAGTCGGGCGTGACCTTGCCCTTGATCACGAAGCCGGAGCTGGGGCGGGTGATCTTGCGCGCGACGCCGATCGTGAAGGGCGCGGACTCGCTGGGCGTGTAGTTGTCGCCGTAGGTGCCCTGGTCGGGGTCGGTGAAGCCGCTGTAGACGACCTTGTAGGCGGTGTTCATCTGCGGCTTGACGTCGTAGAACGACGCGTAGGTGTTCTCCGCGTTGGCGACCGGGACCCACGCGGCCGAGCCGGCCTCCTGCGCCATCAGCGTGACGGTGCCGTCGGCGCTGCCGGGGGAGTATCCGTCGGAGCTGGCCAGGTCGACCGAGACGTAGAAGTCGTCGCCGTACTCGACCTGGGCGGCGCTCGGCGTCGCGACGATGGTGGTGGTCCAGGTGTCGGCCGCCTGGCTGGGCGCGGCGATGGCGATCGGCGTGAGGCCGAGCAGTCCGGCACTGACGGTGCCCGCGATGAGACGAGTGGTGCGCATGTCCCCGTTGTTCCTCTCAGGAGAAAGATCTGGCCGCCCGGCAACGCCGGGCGTTGAGGTGGTGCTACCCCTGAGCCGCACAGGACAAACCCCTCGTCCCCCGCGCGCCCGTGTCCGGCAGCCCCCGTAGACTTTCATCCTCCCCCACCCTCTGCCCATGTGGGGGCTCTTCCGCGTGCTCTCGAAGGGATCCCCGGTGCCGTCCACGCCCCTCGCCGCCGTCGCCAAGCGTGTCGTCGCCACCCCGACCCTGGGTGGTGCGCTCGCCGACGCCGCGGTGCAGTCCTCCCTCGACCTCACCGGGCCCGGCGCCGTGCGGCCCTTCGTGGTGCACGGACTGGTCGAGCGCGGGCGCACGGTCCTGGCCGTCACCGCGACCTCGCGCGAGGCGGAGGACCTCGTCGAGGAGCTCGCCGACCTCGTCGACCCCGATGCCGTCGCCTACTACCCGAGCTGGGAGACGCTGCCCCACGAGCGCCTCAGCCCCCGCAGCGACACCGTCGGCCGCCGGCTGGCCGTCCTGCGGCGCCTGCGCCACCCCGGCACCGACGCCGCCAACGGTCCGCTCAAGGTCGTCGTCGCGCCCATCCGCAGCCTGCTGCAGCCCCAGGTCGCCGGCCTCGCCGACATCGAGCCGGTCGAGCTGGAGCCGGGTGACACCCGGCCCCTCGACGAGGTCGTGCGCGGCCTGGCCGACGCGGCCTACAGCCGGGTCGACATGGTCGAGCGCCGCGGCGAGTTCGCCGTCCGCGGCGGGATCGTCGACGTCTTCCCGCCCACCGAGGAGCACCCCCTGCGGGTGGAGTTCTGGGGCGACGACGTCGAGGACATCCGCTCGTTCTCGGTCGCCGACCAGCGCACCGTCGAGACGGTGGCCCGGCTGTGGGCGCCGCCGTGCCGCGAGCTGCTGCTCACCGACGACGTACGACGCCGCGCCGCCGAGCTGGGCCAGGCGCACCCGCAGCTGCTCGAGCTCACCGACAAGATGGCCGCCGGCATCGCCGTCGAGGGCATGGAGTCGCTCGCGGTCGCGCTGGTCGACTCGATGGAGCTGCTCGTCGACCTGATGCCCGCCGACACCACCGTGCTGGTCCTCGACCCCGAGCGCGCCCGCACCCGTGCGCACGACCTGGTCGCGACGAGCGAGGAGTTCCTGGGCGCCTCGTGGGCCGCTGCCGCCGGTGGCGGCACCGCCCCGATCGACCTCGGCGCTGCGTCCTACCGCGAGATCGCCGACGTGCGGCTGCACGCCCTCGGCCTCGGCCACGCGTGGTGGACGGTCAGCCCCTTCGGCATCGACACCGGCGACGGGCCCGACACGGGTCTCGACACGACCGAGAGCAGCGCGGTGCCGAGCCGGACCCTGCCCACGCACCCCGCCGAGGCCTACCGTGGCGACCTGCAGCAGGCCGTCGACGACATCCGTGGCTGGATCACCGAGGGGCGCGACGTCGTGGTCGTGCACGCCGGGCACGGACCGGCCGAGCGGTTCGTCGAGCTGCTGGGGGAGAACGACATCGCCGCCCGCCTCGTCGAGGAGGGCGACACCGCGGGGCCCAACGTCGTGACCGTGACCTGCGGCCACCTGGTGCACGGCATCGTCGACGACGAGGCGCAGGTCGCCGTCGTCACCGGCGACGACCTGTCGGGGCAGAAGACGTCCACCCGCGACATGCGCAAGATGCCCGCGCGGCGCAAGAAGCAGATCGACCCGCTCGAGCTCAAGGCCGGCGACTACGTCGTGCACGAGCAGCACGGGGTCGGCCGCTTCGTCGAGATGAAGCAGCGCGAGATCGGTGGCGCGGTGCGCGAGTACCTCGTCCTGGAGTACGGCCCCAGCAAGCGTGGTGGGCCCAACGACATGCTCTACGTCCCGGCCGACACGCTCGACCAGGTCACCCGCTACGTCGGCGGCGAGAACCCCAGCCTCGACCGCCTCGGTGGCGGCGACTGGACCAAGCGCAAGAACAAGGCGCGCCGTGCGGTCCGCGAGATCGCGGCCGAGCTGATCAAGCTCTACGCCGCCCGGCAGGCGACCAAGGGCTACGCCTACGGTCCCGACACGCCGTGGCAGCGCGAGCTCGAGGACGCGTTCCCGTTCACCGAGACGGTCGACCAGCTGACCACGGTCGACGAGGTCAAGGCCGACATGCGCCGGGTCGTGCCGATGGACCGGCTGGTCTGCGGCGACGTCGGCTACGGCAAGACGGAGATCGCGGTGCGGGCGGCGTTCAAGGCGGTGCAGGACGGCAAGCAGGTCGCCGTGCTGGTGCCCACGACGCTGCTCGTCACACAGCACCTCTCGACGTTCTCCGAGCGGATGAGCGGCTTCCCGGTGGTCATCAAGGGCCTCTCGCGCTTCCAGACCGACAAGGAGGCCAAGGAGGTCGTCGCCGGCCTGGGCGACGGGTCGATCGACATCGTCGTCGGCACCCACCGCCTGCTCAACCCCGACATCAAGGTCAAGGACCTCGGCCTGATCATCGTCGACGAGGAGCAGCGCTTCGGTGTCGAGCACAAGGAGCAGATGAAGCGGATGCGCACGTCGGTCGACGTGCTGTCGATGAGCGCCACGCCGATCCCGCGCACGCTGGAGATGGCGGTCACCGGCATCCGTGAGATGTCCACGATCACCACCCCGCCCGAGGAGCGGCACCCGGTCCTCACCTATGTCGGCGCCTACGAGGACCGTCAGGTGGTCGCGGCCTTGCGCCGCGAGCTGCTGCGCGAGGGCCAGGTCTTCTACATCCACAACCGGGTGCAGTCGATCGAGAAGGCCGCAGGTCGGATCAAGGAGCTCGTGCCGGAGGCTCGCGTCGCGACTGCCCACGGCCAGATGAACGAGCGCCAGCTCGAGCAGGTGATGCTCGACTTCTGGGAGAAGCGCTTCGACGTCCTCGTCTGCACGACGCTGGTGGAGTCGGGCCTCGACGTCTCCAACGCCAACACCATGATCATCGAGCGCTCGGACACCCTCGGCCTCTCGCAGCTGCACCAGCTGCGCGGTCGCGTCGGCCGCTCGAGGGAGCGCGCCTACGCCTACTTCCTCTACCCTGCGGAGAAGCCGCTGACCGAGACCGCCCACGAGCGGCTCGCGACGCTGGCCCAGCACTCCGACCTCGGCGGGGGCATGGCCATCGCGATGAAGGACCTCGAGATCCGCGGCGCAGGCAACCTGCTCGGTGGCGAGCAGTCGGGCCACATCGCCGACGTCGGCTTCGACCTCTACGTCCGCCTGGTCGGCGAGGCGGTCGCCGACTTCAAGGGCGGCGCCGAGGAGGAGCTCGCCGAGGTCCGCATCGAGCTCCCGGTCGACGCCCACCTCCCGCACGACTACATCCCGAGCGAGCGGCTGCGCCTCGAGATCTACAAACGGCTGGCCGAGGTGCGCACCGACGCCGACGTCGACGAGGTCCGCGTCGAGCTGCTCGACCGCTACGGCAACCCGCCCGAGGTCGTGGAGTCGCTGCTCGTCGTGGCGCGCTTCCGGGCCCGGTGCCGCCAGGCCGGGGTCCGGGAGGTCACGGTGGCCGGCAAGTACGTCCGGTTCGCACCGGTCGACCTGCCCGAGTCGCGCGTCGTACGACTCCAGCGGCTGCACCCGAAGAGCGTCGTCAAGGCGCCGGTCAGCACCATCCTCGTGCCGCGGCCGCAAGGGACCGGCTTCCCCGTGCGCCCGGTCGCGGGCGTGGCCCTGCTTGAATGGGCCCGCGCCGTGATCGACGATGTGGTCGATCCGCCCGCGCCCGCGCCCAGCCCGGCCTGACCAGCGTCGACCAAGGAGTGACCCCGTGAGCAAGACCCGCCTGATGACGGCTGCGACGACGGCCATCGCAGGACTGCTGCTGACCGGATGCGGCAGCGCCAACCCCGGTGTCGCGGTCAAGGTCGGCGACGAGGAGATCTCGGCGCGCCACGTCGACGAGGTGACGTCCAACTACTGCACGGCGGTGGGCGAGCTCGAGTCCGCGGTGCCGATGGGCTTCGTGCGCCAGTACGTCGTCCAGCTGCTGACGCTGCGCTCGCAGGCCTCGCAGATCGCCGACGACTACGGCGTCGAGCCGGGCACGACCTACTTCACCGACGTCGCCCAGCGGCAGGACACCGCGAGCACCAAGCCCGAGGAGGTCCAGGACGACTACGTCGAGCTGGCCTCGACGTCGGCCTACGCCCAGGACATCCTCGACCAGGTCGGCCGGATCGTCCTGGAGGACCAGGGCGTCACGGACCCGACGGCCGAGCAGACCACCCAGGCCGGCATCGACGTCTTCAACCAGTGGCCCAACACGCACGACCTCGAGATCGACCCGCGCTACGGCCTGCGCAGCGTCGACGGCGTGCTGTCCCCGGTCGACACCAGCACCTCGGTCGCGGTCGGCGACACCGCCAAGGCGGGCATGTCGACCGAGCCCGACCCGGCGTTCGCCGAGACGCTGCCGGTCAACCACCGCTGCGGCTGAGGCCATGACCGCCCCTGCTCCCAGGAGCTCGGCGATGGAGGACTTCGCCGACCAGATGCGGGTCCTCCAGCGCGAGTGCGCCTGGAAGCGGGAGCAGACCCACACCTCGCTGATCCCCTACGTGCGCGAGGAGGCCGAGGAGGTCGTCGAGGCGATCGAGTCGGGCGACCCGGCCGCGTTGTGCGACGAGCTGGGCGACCTGCTGCTGCAGGTCGTCATCCACGCGGTCATCGCGGAGGAGGCGGGCGACTTCACCCTCGACGACGTGGCCCGCGGGGTCATCGCCAAGATGGAGCGGCGCAACCCCCACGTCTTCGGTGACGCCGTGGCGACCGACACCGCCGAGGTGATGCGGCTGTGGAACGCCGCGAAGGCCGCTGAGAAAGCGGAGAAGGCCGAGAAGGCCGATAAGGCTCGACAGGGTTGATCGGCCGGCCGGAGCCCGAACGTCATGGGGAGTGGTCGCTCCGGCCACCGTGGGCCATGACGTCCTCGGCCGCGGCCCGGAGCCGGTCGGTGTCCATCACGTCGCGTGCCACCATCGCACCGAGGGACAGCTGGGTCGGCTCCGGGACGAAAGCGTCGACGTAGGTCTCGTCGAGGCGACCGGTCGCGGTGACCATGGCCACCGCGTCGACGTAGGTCGCACGCAGGTCCTCGAACCTGCACCGCAGCGACCGCCCGGGCTGGACGAGGACGTCGGTGGCCAGCGCGACGAAGGCTCCCATGCGGTCGACCAGGACGCCGACGTCCGCGCCACGGTCGACCAGGTCGCCGACCAGGCGCACGTGCTCCTCCGCCATCGCGACCACCAGGTCGCCCGGATCGGATCCCCGGGCGGGGAGGCGCAGGCTGTGGGGCGGCTGGAAGTGGACGTCGCCCGGGGCGTCGATCGCCCACGACGTGGGATCGGCCCGCCACTGCGACGGCAGCGAGCCGAGCTCGCGGCGGAACGCGCGGCTGAAGACGTCGTAGCCGCGGAACCCGCACTCGGCCGCGATGACCTGGAGGGGCCGGTCGGTCGTGGCCACGAGGTGGGCCGCCCGCTCGAGGAGGAGACGGTCCCGGAACCGCGCCGGCGACTCGCCCGCCATCGCGTGGCGTACCCGCTCGCCCGCCGGGTCGGTCTCGTCGGCGGTCGCCCGGGCGACGAAGGCGCGGAGCAGGTCGGCGGGGAGCTCGTCGGGGAGCTCGTCGGGGAGCGGCACCCGGCGCAGGCTAGCCGCGCCCACGGACACCCCGGCGACGTACGCGTCGTGCGTGGCTAGGCTGGCGGTTGCCCACGAGATCCCTCAGACGTTCCCCACCAGGAGTCCTGCCATGTCGATCATCTCTGCCGTCGGTGCCCGCGAAATCCTCGATTCGCGCGGCAACCCCACCGTCGAGGTGGAGGTGCTGCTGGACGACGGAGCGTTCGGCCGGGCGGCCGTGCCCAGCGGCGCCTCGACCGGCGCCTTCGAGGCGGTGGAGCTGCGCGACGGCGGCAAGCGCTACCTCGGCAAGGGCGTGCAGAAGGCCGTCGACGGCGTCATCGACTCGATCGCCGGTGCGGTCGTCGGCCTCGACGCCGACGACCAGCGCCTCGTCGACCAGACGATGCTCGACCTCGACGGCACGGCCAACAAGGCCAAGCTGGGCGCCAACGCGATCCTCGGCGTCTCGCTCGCCACCGCCAAGGCTGCCGCCGAGTCGGCCGGCCTACCGCTCTTCCGCTACGTCGGCGGGCCCAACGCCCACCTGCTGCCCGTGCCGATGATGAACATCGTCAACGGTGGCGCGCACGCCGACTCCAACGTCGACGTCCAGGAGTTCATGATCGCGCCGATCGGCGCCGCCACCTTCCGCGAGGCCCTCCAGCACGGAGCGGAGGTCTACCACGCCCTCAAGTCGGTGCTGAAGAAGAAGGGCCTCTCGACCGGCCTCGGCGACGAGGGCGGCTTCGCCCCGGACCTCGAGAGCAACCGCGCCGCGCTCGACCTGATCGCCGAGGCCGTCAAGGCCGCCGGCTTCACCCTCGGCACGGACATCGCGCTGGCGATGGACGTCGCCGCCAGCGAGTTCTTCGAGAAGGGCTCCTACACCTTCGAGGGCAAGAAGGTGAAGACCGACGCGATGGTCGACTACTACGCCGACCTCGTCGCCAACTACCCGATCGTCTCCATCGAGGACCCGCTCGACGAGGAGGACTGGGACGGCTGGAAGGCGATCACCGACGCCCTCGGCACGCAGGCCCAGCTGGTGGGCGACGACCTGTTCGTCACCAACGTCGAGCGCCTGCAGCGCGGCATCGACGGCGGCCAGGGCAACGCCATGCTGGTCAAGGTCAACCAGATCGGCTCGCTCACCGAGACCCTCGACGCCGTCGAGCTGGCCCACCGCGCCGGCTTCCGCAACATGATGAGCCACCGTTCCGGGGAGACCGAGGACACCACGATCGCCGACCTCGCCGTGGCCACCAACTGCGGCCAGATCAAGACGGGCGCACCCGCTCGTTCGGACCGCGTCGCGAAGTACAACCAGCTCCTCCGCATCGAGGACGAGCTGGGTGACGCGGCTCGCTATGCCGGCCGGGGTGCCTTCCCGCGATTCGGCGGCTGAGCAGGCACACTTGCCTGCATGCCTTCCCAGCGCCGCACTCCTCGGGCCGGGCCCGGCGGATCGCGCGGCCCGCGGCAGGGCTCCAGCACGCACCCCGGCGCCCGCGGCTCACGGCCGCGGACAGCCGGGACGCGTACGACGTCCGCACGCACCGCTGAGCCGGTCGCCGCGACCTCGCGTCCGGCCGCCCGGCGCAGCGCCGCGCGTCGACCCCGCTTCACGGGCCGGGCCGCGGTGCTGGTGCTGGTGCTCGCGGTGCTGACCGTGTCCTACGCGTCGTCGCTGCGGGCCTACCTGCAGCAGCGGTCCCACATCGGCGACCTCAAGGTGCAGATCGCCGAGCGCGAGGCCAGCATCAACGACCTCGAGCGGGAGAAGAAGCGCTGGGACGACCCGGCCTACGTCAAGGCACAGGCCCGCGCGCGGTTCGGCTACCTGATGCCCGGCGAGGCCGGCTTCGAGGTGATCGGGCCCGATGGCGAGCCGCTCGAGGCGCAGGCCTCGCTCAACGACCCCGACGACGTGATCAAGACCGTGCCCACGGCCTGGTGGACGTCGGCGTGGGAGTCGATGGAGCTGGCCGGAAACCCGCCCCCGCCCGAGGAGGAGCCGGTCGACCTCGTCGACGGGACCAAGCAGTGAGTGACGAGACCCCCCGCGAGACCCCCCGCGACAATGCACGCATCGACGCAGCCGACGAGGCCGTGATCCGCGCCCAGCTCAAGCGGCGCCCCCGCGGCATCGACTCGATCGGCCACCGGTGCCCCTGCGGCAACCCCGACGTCGTGACCACCGAGCCGCGGCTGCCCAACGGCACACCGTTCCCGACGACCTTCTACCTCACCTGCCCCCGTGCGGCCTCGCGCATCGGCACCCTCGAGGGCACCCACGTGATGAAGGAGATGCAGGAGCGTCTCGGCACCGACGAGGAGCTCGCCGCGGCCTACCGCGCGGCGCACGAGCGCTACCTCGAGTTCCGCGCCGAGGTGGGGGAGCGGGCCGGGCTCGACGTCCCCGAGATCGACGGCATCAGCGCCGGCGGCATGCCCGACCGGGTCAAGTGCCTCCACGTCCTCGCCGGCCAGTCGCTCGCCATGGGGCGCGGGGTCAACCCGCTCGGCGACGAGGTCCTCGACCGGCTCGGCGACTGGTGGGCGTCGGGGCCGTGCGTCGAGCAGCCGCCTGCACCATGACCCGATGAGCAACCCCGAGGCGACCGTCGCGGCCATCGACTGCGGGACCAACTCGATCAAGCTGCTCATCGGCACCGTGCGCTACGACGGGCAGCTCGACGTGGCGCTGCGGGACTCCCGCGTCGTACGCCTCGGGCAGGGCGTCGACCGCACGGGCGTGCTGGCCGACGAGGCGCTGGAGCGCACCTTCGCGGCGATCGACGAGCTGGCCGGGATGCTCCGCGACCACGGCGTCCTGCCCGAGCGGGTCCGCTTCTGCGCGACGTCGGCGACCCGTGACGCGAGCAACGCAGCCGTCTTCGCCGAGGGCGTACGCCGTCGCCTGGGCATCGAGCCGGAGGTGCTGTCCGGCGACGAGGAGGCCGCGCTGGTCTACGCCGGCGCGATCGCCGCACAGGTCCCGATGCCGCCCGAGCCGGTGCTCGTCGTCGACATCGGCGGCGGGTCCACCGAGCTGGTGCTCGGGCAGGGCGGCGACCGGCAGGCGGTGTCGATGGACATCGGGTCCGTCCGCCTCCACGAGCGTCACCTCCACACCGACCCGCCGACCGCGGAGGAGGTCGCGGCGTGCGTGGCCGACATCGACCGCCACCTCGACGACTCCGGGATCCCGGTCGACCGCGCCCGCACCGTCATCGGCACCTCCGGCACGATCAAGACGATCGCGTGCGGGGTCCTGGGCCTGGCTTCCTACGACCGCGAGGTCTTCGACCAGGCCGTGCTGCCCAACGCCGCCACCGCGTCCTTCGTCGACGACCTGCTCGCGCTGACGGTCGAGGAGCGGCGCGCGCTGCCCTACATGCACCCCGGACGTGCCGACGTCATCGGCGCGGGCGCCCTCATCTGGAGCCGCATCCTCGACCGGGTACCGGTGATCGAGCACGTGGTCTCCGAGGCCGACATCCTGCACGGCATGGCCGCCGCGATCGCCCGATGAGCGAACCGGTCCTCCTCCCGCACCCGGTCGTGGGAGGCGCCTTCACCAGCCCAGTCGCTCCCGGCACCGGCTGGCCCGACGACCCGGCGGCCGCGGAGACCCCGGTCGCGCGCGACGCCGACGACGTACGACGACTCGCGCCCGACGTGCCGCTGGCCGAGCTCGACGCCCGGGTGAGCGTGTGCGCGGCGTGCCCCCGGCTGGTGGCGTGGCGCGAGGGCGTCGCGGTCGAGAAGCGGGCGTCGTTCGCCGACCAGCCCTACTGGGGGCGCCCGATCTCCGGCTGGGGCGACCCCGAGCCCTCGCTGCTGATCGTCGGGCTGGCCCCCGCCGCCAACGGCGGCAACCGCACCGGGCGGATCTTCACCGGCGACCCGAGCGCCGACTGGCTCTTCGCCAGCCTGCACCGCACCGGCTGGGCGGTGCAGGAGACCAGCCAGCACGCCGGCGACGGCCAGCGCCTCGTCGACGCGCGGATGGTCGCGACCGTGCGCTGTGCCCCGCCCGAGAACAAGCCCACCGCGGTCGAGCGCGACACGTGTGCCCCGTGGATCGCCGCGGAGCTGGCCCTGCTGCCGACGGTGCGGGTCGTCGTCGCGCTCGGCTCGTTCGGCTGGGACGGCGCCGTGCGCTCGCTGGTMGCCGCGGGGGCGCCCGCGCCGTCGACGCGGCCGAAGTTCGGCCACGGTGCGGAGGTCGCCCTGGGGGACGTCACGCTGGTCGGCTGCTACCACCCGTCGCCGCACAACACGTACACCCGACGGCTGACGCGGGAGATGACGGACGACGTCTTCGTGCGCGCGAGGGCGCTGACAGAATGATCCGGTGACCCTCCACGCCATCACCGTCCTCGGCCACGACCGCCCCGGCATCATCGCCGAGACCACCGACAAGCTCGCCGGGCTGGGCCTCAACCTCGAGGACTCGACGATGACCCTGCTGCGCGGTCACTTCGCGATGATGCTGGTGTGCGAGGGCTCGGCCGCCGATGCCGAGATCGAGCAGGCCCTGGCGCCGCTCACCGCCGACGGCAGCCTCACCGTGACCGTCCGCGAGGTGCCTGCCGGGCGCTCGGAGGCCGGCGACGCGACAGCGTGGGTGCTGTCGGTCCACGGCGGCGACCGCCCCGGCATCGTGTCCGCGGTCGTCGGGGTGATCGCGGGGGTCGGCGGCAACATCACCGACCTCACCACCCGCCTGGCCGGCGACCTCTACCTGCTCGTCGCCGAGGTCGACCTGCCGGCCGGGGCCGACGTGGCCGCCGTCGAGGGCGAGCTGTCCCGCGTCGCGGCCGACCTCGGCGTCGGGGTCACGCTGCGCGCCGCCGAGACCGACGAGCTCTGAGCGCGCCCGGATGAGCCTCAACCCCCGGGTCCTGGAGTGGACCGAGACCGACCTCGGCATGGCCGGGGAGCTGCGCGAGGTCGTCCGCGCCCCTGCCGCCGTCCTGTCGACGCCCGGCCAGACGGTCGACCCGACCTCGCCCGACGTCGTACGCCTCGCCGCCGACCTCGTCGCCACCATGCGCGTCTCGCCGGGCTGCGTCGGGCTCGCCGCGCCGCAGGTCGGGGTGGGCGCCAAGGTGTTCTGCGTCGACGTGTCCGAGCACCCCAAGACCCGCGACCACCACGGCACCTTCGTGCTGTGCAACGCCGAGGTCGTCTCCGGCAGCCGCAACGAGAAGGCGCGCGAGGGCTGCATGTCGGTCCCCGACTTCACCGGTGACGTGAAGCGCCCCAGCCGCGTCGTCGTACGCGGCCAGCTGCCCGGCACCGGCGAGGAGGTCGAGATCGAGGCGGAGGCCTTCGAGGCGCGGGCGCTGCAGCACGAGATCGACCACTGCGACGGGCTGCTCTTCCTCGACCGCGCGGCGGGCGCGCACGCCGTCTACGCTCGCAAGACGTACCTCTGACCTGGCTCCCAGGTCGCTGCCCCGGTATCCCAACCGGTAGAGGAAGCGGTCTTAAAAACCGCACAGTCTGGGTTCGAACCCCAGCCGGGGCACTATCGAGCAAGGGGGACGACGATGCGCGTACGACGACTGGCCGGGGTCGCGTGCCTGGTGGCGGCCGCACTCGCGCCTGGAGCGGCGAGCGGCCACGCGGCCGGCGCCACCTGTGACGGGCGCGCGGCCACCATCGTGGGGACCGACCGGGACGACGAGCTCACCGGGACGCCCGGGGACGACGTGATCGCCGGTCTCGCCGGCCAGGACACCATCGACGGCGGTGGGGGGAACGACGTCCTGTGCGGCGACGCGGGCGCCGACGTCGTGATCGGCGGCCCGGGCTCGGACCGTCTCTTCGGCGGCGACAACGGGCTCGTGCCGCAGTTCGAGGACGCGCCCTCGCCGGTCGGGGACACGCTCGTGCCCGGGCCAGGCGACGACCTCGTCGACCTCGGCGCCAACACCGTCGTCGCCGGGGACTACAACTCGGCCGACACCCTCGACCTGACCGACGCGGCCGCCGGCGTCACGCTCGACCTCGTCGCCGGCACCGCGGTCGGCGAGGGCACGGACGTCGTCGTCGTACCGGCGCCGGCGAGCTCCGAAGGTCCTGCGGTGGAGGTGCTCGGCTCGGTGCACGCCGACCGGATCCTCGGCACCGAGGGCAACGACCACCTGGTCGGCCAGGGTGGAGGGGACTGGATCGAGGGCCGGGGTGGGGACGACCTCGTCATGAATGCGTGGGACGAGTACTCCCCGACTCCCGGTGAGGACGCCGACGACCACTTCGACGGCGGCCCGGGCGCGGACTTCGTCGACTCCACGGGCGGCACGGACACGCTGCTGGGCGGCGAGGGTGCGGACCACGTGCGCAAGTCGGGCGGCGCGACGACCATCGACGCCGGTCCGGGGCGCGACGAGGTCGAGGTCTACCTGTCGGGAGGCCGGCACACCGTCACCGGTGGAGATGGCCGCGACCACGTCTCGCTCGCCGTGCTCCGCAGCTTCGGCCGCACGCGCGGAGTCCTCGACCACCGCGCGGAGCTGTTCCGCGTGCGCCACGCGAACGGCCGCCGCACCCGGGCCGTCGTGTCGTCGGCGGAGCAGGTCACCATGCCGCACAACGCCGGACGGTGGACCTACCTCGGCACCCCGGGGGACGACCGCGTCGGGGGCGGGGCGGCGTACACCGCACGCGGCCGCGGGGGCGACGACGTCCTCATCGGGTCGTACGCCGACGACGTGCTGCTGGGCGGCAAGGGGCGGGACCGGGTCGTCGGCGGGCGCGGCGAGGACCGCTGCCGCGGCGAGGAGCTGGTCGGATGCGAGCTGCGGGGCGCATCCTGAGAAGTTGCTGTGACGGGAACAGCGCGCCCTCCGCCCACGTTTGAACCCATGTCACCCCGGCTAGAGTGAGGTGACACGACAGGCGTCGTCACCGCGACGACGTCGACCCTCCGGAACCTCCGGAGGCGGCCTCCAAGGAGAGACCATGAAAAGCAACAACCCCGTCTTCGCCCGTTCCGAGGAGTTCAACCGAGCCTCCTCCAACTCCTACGGCAACCAGACCTACGCCGCCGGCGGCTCGTCCTACCCCGGTTACGGCGACGCCGGCACCGACCCCTCGACCTGGGGCACCGGCACGCCCGGCCAGGTCGACCAGGGCCGGATGACGGTCGACTCGGTCGTCCAGAAGACAGCCATCTCGATCTTCCTCGTGTTCCTGACCGCCGCCGCCACGTGGTGGTGGATCGGTGACGTCGTGGACGTCAGCGGTGTCGACCAGGACGCCTACAGCAGGGCGCTCACCCTGTCGATGCTCGGTGCCGGTGGAGCGTTCCTGCTGTCGCTGGCGAACTCCTTCAAGCGCGTCATCAGCCCTGCGCTGGTCCTGGCCTTCGCGGCCGCGGAGGGCGTGGCCCTCGGTGCGATCAGCAAGGTGTTCGAGGCGCAGTTCGAGGGCATCGTCATCCAGGCCGTGCTCGGCACCTTCGCCGCCTTCATCGGGACGCTCGCCGCCTACAAGTTCTTCGAGATCAAGGTCGGCAACAAGTTCCGCACGTTCGTCATCGCCGGCATGTTCGGCATGGTGGGCCTCGGCCTGCTGTCGCTGGTGCTGAGCTTCTTCGGCATCAACACCGGCCTCTACGGCAACGGCATGCTGGGCCTGGTGTTCGCGCTCGCCGGCCTGGTGTTCGGAATCTTCATGCTGATCCTCGACTTCGACTTCGTGGAGAACGGCGTCGCCGCCGGCCTTCCCGAGCGCGAGTCGTGGCGTGCGGCCTTCGGCCTCACCGTGAGCCTGGTCTGGATCTACACCAACCTGCTCCGGATCCTCGCGATCATGCGGGGCGACTGATCCAGCTGGTCCACTGATCCACTTCGCCGGCCCGCTCGAGCTCAGCTCGGGCGGGCCGTCGGTATGTCGGGAGCGGTGGCCCACCCACGTTCCGCAGGCTGGGAATGTCGCTCAGGCACCGCCAGCGGCAGCCGAGTCGGCCGAGGGGTCCTCGACCGCGTCCTCGTGCTCGCCCGGCGACTCGGCGTCGGTCGAGGGCCGGCGACGGCGGTGCCGGAGCTCGACCCAGCGGCCGCGGAGGCCACGCTGGGTGCCGCCGACCTCGGTGCCGTCG